>CAZDDH010000170.1:0-18765 GCA_964504165.1 uncultured Rickettsiales bacterium | reverse complement strand
CATGGCCCACAGCGGTGGAGCCACCCTCGGCGGGTGAACGTGGGTGAACGTCGGGTTCCAAACGTTCACCCCCCGCAAAGCCTTGTCCCGTGGGCGTTTGCGCGGGGTCGGGTGAACGTTGGGGGGAACGTTCTGTGGATAATTCCGTAACGTTCACCCTTTCTATGTTCGCCAGGGCTACGTTGATGAGTCGCCACACCTTGGCCCGCTTCCTCGTACCGGTGGAGACGACCTGGAAGTCGCCAAAGACGCGGTCATGCTGCTTGCCGAGCTTCTTGCCGAAGGAGGTGCGCTGAGATTTGTCGTTGCCGCGGGTTGAGACGAGGCCGTCGATGCCCTCGGCGATCTCGAACAGCTCTTTGGAAGTGACTTCTTGGCTGCTGTGCTTCTCCCACCAGGCGGCGACAAAGGTCCGCCACAGGGCGCCCTCGTGATCGGCGACCTCGTACAGCTCGTTGGCGTTGGCCAGGAAGCCATGGATGCCGGCGTGCTCGAGGATGCCGGCGAGGACGTGGGACCAGCGCTCGTAGCCTCCCAGCGGCTTGCTGACGGCCTTAGGCGAGCCGGCGGAGAGCCAGGCCTGGGCGAGCACCAGGGCGGCCCAGACGAGCTCGGCTCGGTGGTGGTGAACCCAGGTGCGTAGCGGATTGTGGCGGAAGCCCTCTCGCTGGAACGGGCGGTCCATACGCGGATCGATGCGGATCCGGATGAAGCGTCGGGCCAGCTCGGTGCTAAGGGTGACGTTGTTGCCTGTGGCGATCCACACGCAACGCACGGGGACTCGGATGGTCTCGTTCTTGCCGAGGATGCGATCCTCCCAGACGGCGGTAGTGAGGGCGGACGCGAGTGCGCCGGAGTCCAGGGGGCGCACGAGGTTGTCCAGCACGATGACGGCGCGGCGCTCCTTGAGCTGGGCGGTGAGGCGCTTGCGCCATTCGTCGTCGTCCCGGGCTTCTGTGACCGTGCTGACGGCCCGACCGGCGAAGGGGTAGGTCGCTACGTCGGCGAGCAGGCTCTTGCCTGAGCCCGGGGTGGGCGCCTCGATGAGGTGGCCGGGAGTCGGGTCGGCGCCGATGAGGTCGCGGACGTAGGGCAGCACGAACAGCGCTACCGCGTGGGCCTTGTCCGAGTCGGACACGAACGGGAAGTCGGCCAGGATCTCGGCGATCCACTGCTTGGCACGTCCGATCTCGCGGGGGCCGGGGCGCTCCGGCACGACGGGAAGCTTGAAGCCCTCGCGTGGCGCGTAGAAGGTCCGTCCCGCGGGGTGATAGCCGGGCCGGGTCTGCAACGTGCCGTCCGGTGCGAACACCGGCACCTCGACGATGCGGCGCAGCGGTGGGATGGGAGGCTCCTCGACGGCTAGCGCGTCGTCGACGAGGGAGCGCGGTGGCAGCACCTCCATCGCGCGGTCGTTGACGTAGACGTAGAAGTGGGCGGCGCGGGCGAGCTCGTGACGCATCCGCGACGAGGTGAGTTCTTGGAGCTGCGGCGTGTCGTCGTCGTCGAAGGTGAGCCGGACCGGTGACCCATCACACAGGAACAGCCTGGGCGGGTCGTTGCCGGCCTGCACGGCGCCCCACGCCTTGGGAGTGATCACGGTCAGGTCACCTTCCTGGGCGTAAATCCAGGGACGGTGATCGCGGTCCCGGTCACCGGGCTTGAAGCCGCGTCGGGGGATGACGACGGAGCGGACGGCGGCCACGGCGTCGCGCTTGAGCCCGGCGTCGGCCAGGCGAAGCTGGAGCATGTCCCAGCCGTCGCGGCCGACGCGGCGCAGGGCCTGCTCGACGTGCTCGTCTTGGAGCAGATCGGCGAGGTTGGCGTCGTCGCCGGTCAGGACGCCAGCGATCCCCCGGGTGCTGGGCCTGGGCCAGCGCACGCGCTCTCGTGCCCATCGGCTCGTGGAGTTCAGGATGTGGCGGATCTCGTCTTGTCGCTCCTTGTCCTCCCACGGCGGCGTCATCCGCTGGTCGGCGACCAACTCCAGGGTCGCCTCGATGGCGTTGTCGGCGACGCCTGCGCGCCGGAGCAGACCGGCGAGCTTGACGCACAGTTCGTGTCGACGGCCGTCGGGGAGGGTTGTGGGCAATCGTCGGTCGCCGGGCTCGTACAGGGAAGCGGCGCGGGACGCATGCGGATCTTCCAGTCGTTCTCCGATGGTGGCGATCTCGTCTGGTTCGAGCCCCACGCGCCGCAACACGGCCCACCACGGAGGCCCTGCACCTGGGGTCGCCGGCTTGTTCTCGGCGTTCCCGGCGCTCTCGGTTGGCTTCTCCGCAGGGGTCAACCGCTTGGTCAGGTCCTTGGGGAGCTCGGCCAGCGGCTCCCCCTCGGTCACATCCCAGAAGTAGGGGTTGCCGGAGGCGTGGTTCGAGGGTGGCGCGACGACGTAGCCGCCGTTGCCGCGGTGGTCGATGCCGGGGCCGAGCACGCTGGCGCCGATGCTGATCTTCTGTTCCGATGGGTAGTGGAAGTAGGCGTGGACGCCACCACCCCCAGTCCGGACCTCCCAGGTGGCGGGTACGTCGAGTTCGTGCTTGAGCGTCTCCCAGGAGTCGTCGCCGCCGTGCCGCGGGTCGACGTCGATCACGACCAGGTCGCTGCCCTGTCCGGTGGCGACGGCGACGTTGGCGTCGGGCCAGCGTTTCCACCAGGTACGGATCTGACGTTCATCCGCGCTCGCGTCCTTGCAACCCCGTTTCGTCCGGGGGTGCTTGCCAGGGCTGGAGCAGGAGTCGTTGCCACAAGAGCAGGCGCTGTCCCGCATGGAGTGCAACGGGAAGACCCTCCACCCGAGCCCGGCGTAGAGCAGCGCGAACGCCAGCGTCCCCTCGGTCTCCGTCAGCGCCTCGGGCGCGACGAGGGTCACATCGCCTCCGGCGGCGTGGCTTCAGGCCGGCGCCGTAGCGTGCGGAAGGCATATTGCGATGCGGGGTTGTCGCCGGACTCGATGACCTCGACGCGGTAGTCCAGCCTGCGGAACCGGGCGTCCAGCTGGCGCATCGCGTCGAGGATCGGCCGTTTGCGCGGGCTGGCCTCGCGGTTGGCCACGGCCGCGGCCAGGGTCGAGCTGGTGACGAGGACATGCGGTTCAGAGCCTTGCTGGCTGGCGAGATGTAGCCCCGCTCGGATCGCGGTGACCTGTAGCGCCGTCCAGTCGTCGGCGCGGTGACGCGGCATGGTCCAGGTCCCGGCGACGCGGCCGCCGTGGAATACAACCACTGCGATCTCGGGCTGGTCCTTGAGCCAGACGCCGGCGACGTACCAGCGGGGGTCGCCGTTTCCGGCGGCGCGGCCGCGGGTCAGCCCGGTGGTGACCTGCTGCCCTGGCAAGTCCACCACGTCCGCGTCGACAGGGTAGGCCCGGTGCTGGGACAGCGCCTTGCTCACGGTGATCAGGTCGGACACGGCGCCCCGTGTGAGCTGGCCAGGGTGGGACAGCAGGTTGGCCACCAGCTGGGCGTGGTCGCCAGGCAGCCAGGCCCACGGCCGCCAACCGCGGCACACCTGCAGGTAGCGCATCTGCTTGTCGGTGGGCAGCTCCCGGCGCCAGACGCACGACGCGATGGACCGGGTCGACGCCCAGCCTGCGGCCTGCAAGGGCAGCAACAGGCGCCGGCAGTACGCGGTCCACTCGTCGGTGGCCGTGGGCGAGCGCATGGTTGAAGGTTCGCGCTGCGCGTAGGGCCCCCGCGGCTCGCCGTGAGGCTTGTCCTCCCACTCGCCCAGCGCCTCGGCCAGGTTCCAGCCGAACGCCCCGAACAGGTCGTGGGGGTCCATCAGGATGGCCCGGTCCTTGCCCGGTGAAGCGCGCAACACGCGCCCTACCTCTTGAATGAAGCGCACACGCGCGGAGACCGGGCGGCGCAGACACAGCCAACGAAGCCAGGGCAGGTCCACGCCCTCGGCGAGCATGTTGACGTGGACGATGCACGAAAGATCGCCGGCCTCGAGGGCGGCGATGGCCGCGGCGTTGTCGTCGGGGGAGCGGCGGGAGTGGACCGTGTCGGCGTCGATGCCGTGGTTCCGGAGTAGCTCGGCGAATCCCTCGGCGTCGCCGATGTCGGCGGCGTTGACCATGCCTGGACCGTCGCCGTGCAGGCGGATCATTTGCAGGCACACGGAGTCCAGGTCGTCGTCGCCCTCGCCGTCCCATGGAATGACCGTCCAGCGGACGAGGACCTCGTCGCGCAGGGCATCGGCGAGGGAGTAGCGGAAGGCCACCTCGTCCCACATCCGCAGGCGCTCGTGGTCCTGGGAACGAAACGGCGTGGCGGTGAAGCCCAGCTGGGCAGCTGGCTGCAACGCCCGCGCGGCCTGGAGCATCTGGGCCGTCTCGGTGCGGTGGACCTCATCGGCGATCCACAGGCCGACCCGGCGACCCTGCTCGGCCAGTGCCTCGGCGACCGCGGGAGCCGACGCGTTACAGGCCACGACGACCGGCTTGTCCGCGTCCTTGGCACGGGAGAAGTACCGCCCGACGCGATCCGTGCCGAGGCGCTGGCTCAGCGTCCCGGCAAGCTGGTCCACCAGCGCCTGGGTTGGCGTGGTGACCACGATCGCATCGCGGCCGAGGTGCTGGTGGGCGACCTCGGTGATCAGGATGCTCTTGCCCGATCCCATCACCGCCGAGACGATGGCCCGCTTGCCGGCCTCGATGGTGTCGAGGACGGGCGGTAGCGCCGCGGCCTGCCACGTCCGCGGCGTCCAGGGTGCGTCCTCCCATGGCTCGGTCCGCGTGGGAACGCCGGTCGGGTTGGGCGATTGACGGCGGGCAGACTCGCCCCTGGGGTGCTGTTCGTCGAGCATGGCTGCTCCTGCGGCTGCGCGTGGCGCGGTCGTTACTCGGTGTCGGCCGGTTCGCTCTGTGAATCGCTCTCGCCGAGGGCGCTGTCGGGAACGCGGCGATCGGGGGTCGGCCTGTCGGCGCGGGCGCGCTGGATCACATCGCGCAGCCACTTCCTGAACTGGATGAAATCCACGCGCCGTGGCGGGGACCACCCGAGAATCGGCCGCTGGGCTGGCAGCGTGTCCCTGTCGAGCTCGAGGGCGATCGTCGTGGCGAACACCTCGTAGGACTGCACCTGGTTGTCGGTGAGCGCGCCCAGCTGGGCCAGGGTGTGCACGGTGGTCCGGATGGACGCGGCCTGGAACATCCGCTTCCGCAGGTCGTGCTGCGCCATCAGCCGCTGCTCGCGCATCATTTGCACGTCGAGGATCCGCACCGGCCGCGGCTGGATGTGGAGGTTGATCTGGCGCGGCGTGGTCTGGGACGGATCTTCCTCGTCTTCCGCAGGTTCCACACTCTCCACATCGGGTTCCACATCCTCCGCAGGTTCCACACCGGGTTCCGCACTTTCCGCACGGTTCCGCAGGTCGCGGTTGAGTGCGGGCAGCACCTCGTCGAGGAGGAAGCGCCGGAGCCGAATGCCGCCCGGCTTGCTGGTCCAGTCGCACACCAGGCGCAACCCCGGCTCGAACAGCAGCATCAGGACGCGGAGGTTCTTCGACGGCTTCGTGCCCGTGTCGCCTACCAGCATGGAGGCCTTGAAGTCCTCCAGCTCTTCGCCGCGGAGCACGGTGTAGTGGTAGCCCTCGATGAAGTTGTCGCTCCACCAGCCGGCGATCTTGGCGGGCAGGCGGCGCCCGCCGCGGCTGTACCCGAGGACCCGGCCGATCTCCCGTGCGATCCAGCACGGACGGCCTTCGTAGATGAGGGTGGTGAGGGTCTGACCCTCGAACTCGCTGTTGATACGTGAGACATCAGGCATGGGCTTCCTCCGGGTCGTTGCAGGCATGGTGATTAGGTGCGTCCCCGGCCGGCGCGGGCTCCGAGCGGAGTGCTGAATTCGTGGTGTCTTTAGGGAAGGCGGCCATCGAGGCCGTGTCGCCGGCTTCCGCCGACTGGGTTTCACGCCGCCATCTCGCCAGGAGATCGAAGTACCTGGCGAGATTGGTCTTGATCTCCGAGGCGTCTTCCTTCGTGAGCCGGTCCGCATAGAAGGGCTGGAAGGCGGCGGTGACCTGATCGAGCGCATCGATCGGATTCACGCGTTCCTTGCTCCCTCGATGCAGGCGGCTCACGGTTTCTCCTCTCCGTGCGGCGCCCGGTTCACCCGGCTGGGTGCCCCGTCGTCCGCTGTCCGTCGCTAGAGGTTTAGCTGCGATACGGGAGAGGGTCAGTCCGCTGGCTGTCGGCTGAGTTGGCGCAAAACGGCTGGGGGGAATGGCGTCGCTGACTCATATTCGAGGAACCACGTCCGAGACGACCGCCCGTCGTACCATCGGAGTGCTCGTTGAACGCCTACCTGGGGGGAAGTACCGCCGTCGAGCGGTCTCCCGTTGCGCCATCGGCTGGCTGTCGACTGGCTGTCGGCTGGCTGTCGGCTAGGCGTACGCTGGACGGCTGGAAATCGAAACAGCTACATGGAATCAGGCCGCGACCACCAGGCGATCCGCGACGGTAGAACTTGCAACCTGTACCCGCCATCGTGCTCGGAACCGCTGGACACCGGTGCAATGGGATCTCGGGGGACGCCGGTCACGCCCTCGGCCGCGCGGCTGAGCGCCTCGCTCAGCGTCGCTTTATTTCCCCGGACGCGACGATTCCAGTCCACCTCCACGGTTTTCGCCGTGCCGTACTCGTCTGGCCACGCGGCCGCACACAGGTTGTGCCGAGACACGCGCTGCTCAGGCTCTTGAGCCAGCGCCAAGAGCAGGTGCTTCGGAATCTCGGCCCGCGCAGCGAACTCGATCCGCTTGCCTGCATAGAAGTACTTGTCCCGAGCGGGATCCATCACCAGGTGGTATCTCGGCCACAGAAGATCGCCCGGGTCCGCGTCCGGGAACTTCTTTTCCAGAATGAAGTCGGCGAGGTCAACGGCTACGCGTCCGCCGCTACCGACCGATGCTGTACGGTCCAGTCCCAGCAGCGCGATCTCGCTGCCATCCAACACCTCGTGAACGTGGAGTCGCGCTCTGCCTTCGTGTGGAACGAGGACCACCGCGACATTTGCCCCGTCACGCCGCCGGACCTTGGGCAACAACTGCGCCAGGGTGCTGGGGGAATCGGTCAGGGAGAGGTAGAAGCCGATGGACTCCGATCCGAACACCCGATCCCCCAGACGATAGGCTCCCGCGTTCCCGGCCAGCCAACGGGACCCCTCCGCGGAGGGGAACGGTTCGACGTGATTACATGCCAGCCCCAGCCCCCTGGCGAGCGACCTGGCGAACAGATCGAGATCAAGCCGATGGACGACTAGATCCGTACGCTTCAGCGGTACGGGGTCCCTGCGCCTGGGTGAATCCTGGCAGACGGCAACGATGTCGTCAGGTGCGTGAGTGACCACGCGGCAGGGGCACCCATCACCACCGGGGCTCTCGCACTCCCAGGCTTCCGCCATCTCGTTGGTCGGCCGGAGAAAAGGAGTGAGGTCGTCCGTCGCGTCACCTAAATGCGACCGCCACTCCGATGCCACGGCGCGGTGACCGGGCAGCGTGTCCATCACGGAAAATAGCTGCTCAAGGCTCGTCGTCGTCATCCTCGTCGCGCTCCAAGATGAATCCCCGGGCCTTGAACCACTCATCCAGAACGGCGCTGTCCTCGTCCCGCGTGTATTGCGTGATGTTCGGCGGGCGGATCGTCACCGTGCGAGGGTTCTTGCCGTTGACGAACTTGACCAGGAACTTCCCACTGATGATGCGTGGTGCGGCTGGAAGCTCCCTGTCGCGGTCACGAAGGGCCGCGTAGAGGTCCTGTGCCTTGATGATTTCGATCTCCTTGTGCGAGCCACCCCACCAGAAATGGACCTCTCTGAGTTGCACCCAGTCCATGCCATCGATATCGCCACATGCGGTGGAATTCTCGCCGACGTCTCGAAGGGGCTCCAGCGTGTACTTCCCCTTCCCGTCGTCGGGGAAGTATCCGACACCACCGAACAGGTGGCGGCCGAATTCCGTCCGGTAGAGCTGCTTCTCACCCTTCGTGACCGCGTTCATGCGCAGTTCGTCGAGATCTGGATCGTAGATGAGGACGTCGTACTTCTCCGGACGGTAGAAGACGCTGGCTGATTCCCCCTCCTCGATGCTCCCCTGGCGCTGCATCGGTTCCCCATGCCGGACCAGGAACCAGACCAGCCCTTCCTTGTGGAAGATGAAGACCTTGCTGTGACGCCCCCGCTTCTTCCGAGAAAACCAGTCGTCCATCGAGGCTTCCAGCGCCATCAGCGCGGCCTCAGACGGCTCCTTGAACGAGATGGGTAGCGACCTCGCCTGTCCCAGGAACCCCTCGAAGGAGCGCGGACGAACGAGGTACTGCTCGGCGTTCTTCCGTTCGACGAGATCCGGGTCGATGAGCCACATCTGGAGGGCCACGTCAGCTGGCGTGGGTTCGTCTCCAACAGCCAAATCAATGCCCCGACGCTCGGCTTCCTCCAGCAGCGTGTCCATGCCATCTTCGGTGGCCATCTCATTGATATGGTGGAGCACGTCAGCCAGGCTACCGGGGAACTCGTCGTCGGGCGTCATCAGCACCCGTACGAGGTCGTCATACTCGAACTCTGCCTCATCGTCGTCTAGCGTCACGCCGCGACCGCCGAAGTAGGCGGCATGATCACGAAGGAGGTCCAATAGGTTGTCGAACTTGATCTTCTTCAGCGTTCCGGCGCGTGCAAAGCGCCTGAGGTTCAGCGTGCTCATAGGCACCCCCCAGATCGTAGAAAGGGAGCGTTGGGTCAGCGGCACCTATCGGCTAGCGGTTCGGGACAAATCAGGAAGGCCAGAGAAACCCATCTCCATCGGCGCCGTAGTCGGGTCTTCCAAAAACCGGAGGATACACCAACCCTCGCCGCACACGGAGGGGTTTCGATTCCACCCCGCACGGTGCTCTGGGCCACCAAACAGTCGAGCCTAATCAACGATGTTATGTCATCCTGATGGGGCGCAGCGCAAAGGGCAGAGGAGACGGACGTGGCCAGGAAAACAAGCCGCCGCAGCGTTCGCGGTCGGGCACGCAAGACAAGCAAGCAATCGACAGGTAGCGGACTACCTCGATCAGCGGTCCTCTACGCCCGGGTGTCATCCCGGGAGCAGGAGCGCGAGGGGTTCTCTATTCCGGCGCAGCGGAAGCTGCTCCAGGAGTACGCCAGCCGCAACGGGTTCGCCATCGTCCAGGAATTCGTGGACGTCGAAACCGCCAAGCAGACCGGCCGGTTGGAGTTCGGCAAAATGGTCGCCCACCTCAAGCGGAAGGCACCGCGCCCCCCGGTGGTCCTGGTGGAAAAGACAGACCGCATCTACCGCAACCTCAAGGACTGGGTGACGCTCGATGAGATGGCGAACCTGGAGATCCACTTGGTCAAGGAAGGGGCCGTGATCTCCGATGGTTCGAAGTCATCCGAGAAGTTCGTCCACGGGATCAAGGTGCTGGTGGCCAAGAACTACGTAGACAACCTATCGGAGGAGGTCCAGAAGGGGATGCGGCACAAAGCCGAGGAAGGCCACTGGCCCAGTTCAGCCCCGTTGGGCTATCTGAATCGACGGGAGGGGGGCAAGAGCTACATCGTCGAGGATCCAGAGCGGTCGCCCGTCATCCGCAAGCTGTTCGAGCTTTACGACACGGGCGACTACTCGGTCAATCGCCTGGCAGAGTACGCGAGCCAGGCCGGGCTCCGAGGCAAGCGAGGAGCCATCCTGCGGCCAAACACGATCCACCAGATCATCAGAAACCCCATCTACGCGGGGGAATTCTACTGGTCAGGCGTTCTGTACCGGAGCGTGGACCCAAAGCTGGTCAGCCGAAAGCTGTACGACCGCGTGCAGGCCCGGCTGGACGGCCACCCCTACACGCGGGCCTCGGATCATGATTTCCCGTTCCGCGGTCTGCTCACTTGCGGGCACTGTGGCGCGGCGATCACGGGTGAGATCCACAAGGGCAAGTACATCTACTACCGCTGCGCGCCGCGGTGCACCAAGGAGCCCTTCGTTCGCCAGGAGAAGCTCATCGAGCAGTTCGCTGAAGTGGTCAAGCGCCTGAAGATGACGCAACGGCTGGTGGACAAGGTGGTACCGACGCTGAAGGAGTCGTTCAAGGACATCCAGGCAGAGACCCAGGAGAGGATGGCGGATGCCCGATCCCGGTACGACCGGATCGGCAATCTCATCGACGGTGCCTACGAAGACAAGTTGGAGGGGCGCATCGATGACGAATTTTTCAACCGCAAGCGTGCGGAGTGGGACCGGCAGCGGGTCGAGATCCAGGGCGAACTCGATCGGCTGGCCACGATCAACGGAAAAACGATGGACATGGCGTTCCAGGTTTTCGAACTCGCCAACTCCGCGTATTCACTGTTCATTCAGCGAAACCCTCACGAACAGCGGGAACTGCTGGATATCGTCCTTTCGAACTGCACGCTCAAGCGCGGAGTCATCACACCCACCTTCCGCAAACCCTTTGATATTCTTGCGGAATTGGCGGCGTGTGATGGCGGCAAAGGAGGCGACGGCGGTGGAAATGCCGAGATTAATCCGTTGTGGTCGGGGCGAGAGGATTTGAACCTCCGACTTCTTGCTCCCGAAGCAAGCGCGCTACCAGGCTGCGCCACGCCCCGAACCGGGGCAGGGAAATAGCACCCGTGTGGGGTTGCGTCAATGGCGAACGGCGGAAAACGTGGGTCTCAGCCCTCGTCCGCCTTGGCACGGGTGAGGCGGATGGCCTCGGCGTAGTCGCCGCCGGGCCAGCCGAAGACGCCGGATCCGGAGACCAGGACGTCGGCGCCGGCGAACTCGTCGGCGTTCGTGGCCTTGACGCCACCGTCGACCTCGATGAGGGGCGGATCGGTGAGGCCGAGGCGCTCGAAGCGCTCGCGGAGCTGGTCGATCTTGCGCAGGGTGCCGGGGATGTAGGGCTGGGCGCCCCAGCCGGGGTTGACGGTCATGATGACGATCAGGTCCAGCTGCTCGAGGACGAAATCCAGCACGGAGATGGGGGTGTGGGGGTTGAGGGCCACGCCGGCCTTGACGCCCCTGGAGACGAAGGGCTCGTCGGTCTTCATCATGCGCACGGTGTTGTGCAGGTGGGGGCAGGCCTCGGCGTGCACGGCGATGTAGTCGGCGCCGGCCTCGGCGAAGGCGGCGATGTGGCGCTCGGGCTCCTCGATCATGAGGTGCACGTCCAACGGCTGCTTGGCGTGCTTGGCCACGGCCTTGGCCACCAGCGGGCCGATGGTGATGTTGGGCACGAAGCGGCCGTCCATGACGTCGAAGTGGATCCAGTCGGCGCCGGCGGCTTCTACTTTGGTTACCTCGGCCTCCAGGTTGGCAAAATCACACGACAACAGCGACGGGGCGATCAGGTGCTTGCGTCCACTCATGTTCGGTCTCCCCAGACCTCGCCTTGCTGCACGCGCGAGCCGTTGCAAAAGGCACAGATATCCATGGGCCGCTTGCCCTCTGGCTGCACATCGGCCAGGGACAGGAACCCGCTTCCACAGGCCACGGTGATGCCCGTCCGGTCAGCGGCGACCAGCTCGCCGGGGCGGGGATCGGTGGCGGGATTGTCCACCAGATAACAGCGCAGGATCTTCACCCGCTTGCCCTGGCGGAAGGTGTAGGCGCCGGGCCAGGGGTGGGTGCCGCGCACCAGCCGCTCGATCTCCTCGGCGGAACGGGTCCAGTCGATCTGGCCCAGCTGCTTGGTCAGTTGCGGGGCGTAGCTAGCGCCCTGCTCCGGCTGGGGTGTAGCCGCTAGCGTGCCGGCCCGCAGCTCCCGCAGCGTCTGTTCCAGCAGATCCGCCCCCAGCTCCGCCAGCCGGTCCGCCAACGAGCCCGCCGTGTCCTCGGGCCGGATGGCATCCTCCCGCTGGAGCAGGATCGGCCCCGTATCCAGGCCGTCGTCCATGAGCATGGTGGTGACGCCGGTGGTCTGCCGGCCGTCCAGCACGGCCCACTGGATGGGGCCGGCGCCCCGGTATGCGGGCAACAGGCTCAGGTGCACGTTGAGGCAGCCGTAGCGGGGCCGGCGCAAAAACAGCGGCGGCAGGATCTTGCCGTAGGCCACCACCACCACCAGGTCCGGCTCCAGCGGGTCGATGGTGTCCAGGGCGCGGGGCCTCTTCAGCGACGCGGGCTGGTACAGCGGCACACCGTGCTCGGTGGCCCAGCGCGCCACCGGCGGCGGGGCGGTCTTGCGCCCACGGCCCACCCGCTTGTCCGGCTGGGAGAACACGGCGATGAGGTCCTCGGGGCCGTCGTGCAGCCGCTGGACGCACGGCAGCGCCAGGTCCGGCGATCCCATGAAGATGACCCGCAGGGGGGTGGCCGGTAAGGGCTCAGTCGGCAGCGGCTTCATTCGCCCGCTTCTTCTTTTGCTTCTTGAGGAACAGCTTGCGCGACAGGAGGCCGGCCTTGTTGAGCAGGGTGATGCCGTCCAGGTGGTCGATCTCGTGCTGGAGCACCACCGCGGGGAATCCCCAGGCCTCCATCTCCAGCGGCTCGCCATCCCGGTCCAGGCCCCGCACGACCAGGCGCTCGGCCCGCTTGACGTCGATGGTGAACTCGGGCAGCGAGAGGCACCCCTCCTCGAAGGAGCAGCTGCCCTCCGACTCGATGATCTCGGGGTTGATGATGGCGTACAGCTCCCGCGTCTCCTCGACCGCTTCCCCGTCCTCCCCGTCCTCGTCGTCGTACTCCTCGCCGTCGTAGGACGGCTCGGGGTCGGACAGGTCCAGGTCGGCGACGATGACGCGGATGCCGCGGTTGACCTGGGGGGCGGCCAGCCCGACGCCGGGAGCGGCGTACATGGTGTCCGCCATGTCCCGGATCAGCTGCCGTATCTCGTCGGTCACCTCACCCACCTCGGCGGCCCGCTCGGACAGGATCGGATCGGGAGCCTCGATGATGGGAAGGATGGCCATGTGCAACGGTATAAGTAGGTGGCCCGGCGGGGTCAAGTACGACGCAGTTGCAGGGTGGCAGTTCGCCCTATTTCTTCTTCTTGAATCGGTCGAACAATCCGGCGAAGGGGACCGCCGTCTTGCCCTTGCCCTTGCGCTGCGCCGACGCACCGCCGGACAGCTCGACTCGCTGGATGCGCTTGAGCTCCCGCCGGGCGTCGTCGTTGTCCGGCTCGGCCCGCAGCGACTTCTTGAGCAGCTCCTGGGCCAGGCGGTTGTGCCCCTGGATCGCCTCGATCATCCCCTTGAGGTAGTTGGCCACCGGGTGCTTGTCGTTCTCGTTGAGCACGGAATCGACGAGCCGCTCCCCGTCGGCGGCCTCCAGCGGGTCCCGCTGCCACAGCAGCTTGTAGGTCAGGTAGCCGTAGTAGCACTTGTACTCGACGTCGTCCTCGTAGCCTTCGTGGGCGCGGCGGAAGTGCTCGCGGGCCTCCACGATCTGGCCGGCGTTGAGCAGCCGGCGGCCGATCTTGAACGACTGCTCGGCGTCCATGATCTTGCGCACCTTCTCCATCGCCTTCTCTTCCTCGGTGAGCTTGCCGTGGATCTTGTGGTCGATGTACTCCTTGCGCTTGGTCTTGGACGACAGGGTCTGGTGGGCCTCGCTGAGCTTGGCGAAGACCGCCTCGGCGCCGTCACGGACCTCGGTGGGCTGGTCGTTGAAGCGGTCCGGGTGGTAGCGCTTGGCCAGGGCGTGGTAGGCCTTGCGGATATCGACCTCGCTGGCCTTGTGGTCCAGCCCCAGCATCTCGAAGTAATTCTGGGCGGTCATCTCACGCAACACGCTCCGTAGCTCGGCCGCCGGCGCCTGGACGGCTGCGGCCGCATCGGGTGTGACCGACGCCGTGGCCGCAGGCGTCGCCACGGGGAATTCCCCGGAGCGGGTCAACGTGGGCGGCGCGAGCAGGTCGTCGTCATCCGGGGGCTTGGGGATCTGCCCGACTCCGGGCGGCGGGCTGGGCCCGGCCGGCGGACTCGATCCGGAGGTCGAGCTCAAGGTCGGTGGCGCGAGCAGGTCGTCGTCGTCCGGGGGCTTGGGGATCTGCCCCATCCCCACCGGCGTGCTGGAGCCGGAGGTCGGGCTCAGCGTGGGCGGGGCGAGGTCGCTGTCGTCTTCCGGCGGCCCCGGGATCACACCGACGCCGAGGGTCGAGCCGCTGGGTGTGGGCGGTTCCTCCCGATCGCCAAACAGCGATGCCCCCAGATCCCCGCCGCTGCGGGCCTTGATCCGCTCGCGACGGCGGCGGCGGCGCAGCTCCCGCTCGGT
This sequence comes from uncultured Rickettsiales bacterium, assembly GCA_964504165.1. Lineage (GTDB taxonomy): Bacteria > Myxococcota_A > UBA796 > UBA9615 > CAYRNR01 > CAZDDH01. Next base: position 4,545 of record CAZDDH010000170.1, on the reverse strand, counting down.
GAGCTCCTCCGCTTCGGGCTCCACTTCCGGAGCGGGGGGGGCGATGGGCTCGCTGGGCACCGGACCGTCGAAGGGCACCGCGATGGGTTCGCTGGACACGGGACCGTCGAAGGGCACCGCGATGGGCTCCCGGGCGGCCGGCTCTTCGAGCTCCTCGGGCTCCTCGGGCGGGGTTTCCTCGACCGGAGGTGGCGGCTCCAGCGGGACGGCCGCCGGTGCCGGCGCGCCGGCTTCCGAAGGATCGGCCGGTACGACGCTGCCGCAGGACATCATCAGCCACAACATCAAGGTGGCCCGGTCGGCGGGGATCTTGGCCCGGGCCAGCAGATCGCTTACGGCCAAGGTGCCGTTGATACCCAAGATGAACTCGCTGTCCCCGTCTTCGAGGGCGAACCGGTTCGCTTCCAAGACGGCCGACAACCCCAACGCCATCTGCTCGTGCGTACGCGCGGAGACTCGCGCCAGGATGGCGTCCCGCTGGTCGACGCGGCGCAGCCCCTTGATGAGCAGCTTAGGGAAATTGAGCTCGACGGTCGGGCCAGGCAGCCGGGGGCTGGACAGGGACCGGAAGGAGTAATCCCCCCGGGTCCACGCGATGGTCTTCACCAGCAACACGGCGGCGTGCCAGCGGCGCTTCTCCTCCACCTGTTCGGCGGTGATGTGGCCGCGCTCGGCCAGCAGCTGGATGGCATCGCCGCGGGAGGCCTTGGCCTCCGCCAGGATCGCCTTGGCCTCCGCCTCGACGATCTTCTTCTGGGCCGCCATCATCATCGGCAGCGTCTCCTGGGTGGCGTTGCTGGCCACCTGGATCGGCATGCCGGTGAGGTAACACACGTCGTGGCGTAGCCGGTCTCGCCGCACAGTGAGGATGCCGCTGCGCTTGCCGGCGACGGGCATCATCAACGCCTCTGCTGCCAGGATGTCGGGGATCTTTCCTCGGTCGGGTATCTTCATGCTCATTGACAAGATTGTAGCCGATGCCCAAGTGGAATACGTTGCCTGTACGAGCTGTTTGGCACAGGTATTCTGCGACAGCAACCAGGAGGTAGAAGATGTCCTTCCCCGCGACCCGCCGCATGGCCACGTTTCTGACGGCCGCGGCGGCGTTCACGCTGGCCCCAATGCTCCACGCACAGGCGGGCGCCCCCGAGCACAAATCCCCGCCCAGCGGGGTGATGGCCCTGGAGCAGAGCATCGTCGACGCCGTGGATTCGACCATCCCGTCCGTGGTGTCCATCGAGTCGATGGTGCCCATGGAAAATGCCATGCAGAGCATGGGTCTGCCGTTCATGGACCCGTTCCTGTTCTTCGATCCGATGGCCCCGCCGCCCTCGGGCGACGAGGAGGAAGAGGACACCACCGAGCGGCTGATCCCCCAGGGCGGCTCCGGGGTGGTCCACTCGGCCGACGGCTATATCGTGACGAACAACCATGTGGTGGAAGACGCCGTGACCATCCGCGTGGTCTTCCAGGACGGCACCACCTACGAGGCCGAGAAGGTGGGCGGCGACGTGGAGAGCGACCTGGCCGTGCTCCGCATCGAGGCCGAGGATCTCCCGGCGGTCCGGTACGCCGAGGCCGAGGCCATCCGGCCGGGCCAGTTCGCCGTGGCGGTGGGCATGCCCATGGGGCTGGACTATTCGGTGACCGTGGGCCACGTCAGCGCCCTGGGCCGCGGCGGCATCTACCCCCAAGAGATGCTGATGCAGATGCAGCAGTCCGGCCTCGCCACCGCGCCGATCCAAAACTTCATCCAGACCGACGCCTCCATCAACCCCGGCAACTCCGGCGGCCCGCTGGTGGACCTCCAGGGCCAGGTGATGGGCATCAACACCATCGTGCAGGGCGGCATCGGCGGCGGCTTCGGCTTCGCCATCCCCTCGGACATGGTCGTGCGGGTGGTCAGCCAGCTCATCGACAAGGGCTCGGTCTCCCGCGCCTGGCTCGGCGTGTCCCTCACCGATATGAGCTACGAGAAGGCCCAGGCCCTGGCGATCACCCAAAACCGCGGCGCGCTGATCGAGGAGGTGTTCGCGGATACACCGGCCGAACGGGCCGGACTTCTGGCCCAGGACGTCATCACCGCCGTGGACGGCGTGACGGTCATCGACAGCAAAGACGTGGTCTACCGCATCTCCAGCCACCTGGCCGGGGAGGACATCCAGGTGTCGTTCCTGCGGGGGGGCGAGCCCCAAGAGATCACCGTCAAGACCGGTGAACGCAACGAGGGCCTGGAGGCAGCCAACGCCGTGGTCATCGAAGAGATCGAGGAGGAGGCCGTCCAGGACGAGGGCCGCTACGGCATGGCCCTGGAGGAGCTGGACAGCGAGACGAACCTCAAGCTCAACCGGGCCCAGGACGCCAAGGGCGTTCTGGTGCTGACGGTCTTGCAAGCGGGCCCGGCTCACCGGGCGGGGCTGCGGGCCGGCGACGTACTCATCGACGTGGACGGCGCGCCGGTGATGGACCCCGACGACGTCCGGGCGGCCATCGACAAGTCGGAGAAGTCCTACATCCCGCTGACGGTGGAGCGGGACGGGCAGCAGCGGTTCGTGGCGCTCAAGAAGCTGGAGTGAAAACGGAATTCCCGGATCGAATGAATGTCCGTAAGTCTTGCGTAAGTCCTAATATTACCTCAGCGCTGTAGTCTCCAAAACGTCAGTTCGGCCCGATCACAGCGACCTGTTCGGCACCGGCTGACTGAGACCTACGGCCGATTGCTTGAATGAGGCGAGCGCTTCGGTCATTTAAACACGGAGTGCGCGAAACCACACTGATGTGAGGCACTCACTTTCCCGAGACTGCCTTGGGAAATCTATTCGGAAGGACGGATGTCATGTTGAAAAGTACGGCCAAATTCTCTCTGGCGTTGATGTTTGTAGCTGGATTGCTGGCGATGGCGGGCTATGCACCGTTTGCCCAGGCCTATGGCTCCGCGGACGCGAGATACTGGTGTCCGGGTGATACGGATAGCGACGAGTGGGATTCCACTTATAGTGAGTGCATCTCTGGCTGTGATGAGACGTGGCAGCAACAACACAATGAGTGCCTCGATCAGACGATGCTGAGCCAAGGACACAACGAGAGAGCCAACGACGCGGGTTGGGGATTGCTGTGCATTCCAATCGACGTAATTAATTGGGACGAAGCCGAGTGCAGGAACGAAGTGAAAGAAGTCCAACGGAACTGTCACGATGACTGCTGGGATTGGTATTTCGGAGACTGATATTCTTCCGTGAGGTGAGCAATCTGTCTCGGTAAACCTACAACGAGTACAGGCTGCCTCGGACGATACAGAACTGATGCTGTAGTTCATACGGCCCATCACCGAGATGTCGCGCGTCAACCACGAGGACAATGCGTGGCATCTCGGTGAGCCGATGGGCCTACCTCCCCAGGAGCAATATTGTGATAAAACACATCAAGATAGCCATTGTAATTTTGATTGTCGCGAATGCAATATTATTAACCATCTTCATTGGCCTGCCGAATCCCGACAATAATATCGATACTGGCGCGCAATCTTCGTCTTCACAGCAACCAAAGCAAAAGATCCCTCTCATTCGAACAGACCACTTCGACTCTCGGCCGGGTACGTTCATCGCGAGCTGTAAAAATCGAGGGAATGTGTCTTGGCAAGATGGTTCTCCGGTCGAAGGAGCTTCCATTTTGTTCCTGGAGAGTATCGCTGACGTGAGAACCTGGGTCGATTCCGGTCTCGTTACTGATTCGGATGGTCAGTTCATGACCGGCACACTCAATCCTTGCCCGCAGCGAATGGCAGCCGTCCTAGCCCATGAAGGACGCGGAGAGGAAGACGGACCCGTATCCGCAGAGGCTACGGATGAAAGCGATTTCCTGCACCGAGTCATCGTCATGGAAGACGCCTCCTCCATTTCAGGCCAAGTTCTGGACACCGAAGGCGTTCCTGTAGAGGGTGTGTACGTGTCGGCCGCACCGACTCGATCGATGTACGGCCACTACTTCAGGAGCAAACATGATGGCTCCACCGAGCAGGCCAAGGCAGGATTTGCCCATGCCAGGCTTCGCCGGTGGGCCTACACGACCGAAACGAATGCGGACGGCGTCTTCGTCCTGGATACGATACCCACAGAGCAATACTTGGTTTTGGCCGAATCGGATGGATACGAAAGCAATAGCCTCGAAGTCGATCCAACTGCAGACGAAGATCGCGTTGTCATCACCCTCGAACAAAAGGCCTGTGGCAAGGTCCGGGTGGTCGATACGAACGACACTCCGGTATCGGGTGCCGTTGTTCACGCCAGCGTGTCCGCAAAGCTCATCTCAAACGGTCAGCGGACGGAAGCGGCCGAAACGGATGGGTACGGCCTGGCGGAGCTGTGTGACATTCCATTGCGAGAAGTGCACCTCGAAGTGACCGCAGAGAATAAGGCCGCATCACGAACTCGCGTTGACCTCGTCGATGTTGAGGCGACGGTTCAGCTATACGAGGGTGGGAACATCACAGGAGACCTCAACGTTGCAGACCGTCACACATAAAGCATGATCGCCAGTGTGCTCCGG
>CAZDDH010000169.1:0-18800 GCA_964504165.1 uncultured Rickettsiales bacterium | reverse complement strand
TTACGTCAAACCTGACGCGGCTTTACCAGCGCCCCCTTTCCGCCGATGCGCCCGCAATTATTCTGGTTGTACATACCCTTGTGACGAGATCGAACCAGGCCATGGCGTTGATGTTGTCGATGCCGGTGCCGGGGACGACTATATTTCGGCCCCATCACGGTCCTTCAATCGGAACGAATTTGAAGGAGGATATGGCAATGATGTGATCTACGGCGGCAATGGAGGAGATGACATCTCGGGCGGCCCTGGTGAGGATGTAATTAATGGGGGAGGTGGCATAGACGACATCAACGGTGGTGATGAAGCAGACACCATCTGGGGTGGCCCCGGCGACGACATTATCAGCGGTCGTGACGGCGACGACACCATTCACGGCGGTACTGGCAACGATTTAATCTATGGTGGCGAGGGAACCGACACCATCAACGGGGACAGCGGTGAAGACTGGATCGAAGGTGGAGATAATGTCGATTATCTTAACGGTGGTTCGGATGCAGACACGGTCTGCGGGAACGACGGTGTTGATTTTTTAGACGCGGGTGGAGACCAGTTTGACACATGTTCCGAATACCCAACAGACCACTGCGTTCGTTGTTACTATTTTGAGGAGGAATGCCCAGAACGCCCCTAGTGCATTTTTCACCGCCCTTTCTTGGCACCCCGCCCCCAATCAGGAATAGGATTCTTCTAGTAAATAGACTCGGCTATCGTCACATAGGGTTCTATTTGTAGAGAAATACGGAAGTGTGTGGAAAACGTATGGACAGAAATCGGCGCTGGTAGTGTATCGACGGGGAGCGCCGAACAAGTTCTGATACAAAACCATGGCACCTGGGTGCCAAACTGGACCGTACAGACGTATTCTGTTGGATTGTTGTGTTGCCCTAGAAAACTCCTACCAACACCAACCCGTTCGCCGCCTTGTCAGCCGGCTCCATCCAAGGCACCACCCCCATCACCCGCGCCCCGGACGCATCCCCGAACTTCCGCCCTTTCTTGCGCTTGCGCGACTCGTGGGTGGCTGCCGTTTCCACCAGCATCAGCGTCAACCCCGTGCCCACCCAGGCCAGGTCCTCGATGCCGTGCTCGGGGGACCAGGTGGCGGGGGAGAACATCTGGCCGGCATGGATGGCCTTGGGAATGATGAGGGCGGCGGCGGTGACGAAGGCCAGGCCGTACATGGGGCGGGGGTAATACAGGCCCCTGCCGGCGGTGGCGAAGCCCTCGGCCATGAAGACGGCACCGGCGACGGCGTAGACGGCGCCGGCGATGTGGTAGCCGTCGATCTGGGTTGGGGTGTTCCAGGCCGACTCCAGGGGCTGGAACTGGACCATGGCGCCGGCGAGGATCAGGCCGGCGCCCATGCTGGCGCGGTACATGCCCACTTTCCAGCGGTGCAGGTCCTCGCCGGAGCGGCCGGTCTTGGGGGCCATGGCGTCGATGATGAATCCGGAGACCAGCGTCATGCCGCCGGGGGCCAGGAAGGCCATACCTACGGTGGTCAGACCACCGGAGACGGGGCTTGGGTCGTCCTTGAAGGCCGTGGCATCCAGGACTCCGCCGACAGCGACAGCGGCCCCGCCGCCGATGGTGCCCACCATGGAGACGGTCCGGTGGTGGCGCCAGTGCCGCTCCAGTTCCAGCGGATGCAAAGTGGTACGCAAGGGTACGGGGGCTTCGGCCGAAGGGTCAGAGGAGGGCTGGGTACCGTCCGCCGGGGGTTGTGCCTCGGGCGCGGGTTGGGCGCCGTCCGCCGGGGGTTGTGCCTCGGGAGCGGGCTTGGCGCCGTCTGCCGGGGGCTGTCCCTCGGGAGCGGGTTGGGGATCTTCCGACGGGGGAACCGGGGTCTCTTCCCCTTCCTCCCCTTCCCCCTCTTCCTCCTGGGCAGCAGCCACGCCGCCCCAGCACAGGGCGGCACCCATCACCACCAGCATGCCGAACCAACTCCAGCGATCTCTCATCTGCATGATCTTCCTCATGGTGGCGACGCCTGCCCTTCTTTGGTTTCTCCCCAACAGACGGCGACGCCATCCGTGCGGGCGGCGCAGGCGTGGTTGCGCCCCCCCGCGACGTCTACGAATTCGCCCTCCGGCGGGTCCACGTCCGACAGGTATCCCCGCCCCCAGCAGGCCAGGCTGCCGTCGGTGAGCACGGCGCAGATGTGTTCTTTGCCCGCATCCAGCGCCACCACGTCCCCGGTGGGCGCCTCGTTGGGCCCACCCTCGGGGACCTTGCCCCAGCAAGCGACCGTGCCGTCCTCTTGCAGTCCACAGTTGAAGTGGTCCCCGGAGGTGACCGCGGTGAAGGCCCCGGCAGGCGGGTACATCTCGCCGTGGTCGTCGCTGCCCCAGCACTCGATGGACCCGTCCTCCTCCAGGACGGCGCAGTAGTGGGTGGGGCCGGCGCTGACGTCGTTGAACGGCCCCAGCGGCTCCATGGCGTGGGCTCCGAAGCCGGCTGCCCAGCAGTCCAGGCTGCCGTCGTCCACAAGAGCGCAGGTGCCCTCGCCGCCGGCGGCCACCTCGGTGTAGGGGAAGGCCTGGAGAGTCTGTGTGCCCTCGAAGTGGGTGCCCCAGCAGATCACTCCCGCCTCGGTGGTGACGCCGCAGCTGTGTTCGCGGGCCGAGCTGACCTGGACGAAGGTGCCGGTCGGGGTCGTGCCCTGGCCCGTGCTGTTGTCGCCCCAGCAGTCGATGTCGCCGCTATCTGCGACGGCGCACGTGTGGTCGTGGGAGGCGGCGAGCGTGACCCACCCTTCGGGGCTTGACTCTTGATAGCAACTGTTCGTGCCAAGTATTACGACCACAAGGCCCACTAAAGGGCCAAATCTACAAGGTTTTTTCATCATGCGTGCCCCTATTCCGCGAAAAGTAAAACCGTCTTACAAGACCCCAGCAAGTTAGTCCCATGAGCATCCACAAAGACCCTGGAGATGGGCCGCCACCCGCCTGGGAACAGTCACAACCTTCCGGGGCCTCCGCGCAGTCCGCATCGTCGCCGTCCACGTCTCCGTCACAGTCGTTATCGACGCCGTCGTCGCAGAACTCCCGTGCGCCGGGGAAGATGGCCGGGTGGGTGTCATCACAGTCGTGGCCGTTGGTGCCGCCCTGGTGGCCGTCGCCGTCTACGTCGACCAGGTCTTCGCCGTCGCAGTCCTGGTCGATGCCGTCGTAGGGCTCCTCCGGGGCGTCCGGGTACGCGTCGGCATCGGTGTCGTCGCAGTCGCCGTCCACGCACTCGTCGTAGCCGTCGCCGTCGTCGTCGATCTCCTCGCCGCCCAGGGCACCGTCGCAGTCGTTGTCCCGGCCGTCGCACAGCTCCTCGGCGCCCGGGTAGGTGTCGGCGGTGTTATCGTCGCAGTCGCCGTCGCAGGTGGAATAGCTGTCGCCGTCGTTATCGACATCCTCGACCATGACCCCGTCACAGTTGCTGTCGATGCCGTCGTTGCAGGCCTCGGGGGCGCCGGGATAGATGGTATCGTCGTGGTCGTTGCAGTCCTCGTCGCCGGTGTGCGGCAGCATGTCGGGGCCGCACTCGGAGAAGCCGTCGCCGTCATCGTCGTCCAGTTCGCTGCCGTCCTGGCCGTCCCCCGGGCAATCGTTGTACTGACCGTCGCAGATCTCGGGGCAGCCAGGGCAGACCGTGGGATCGGTGTCGTCGCACTCGTCGCACTCCAGGAAGCCGTCACCGTCCTGGTCCTGTTCGTATGACGCTGGCGTGCCATCGCAGTCGTTGTCGATGCCGTCGCAGAGTTCGGCAGCGCCCGGATGAGTATCGGGGTCCGTGTCGTCACAGTCTCCTGTGCAGGCGGCGTATCCGTCGCCGTCCTCGTCGTAGGCCTCGTCCACCAGGCCGTCGCAGTCGTCGTCGACGCCGTTGCAGGTGTCCAGCGCCCCGATGTGCACGGTGGCGTCCCCGTCGTCGCAGTCCTCGCACTCCATCCAGCCGTCGCCGTCGGCGTCAGTGGTCTCATCGGCGGGCACCACACCGTCACAGTCGGTGTCCTGGAGGTCGCACACCTCCACGGCGCCGGGGTAGATAGCGGCGTTCAAGTCGTCGCAGTCGCCCGCGCAGACGCTGTACCCGTCCCCGTCTAGATCCGACGCCCCATTGACGACGCCATCACAGTCGTTGTCCAGACCATCGCAGAGGTTCGGGGCACCGGGATAGACCGTCGGGTCGGTGTCGTCACAGTCCCCCGCACACTCGACCCACCCGTCCCCATCCCCGTCCGGGCCGAAGTCCTCGTCCACCAGCCCGTCGCAGTCGTTGTCGACGCCATCGCACAGCTCTGCTTGAAACGGATCCATCAGCGGATCCGTGTCGTCGCAGTCGCCGCTGCACGTGGAGACACCGTCCCCGTCCTGGTCGTTGATCTCGTCGAAGACCCCGTCGCAGTTGCTGTCGATGCCGTCGTTGCAGCCCTCGACGGCGCCGGGGTAGATGGTGGGATCGGTGTCGTCGCAATCCTCGCAGTCCGAGTACCCGTCCCCGTCCCCATCGCTGGGCTGGCACAGCCGGTACAGTACGGCCGAGTTGTCGGCGATGACCTGCTCCCACAGGGTGTACTGGAGGTACCCGGCCGCTCCCCCCTGGATGCCGGTGGACGCCCCGCCGCCGTACCCCACGTCCGCGTCCTGGGCGGACACGTACTGGTACTGCACCAAGATGGTGTCGGTGGACTCCTCCAAGATGATCTGGAAACCAAAGGCCAGGTTGGCGTTGCTGGCGTGGGGGATGCCGTCCCACTGGATGATGAACTGGCGGTTGGGGGCCGTACCCACCAGCTCGGTGTAGAACCACGAGCTGTAGTTGGGCACGGGCGCCAGGTCGTCCCAGAACGCGGCGACGAGCAACTCGGGGGCCACCTCGACAGGCAGCGGCCCCGACGAGTCGGCCAGCAGGCCGCCGTCGAAGCTGATAGCGCCGTTGGACTGGATATACAGCTGGGAATACGCCACGCCGTAGAAGTCGAAATAGAAGCCGATATCCACCAGCTCGTTGGACAGGTCGGTGAAGGTGTCGTGCAGCACGCCGTTGACGCCGGCGTCCTGGTAGGCGTAGGCCGGGCCCCAGGCCTCGTTGGAGTCCACGAACCGGTAGCCGAAGGTGTCCGGCCCGCCTTCCCGGGCAACCCCGGAGCCGGGCACCAGGAACACGAAGGTAACGATCAACCCCAGGAATCCACGTGCGTCCATGTTCCCTCCTGGCCAAATCCTACCAGGAGTGCGGGCAAGGTGGGGGTCAGGGGGCGACGAAGCCCGTCACGATCAGCCCGGGAGGCTGGTTCGGCGACGCCTCCCCAGGTGCAACCACCCCACCCCGAAGACCAGGGCCCACACCAGGGCCATGGGACGGGCAACACCGCCAGCGCTGCAAGAGCACCCGTCGGCGTCATCATCATCGTCGTCGTCCGCCGAATCTTCGTCCTCGGGTGGCGGCACATAAGATTCGGTGGACAGTCTGTAGCCGACAGTAGGGATCGTCAGGCCGGTGACACCGACGAGGTCCCCGGCGTAGGCGACGACGGAGGCACCCCACCCTTCCGGACTCGAAACCATCACCCGCTCATCGGCGACCACCGCCTCGACGGTGACGAGGAGATCCTCGCTGGCCTCGAAGTAGTCGGTGCCCAGCAACGCCACCTCCCCCTCGAGGCCGTCCTCCACCGGCCCGTCCACCATGACGGGATCGTAGAGTCCGCTCTCCCTGAGGTCCTCGGCACACAGGGCGCTGACCATGCCGCCCCACAGATCCTCTGCCTCGGTGTCGGTGGCCGCCTCGAGGATCTTCAGCCAGTTGTCCCCCGGGCGGTCCTCCGATTCGAGCCAGACAGCGCGCATGCCACCCTCGCCGGTGACGAACTCCTCGATATAGGCGTTGAGCACGAACATGCCGTACTCGTGCCAGTCCTCGGTGGAGGAGTAGCGGTACCAGGGATGGTCGGCGTAGTAAGCCGATGACCCGGCATAGACATCCAGCTCCGGCACCGCCAGCTCGGCGCCCCACTCCGCCGACGCCTCCCAGTACCACGCCTCCTCGTCCACGTCGGTCCAGGTGCGCACCGCGTACTGCAGGGCGTGGACGAACTCGTGGGCACACAGGGTGCGGAAGAACGCCTCGTCCCAGGAGTAGTCCGGGTTGAGGTAGATCACCGGGTAGCCCTGGGCGTAGTCGTCGGACGGGTAGACCGTGGTGAGGCCCGTGCCACCACCGAGGGACGGGTCGAGGATGACCCACAGCAGGTAGAGTTCGCTGGATACCGGCTGGCGCCAATCCAGCTCCTCCACCAGCGCGGTCCAGGCGTCCTCCATGGCGTCCGACGCCAGCTGGCCCGTGGCCATGTCCCCGTCGCCGCTCATCCATTGCACCGAGAAGTTGTCCGAGTCCACGCGGTGGTCCATGGGGTTGCCGTAGAGCAGCTTGTCCTTGGTCCCGCCACCCGACGACGGCGTGGCGTCCAGCTGCGGCGGCGGCTGCAGCACGTGCTCGTGGGGAGAGTCGCCCTCACCGGACAGGGCGCGCAGCACCTGGTCCATCGGGCAGTCCGGCGCGGCAACCGCAGCCAGCATCAACAACAGTGGTGTCATGGCGCGAGTCTCCTCCGGAGCTTCTTATGTTCTTATGAGTGTCCCTTTTTGCTACTCCGCGGCCAGATCCGCCATCAGCGCCGCAAAGAAGGTCCAGAACTTGCCCACAGTGGCGATCTCGATGCGTTCGTCGGGGGAATGGGGGGAGAAGATCGTCGGGCCGATGGAGATGGTGTCCATGCCGGGGATGCGCTCGCCGATGATGCCGCACTCCAGGCCGGCGTGGATCGCCTTGACCTCGACGTCCTTGCCGAACTGCTCGCTGTAGACACGCTTGGCCCGGGCCAGCAACTTGCTGTCCATGTCCGGCTCCCAGCCGGGGTAGCCCTCGTCCCGGTCCACTTCACAGCCCACCTTCTCCATGGTGCGGCAGATGAAGTCTCGCAGCTTGGTCAGCTCCTCGGCGACGGAGGAGCGGGAGCTGGTCTTGACGGTCAGGGCGCCATCCACGTCCTTGACCACGGCCAGGTTGTTGGACGTCTCCACCAGGCCCTCGATCTCCTCGCTCATGGCCACCACACCGGGGGGCAGCTCCAGCAGCATGCCGACGAAGGGGCCTATGTCGTCGGGGGCGATGGTTGTGCCGGTGGCTTCGATGACCTCGGTGGCCATGGTCAGCCCCGGGTCCACCTCGCCCAGCGCTTCACTCTCGGTGGCCAGGCGGGCCTGAACCATCTGCTCGAAGTAGCTCAGCTTGTCCTCGGGCACGCGCACGACGCCGGTGGCTTCCCGTGGAATGGCGTTGTGCAGGTTGCCGCCGCCGAAGGTGTCGACGCCGGTGATCAGGCCGCCGCCCAGGCCCTGGTGGATCAGCCGGGTGAGCAGCACGACGGCGTTGCCGCGGCCCAGGTGGACATCCAGCCCGGAGTGGCCACCCAGCAGCCCGCCGACCTTGATCTGGACGGCGACAGTGCCCTCCGGCGCGTCCACGCGGGCCGGCGTCAGCGTGCCATCCTGGTCGCCGCCGCCGGCACAGCCGACGTACACGGCGCCCTCTTCTTCCGTATCGATGTTGATCAGCACGCGGCCGTGGATCAGATCGCCGTCCACGCCCGCGGCGCCGGTGAGGCCGGTCTCTTCCTCGACGGTGCAGAGGATCTCCAGCGGGCCGTGCACGGCGTCGGGATCGTCGGCCAGGGCAAGGGCCGCGGCGATGGCGATGCCGTTGTCGGCCCCCAAGGTGGTGCCCCGGGCCCGCACCATCTCGCCGTCCGAGTAGGCGTCGATGCCCTGGGTCTGGAAATCATGGTCCGTGTCGTTGTTCTTCTCGCAGACCATGTCCATGTGGCCCTGCAAGACCACGGTCTGGGCGCTCTCGTGGCCCGGCTTGGCGGGCACGTAGATGACGAGATTACCCACGTCGTCCACCTGGCCGTCCCAGCCCCGTTCGCGGGCCAGGCCCAGCAGGGAATCCCGCAGGGCCGCCTCCCGCCCCGAGCAATGGGGGATCTGGCAAATGTGAGCAAAGTGCTTCCAAAGGAGCTTGGGTTCGAGATCGTTGAACACGGGTGAATCCTCCAACAAATTTTCGGGCAGTATACTGGCGCGTCAGAACCGCGTCAGACTCGAGTTTCTCCTTCTGGCGACGGATGATCGCGCCGAACAGCGCGAGCGTGGGACGTTTCGGTCGATGCAGGTAGGGTCTTCCCCCTTGCAAAACTCGACCGAAACGTTCCACGGACGTGCTGGGCAAGCGAGGGCCGTCGTCAGAAGGAGAAACTCGAGTCAAAGGGATGACATGAACGACCGTCGCCAGAAGGCCGAATTCTTCAGCTCACGCATGGCGCTGCTGCTGTGCACGCTGGGTATGGCGGTGGGTACGGGCAACATCTGGCGCTTCCCGCGCATCCTCGCCAAGTGCGGCGGTGGCGCGTTCCTGATCCCCTGGCTCCTGTTCCTGCTGGCGTGGTCGATCCCGCTGCTCATCGCCGAGATGGGCATGGGGCGCGCGTCGCGGAAGGGTTGCGTCGGCGCCTTCGGCACGATGGCCGGGCGCAAGTTTGGCTGGATGGGGACCTTCGTGGCGTTCTGCTGCGCGGCGATCATGTTCTATTACGCGGTGGTGGCGGGTTGGTGCCTGCGTTATCTGGTGGAGTCGGCCCGTGGAGGGCTCGACGGGCTGCAGGGGGAGTCGGCGGAGCAGGCGTTCGTGGCCTTTGCCAACTCCCCGACGCCGGTGCTGTTCCAGCTGGGAGCGCTGGTCGTCGCCGGGCTGGTGGTCTGGCGGGGGGTCATCGGCGGAATCGAACGGGCCAACAAGATCCTCATCCCGCTGTTATTTGCCCTGTTGCTGGTGGCCGTGGGCCGCTCCCTGACCCTGCCGGGGGCCGGCGAGGGGCTACACTTCATGTTCCACGTGGACTGGTCGCAGCTGGGGAACGCCAACACCTGGCTGGAGGCGCTGAGCCAGTCCGCCTGGTCCACCGGCGCCGGCTGGGGGCTGATGTTGACCTACGGGGTCTACGTGGGCCGCCAGGAGCGGGTGGTGAGCAACGCCGCCATCACCGGCGTGGGCAACAACATCGCATCGCTCATCGCGGCGGCGGCTATCATCCCCGCCGTCTTCGCCCTGGCGCCGATGGCCGTGGATCCGGCGCGCCTGGCCGAACTGGGCGGCGCCGAGGGCATGCTCACCAGCGGCGGCCCGGCCTCCACCGGGCTGACCTTCATCTGGATCCCCACCCTGTTCGGGCAGATGCCCGCCGGGTCGTGGTTCACGGCGTTGTTCTTCCTGACGCTGTTCTTCGCGGCCCTGTCATCGCTGATCGCCATGGTGGAGATGTCGTCGCGGGTGCTCATCGACCTGGGCCTGGACCGCAAGGTCGCCGTGGGGGCCGTGGTGGTGACCGCCTTCGCCCTGGGCCTGCCGTCGGCCATCAACCTGGGATTCTTCCAGAATCAGGACTGGGCCTGGGGCATCGGGCTGATGCTCAGCGGCCTGTTCGTAGCGCTGGCGGTGGTGCGCTACGGCCCGGCGCGGTTCCGCGAACGGGCCATGCACGCCGACGAATCCCGCTGGCTGGGACGGCTGTTCGACCTGTGGATCACCGTGGCCATCCCGCTGCAATTCGTGGTGATGATCGGCTGGTGGTTCAAGCAGTCCATCTCCTGGGATCCGGAAGGTTGGTGGAACCCGCTGGGCACGTTCACGGTGGGGACCTGCGTGGTGCAATGGACCTTCGCGCTGACGGTGTTCATCGCCCTCAACCGGTTTTTGGTGCGCCGCACGCTCGGCCGAGCCGATGCGGGATCCCCGGCCGCCGCCCCCCGGGGTGCCGGGCCAGGCGAGTCCTGACCGCCCATGCCCCCATTCCCATCACCATCTGTGGATCGTCGGCAGGGGACCCGCCCCGCCCTGGGGGGCTCGTTGCTCTTGAAGGGCGTCGACGGCTTCGCCCGCTTCCTGTCCTACGTGGGCGTGTTCCTCCTCGCCACCAACCTGCTGACCCGCGGGGACTACGGCGAGGCCCAGAAGATCCTGGCCATGGTGGCCATCGTCGCCGGGGCCGCTGACTTCGGGATGAGCGGCGCCAGCCGCTACTTCGTGGGCAAGCTCGAGGTGCACCAGCCCCACCTGATCCGGCCCTACGTGCTGCGCACGGTGTTGACGGTGCTGGCCCTGGGGGTGCTGGCCGCGGGCGCCGTTGTGGCCTTGCGCCACCCCATCGCGGGCCTGACCCACTCCACCGAGCTGCCGGCACTGGCCTGGATCGCAGCGGCGCTGGTGGTGCTGATGGCGCTGAACAACCTGCAGGCCGCCGTCATCGGCAGCCTGGAGCGCTTCGGGCTGCAGGCCACCGTGGGGGTGGTGTTCAGCACCGCGACGCTGGGGGCCACGGTGTGGTGCCTGTGGACTCGGCCTGACGCCGGGGGGCTGCTGCTGGCCTACACGGTGTCCAGCATACCGGCCGTGCTGCTGGAACTGGGGATCCTGGTTTGGGTCACCGGCGGGTCCTCGCCCCCGGACGCGGAGGCCGCGAAGGAGCGCCCCCCGTCGCCGCTGGGCTTCGGCTGGTGGGTGTTCCTGGCGGGCCTGGGAGGCCTGATCATCAACCGTATGAACGTGCTGCTCATCGGGTTGTTCCACGACAACTCGGAGGTGGCGGCCTACTCGGTGGCCGAGCGGTTCTACATGCTGCCGGCCCTGGGCATCCTGCTGTTCGTACAGGTGGTGGCGCCCCGCATCGCCCGCCTGCAGGCAGACGGCGACCGGGCGGGGATCCAGCGGGTCTACGGGGTGGTCAACGGGCTTGTGGCGGTGCTGTTCGCCACCATCACGCTGGCGCTGTGTGTGGGGTGCGGGCCGTTGCTGGAGGTGATCTCGCCCAAGTACACCGACACGGTCCCGCTGATCTGGATCCTGATGTCCACGGTGCTGCCCCGCATCCTGGCCACCGTCGCGCTGGGCATGCTCATCGCCGCGGGGCGCCCCCGGCCGGTGGTGGCCATCACCTTCGCCACGCTGGCGCTGACCTTCGTCGCCGGCATGATCGTGGTTCCCGGCGCCGGAGCGATGGGCATCGTGTGGGTCACCGCGGCGGTGCAGCTGGTGATGGCGGTGGTGGGCATCGCCACGGCCTGCCGGCTGATGGGGCTGCGCTTCAGCGTCACCTTGCGGGGCGCGTGGGACGTGCTGTGGCCGTCACGGACCGAAGCGGCGTAGATCCCCACCGGTGAAATCCCACTCGGGGGTATCCAGTCCATCGCCGATGTCCGCCGAGTACCACGGGCTGGTGGTGCTGGCGGGGTTGCGCAGGACGTGGATCTCCTGGGCCGGCATGTAGCTCTGGGCCAGCAAGAAGACCTTCGCCCCCGTCGCCGCGTTGACCGCCACGTCCACCACGATCACCGCGTGGCCCGGGAAGCCGCCTTGGATGAAGACGTCCCCCGGGGCGATCTGGCCCGGGTCGTCCACCGACGTCAGCTCCTTCTCCAGGGACGCGGTGCCCGCGTACATGAAGACCAGCTTGAGGTAGTCGCGGAAGGTGCCATACCCCGAGTCCGTGGGCGCCGACTGGACCCAGCTGACGTCGTTGCCCTTGATCCGGGCCCGCCAGCCGTCCCGATAGCGGGTGTAGCGGGCCTCGTCGCCGCTGGTGAAGTTGAAGTGGATGTCATCCAGGCGGCCCTGGGCAAACAGGTATTCGGCCCGCAGCCGCATCACCGCGTCCGCGCACTGCTGCAGGTCTTCCCGCCCCACGTCGATGTCCAGCACCGCCTCCTGGGCCTTCTGGTTCCCCTTGGGCGTGCCGTCGTGGAGCCTCACGTCCGGGCAGCCCGGCTTGACCTGCAGACCACGAAGCCAGGCGGCGTAGCTGCCCGCAGCGGCGTCCTCCCGCACGAACCCTGACGGGGGCGTGAAGCGCTCGGCGATGGTCTCCAGATCCTGGCTGGCCGGGAGCCAGCGGTACTGGCCGTTGGACTCCTCGGCGGCGGCCGGGCCACAGGCCAACACGAACAGAAAAACCGTGGTGGGGAGACAGGTACGCATGCCTCAGCATAAACGGAAGAGTGGGGAAACGGGCTCGCCGAGGAGCATCTCCTGGAGGATCAGCCCTTGAGGTTCTCGGGGTTGAGGCCTTCCAATTCGGGGATGACGAAGCGGCCATCCTTGCGGATCAACACGTCGTCGAACCAGATCTCGCCGCCACCGAACTCGGGGGTCTGGATGTTCACCAGGTCCCAGTGCACGGCCGAGCGGTTGCCGTTGTCGCAGTCGTCGTACGCGGCGCCGGGGGTGAAGTGGAACGACCCACAGATCTTCTCATCGAACAGGGTGTCACGCATCGGCTTGAGGATGTAGGGGTTGAAGCCCAGTGAGAACTCACCGACGTAGCGCGCCCCTTCGTCCGTATCCAGCACCTTGTTGAGGCGCTCGGTGTGGTTGGCGGTGGCCTTGACGATGCGGCCCTCGCTGAACTCCAGGCGGATTTCGCTGTAGGTGGTGCCCTGATAGTGGGACTCGGCGTTGTAGGCGATGACGCCCTCCACCGAGTCGCGCACCGGAGCCGAGTAGCACTCGCCGTCGGGGATGTTGTACTCGCCGTCGCACTTGATGGCGTCGATGCCCTTGATGGAGAAGCTCAGGTCGGTCTCGCCGGGGCCCACCAGGCGCACGCGGTCCGTGCGATCCATCACCGCCTTGAGGGGATCCATCGCCCGGGACATGCGGGCGTAGTCCAGGGTGCAGACGTCAAAGTAGAAATCCTCGAAGGCGGACGTGCTCATGCCTGCGGCCTGGGCCATGGCGGTGGTGGGCCAGCGCAGCACCACCCAGCGGGTGTCGGGTACGCGGCACTTCATGTGCACCGGCGCGAACCAGCGGGTCTGGTAGTTCTTCATCTGCTCGGCGCTGACGTCGTTGAGCTCGTCGAGGTTGAGGAACCCGCGCATGCTGATGTAGACGTCCATCTGCTTCATGCGGTGGAGCTCGCAGTCCCCGGCCACCGACATCGCAGGCTCCGAGCCCAGCCGATAGAGGGCACGAAGCACCCGGTTGCTCTTCAACGTCACCAGCGGGATCCCACCCCGGGCTGCCGTCTCCTCGACGAGCGCCTCGACGATCTCCACGGGGACGTCGGTGGCCTCGATGAGTACCTTCTCCCCCTCCTGGACGTTCGTCGAGTACTGCACCAGGTTCTTGGCCAGCTGGATGATGCGCGGATCTCTCATGTCGTCTCCTCTGATTCGCGTTCAGGCGCGGCATTGTACTCCAACTCAAGGTCCCACGGCATGAGAGCCGCAAAACGCTCGCGGCCCACGGTCCGGGACAGCGCCACGGCGGGCCTCAGGGCATCCCGGGCGGCGTCGTCCAGCCCCCGGTCACGGACCCGCAGGCACATGTTGTTGAGCCGGTCCAGCACGCCGTCGTCGGTGGCGTAGGTCATCAGCCAGGCGCCCCGGTTGAAGCGGCCGATGAGGCGGCCGAATTCGGTGGTGTCCACGCCGGTCATACGTTGCAGTCGGTCCAGCAGCGTGTCCCAGTCGAAGGCCCCGAAGGCGTCCGGATACTCCTCGGCAGCGAAGGTGGGATAGCTGCGTATGATCTCCGCATCGATGCCGATCTCCACCAGAACGTGGGCCAGCATGTTGCGGGGCAGCGGCATGGGGCCATCGGGGAGCACCGCCTCCACCGCCTTGCGTGCGGTGTGGAAGGGCTCGCTGTGATGGAACGCCCTGTCCACCTGCTGATGGTGACGGCACCCCAGCACCACCTCGGCGGCGCCATCCGCCTCCAGCCAGTCGAGGCGCTTGGGGGTCAATCGCAGCCGCCGATCGACCAGGGGAGCCAGGTCCGGCAAGGCGCTCCCGGCGACCACGTCTGGTGACCCGCAGCGGCGCACCAGCAGTCCGTGGGAAAGGAAGTTCATACGGCGCACAAAGTAGCAGACGGCACGGGATTTATCCCATCTGGAACCGGTGCAGGGGATCGGATATGCTCCGCCCCCAGTTCAGGGGGGGAAACGGGGAGGCTATGTAGCGCCCGCAAAGGGTAAGGAGAGACGACCATGGCCAACAGAAGAGTAGTGATCTTGGGAGCCGCAGGACGCGATTTCCACAACTATCTAACAGCCCTCAAAGACGATGAATCGGTGGAGGTCGTCGCGTTCACAGCGACGCAGATCCCGGGCATCGACCAGCGCACGTTCCCCGCGTCGCTGGCCGGGCCCCGCTACCCGGAAGGGATCCCGATCATTCCCGAGGACGACCTGGAACAGCTCATCATCGAACAGAACGTGGACGAGGCGATCTTCGCCTACAGCGACGTGTCGTACGAGCACATGGGCCACTTGATGGCGCGTGCCAACGCGGTGGGCGCGGACTTCCGCGTGCTCGGCCCCGCCGACACGATGGTCAAATCCACCCGCCCGGTGGTCAGCGTCTGTGCTGTGCGCACCGGCTGTGGCAAGAGCGCCATGAGCCGAGCCGTGGCCCGCACGCTACGGGACGCCGGCCTCAAGGTGGTGGCCATCCGCCATCCCATGCCCTACGGTGACCTGCACGCCCAGGCGGTCCAGCGCTTCGCCACGCTGGAGGACCTGGAAAAACACGACTGCACGGTCGAGGAGATGGAGGAGTACGAGCCCCACATCGACGCTGGCTGCATCGTCTACGCCGGCGTGGACTACACCGCCATCGTGCGCGAAGCGGAGAAGGAGGCGGACGTCATCCTGTGGGACGGCGGCAACAACGACCTGCCCTTCTACAAGAGCGACTTCGAGTTCGTGCTGGTGGACCCGCACCGCCCCGGCGACGAGCTGCGCTACATGCCCGGCGAGACCAACCTGCGCCGCGCCGACGCCATCGTCGTCAACAAGCAGGACTCGGCCAAGGCCGATGACATCGCCGCGGTCAAGGCCTCGGCGGCCAAGTACAACCCCGAGGCCGTGGTGGTGGACGCCGCCTTGCCGCTGACCATCGATGGCGGTGAGGCGCTGCACGGCAAGCGCGTGCTGTGTGTGGAGGACGGCCCGACCCTGACCCACGGCGGCATGAAGTTCGGCGCCGGCATCCTGGCCGCCGAGCGCTGGGGCGCCGAGGTGGTCGATCCCAAGCCGTGGGCCGTGGGCGAGCTGGCCGAGACCTTCGAGAGCTACCCGGACACGGGCCCGGTGCTGCCGGCCATGGGGTACGGCGAACAGCAGCTCAAGGACCTCAACGCCACCATCGCTGCCGTCGATTGTGAAGCGGTCATCATCGGCACGCCCATCAACCTGACCCGCATCGTCGACATCGCCAAGCCCACCGTGCGCGTCAAGTACGACCTCGAGGTCCTGTCCGACACGCCGCTGGCCGAGCTGCTGGCGGACGTCATCGAGCGGGCCAAGCAGTAGTCACCCCCAGTCCACCGACCCCGCCTGCCTGCGGCCAATCGCTTCTTCACGTATCGTCTTCTTCCACCGTGGGACAATGTCCGAGGGGCACTCTTCACACGCTTGAGGGGAACGATGCGCAAAACACATATTCACATGACTCTGCTGTGCTCGATGCTGCTCGCCATGGGCTGCCAGGACAACGATCCCGGGGACGACGACGACGCGGTCGCCGACGATGACGATACGACGCTGGACGATGATGACACCACGCCTGCGGACGATGACGACTCCGCAGAAACGGGCGATCCCTGTGACGAGGAGTGGCCCGATCTGGAGGTAGACGTCATCGAGGGCTGCGAGGGTGACCTGCCAACACAATATGTCTGGGATCTGCAGATCAGTCACAACCCCACCGGCAGCATGGCTTGTGATTCGATCCGCGCTGGCCGCAGCGTGGACACCAACAATGACGGCCAGGTCAACACCGCGGACTCGATGCAGATCTGGATCGACGCGATGGAAGGCCTGAAACTCTATTCCTATGACGGGACGGAGCTGGCCACACCGCTGACCGGCCAACATATCTTTTACGGAACCCTCGGAGAGATCGACGGATCGTCAGACGGGGTCGAGCTAGCCGCCGCCTATTCCGTGTCCAGCGACGCCTATTCCGAGTTACTGAGCCCAGCGGGATCGTTGTGGAATCAGCAGCTCGCCGACAACTCGGATACTCGCATCTCGCTCACCGATCTGGAGGGGGATGGCCAGCTCGAACTCCTGGTGGGTGCCCAGATCCTCGATGCGTCGTCGGGCGCGGTGCTGGCAACACTGGAGGACATGCCCTTGGGGATGACGAGCCCCTCGTACGCTGCAGACCTCGACCTGGACGGATACCGGGAGATCATCGCAGCCCGCGCCGGGCCGAATCAGGAGACGGAGGTCGCCCTGTTCGACCATCAGGGTTATCGCCTCAACACCTGCCGTCTCGCCGCGTCAGCCATGGCGGACTGGAACTACTTCACGTTCGCCATCGGCGATCTGGACGGTGACGCGGGTGGTGAGTTCATCACGGGAGGGTTCGGCTGGCTCGTTGCGTGCGACTCGGACGGGACGCTCATCGCTGAGGTCGATGTAGGAACGGGCCAGGTGGCCCAGATCGGCCTGGCCCAGCTGGACGGCGATCCGTTGCCTGAGGTCATCGTGGCCGACGGGAACCAGCTGCAGGTTCTGGATACGGATCTGACGCCGCTGTGGAGCACCACGGCCTGCGGCAGCTGGCATCCGTTCGCCGTGGCCGACCTGGACGGCGACGGCCTCCACGAGATCCTCATCAATTGCGGATGGGAGCTAGTGGTCCTCGATCAGGCGGGAGCCCTCCTGGCCAGCGTGGCAGCGCCACAACCCGCGTGCAGCTGCTGGATCTGTGCGCCGGCCGTCGTCGATGTGGACAACGACGGTCTGGCGGAGATCATCACCCAGGGCTGGCCGCTGTTCACCGTCATCGAGAACCCCAATGGAGGCTGGTATGTGGAGGGGAGCGATGCGCCCTGGACAGGCACAGAAAAACACCCCGGCGATCGGGATATATACGGAAACTTACCGTCGCCAACCGACGTGCACTGGGCTGATCCATACACCAATGTCTGGCAAGGACTGCCCATCGGATCGGGCGGTTCACTCCCGATGTCAAACCTGACCGTCGAGAGCATCGACGTCTGCATTGACGAAGCGCAAGCCGAAGCGACGGTCACGGCCTACATCGGCAATCGGGGCGCGAGAGAAACGCAGCTCGATCTGGTGATCTACCTGGAAGCGCTGAACGACGGGGCCTATCTGGACGACGCCGTGATGCCTCCAACCCTGGCTCCTGGTGTCGCGCGGGCGGTTCAGTTCGTGGTGCCGTCAGCGGACGTTGCCTCGGGTATCCGCGTCGTCGCCGACGCCATGGACGCATTCGAGGAATGCGACGAGGACAACAACAGCGGCGAATGGACACCCTGAACGAGAGGCGGCTTCCCCCCACCAATGCATGCCCCAGAAATCCCGTGCCCCGGCAGCCACTGATCGATCATCGATCCAACTCTTTCCCATCGTTTCGGATTAGTTCGTCACGTTTTTCTCATCGGTGCCATCAGACAGACGTACGACCGGATCAGAACTCCTTGCCGTGCGGCCCAAGAGACGCTGGAAGGAATAGGTCACGTGATACCACTTCACTTGCCCGGGCTATTCATGCTGTGGCTGGGACCACCGCTGATCCTCATGGGCTGTTTTGAACTCCCCGGCATGGGTGCAGGGGGCAACGTGGACGCCGTGGAAGACGACACCGAGGAAGACGATACCGAGGATGTCGACACAGATGGCGATGGCCTCTCCGACGCCGCCGAAATGGTCCTTGGGACCAACCCCTACATGAGGGATACCGATGGAGACGGTATCGATGACAAAGACGAGCTGGAGTTGGGAACGGATCCTACCCTGAAGGACACCGACGGCGACGGCTACGAAGACGGTGAAGAGTACTACAACAACTACGATCCCACTGACGCCAACGACAAACCCTACGCTGGCGGTTACGGCCGCGACGCCTGCTACTCCCAATACATCGGTGACCCCATCGGGGACCTGAACTTCGTCGATCAACACGGAGAAAACGTGTACTTCCGTGACTTCTGCGGCCGGGTGATCTTCATCGAGACCGGGGCCCAGTGGTGACCCACCTGCTCATCTATCGCCGGTTCGGCGGAAGACTGGTATCGCGACTATGTCGAAGACGGGTTCGTCCTGTTCATCATCTGGGCCGACTGCTCCGAGGACGACCTACCCGGTTACGCTCTTCAATACGGGGCCACGTTTCCGTTCTTGTGCGATAGCGCTTGGTCCTTCGAAACCCAATACGACCAGGACGGCGAGATCCCGTCTTTCTACACCCTCGAGCCGGGCCTGAACTTCGTGGTCATCGACGACTACAGCGCGCTGGAAGTTGTCGAAGATCACCTGCCATGACCGGGGCGGGGGGGTGACGGGCGCCTTTCTCCAGTAATTAGACAACAAACGTTCTGACCCCTCTCTCCTCCCCCAGTTCTCTCTTCTTTTTTACAAACCTTTAACAGCCGTTTTGCGGCTCCAAAGACACTGAATCCGTAGACGATTGAGTCGGATTCATGCCGGTAGGCGGTGTGAGCTGATCTCGGTTAGAAAACCAAGGTTCTCGCCGTAAGCAGAGTGTTCTTCGCTGCTCGAGCAAGGCGCTGAAAGGAGCTCCCCGATGAAATCGCTTCTCACATCCTGGCCCTGGCTACTCGCCCTGGTGCTGGGATCCTCCCTGGCCCTGGCGGGCTGCGAAACCGGAGGCCTGGATCTGGACGATGACGACGTCACCGGTGACGACGAC
>CAZDDH010000168.1:0-19061 GCA_964504165.1 uncultured Rickettsiales bacterium | reverse complement strand
CAAGAGGCGCCGCACCTTATATAAACCGCTCACTGGTTATGCAACCAGGGGGTAGGGCCTTGCCTCGTCGTACAACCCCTGTACGCGGTATACCTCTCCTATATTATTCAGGCACCTGGCCATATCGGGATGGCCTTCAGCCATCGTGTCTTCCGTGAGCTCCATGGCTCTCTTGTAATATTCCAGAGCCTCGTCATACATCCCCTGGCAATAATGGATACCACCCATACTCAGGAGTAACTCGGCGTTCTCCAGTGAGCGGTCAGGGGTTCCGGATATGACGATATTGGCTGCTTCGTAATAGGCCACTCCGCCTTCGTACCGGGCCTGATCTACCCCCACGACCCAAACCAGATTGGTCAGGACGCGGACGAGCAATTCGTCGTCGTTGGAGGCCGCGGCGTGCTGGGCAGCCCCCAGCAGAGTTGCTTCAGCGGCCGCCGGGCTTCCATCCTCCCTCTGGATCGATCCCAGCCGAAACAAGGCCTCGGCCTGGAGCGGAGGGTAGCCCACCTCGGCTGCTCTAGCGACGATGCCGGACGCCTCGGGCAGGCCCTCCTTGTAGCGTCCGGTCATGTCGAGGACGGCCACCGTGTTGAGCTCTTTACGTAGCTCCTCCACCCGTTGCCTTTGCGCGGAGTCGGCCGGGGGCGGGATGACGGCTGCGAGGTTGTGCACCGCTGCGCAGGATCGCAATGGGGACAGGTCGTAGCTCGCATCGATGGACCGGTCCAGCAGGCGGGCGTCCATCGATTCCCCGTAAAGCGTCACCAGCGCACCGAACTCGGACCGGCGATGATCCAGACAGGCCATGCGCTGGTCCAGCAGCTGTTCGGACTGCTCCCCCCGCACGTGGGTGTCCTTGCACGCATCGGTGTACCCGGCGACCCAGTCGGCAGCATACCCATCCAGCACGCCCTCAACGCGCAGCCAGGTATCGGCGGCGTGAGGCCTGTCGACGGAGTGGAACGCCGTGTCGAGCGCGCTGCGAGTCTCCGCATCCCACACTCCGCTCAGCTGTTCATCTGCACTGGAACACAGTCGGCCGGGGCCCATCAGCAAGTTGGCCAGCCAGGCGGTCGTCAATCCCACCGCGATCACCGCGGTGACCACCGTGACCCATCTCCAGCGCCTGATGGTGTGGCGTCGACGCTCCGCCGACTCCCCGGCCATCAGGAAGCGGGACACCTGCTCGGGCACTCCGCCCTGGATCCTGCCGAGCTGCAGAGAGGCCTCGGTCAATGCAGCACCCCGCCAGACCTCTTCCTCGCGCTGGCCCCGCTGCTCCCAGAGATCAGCGGCCTGCTCCACCTGGGCCAAGAACGCGATCTCCTCACGGCTCTCGTCGAGCCATCGGGAGAGGCGCCCCCAGTTCCGGGTCAATGATCCATGGACCAGCTCGAGCTCGGCCTCCTCGCCGTGCAAGCTCGGGTGGCCGCCGCGCCGTGCCCGACGGACCAGGATCGCTCGTTCTTTGATCAGGCGGTCGATCACCGCCTCTGCCCCCTCCTCCAGGCCTTCCCGCAACTTCGATTTGAGGACAATCTTGCTCTCGCCTTCCGGCGTGACGAGCCGCAAGAAGATCTGCCGGGCAGAGTCCAGATGGGCGGGAGGCAGGGCGTCGATCACACTGTCGGCGTGCCGGGCGAGAGCCCCCGTGACCCCCCCGATCTCCTCGTAGGCCGCTCGGGTGAGGAGCTTTCGCCCCCGGTCCCGCTTGTCCCACAACATCTGGCCGGTGAACTGTAGCAGCGACAAGGCCGCTTGTTCCTTACGGACCGCATTCACCATCTCCCTTACCAGGCCAGGATCGCCGTACCTGTAACCGGCGGTCTGGACGGAACGGGCGAGGATCGACTGCAATGCTTCGGGCTCGGGGCATCCCATGACCGTGATCTGGCTCAGTGCATCCTGAGTGGCCGGCCCACCAACCAGCCGTCCGAGGAAGTCGGCCCGTAGGGTGAAGATCACCCGTACCCTGGCATGCGGATCGTCGGCGGCCAGACAGATCCCCTCGAGGAAGGCGCGCCGGGTCTCGTCATCCGTCACCAACGTGTACAGCTCTTCCAGCTGATCGACGAACAGCAGCACCGCCGCCTGCTCGTCCTCCGCGAGGGCCGAGAGCTTGAGTCCGACGGCGGCGGGCACAGCGGTCAGTTCGCGTCCCAGGGCAATCTCCGCTTCCTGGAGTTCCTGCTGGATCGCGTGCTGCACCCCTCCCTCGGTCACCGATCCTACCGGGACCGCGTCCAGGCCGTCGGAAGACGCCAAGGAGGCCCGGAACTGGTCGCTGCCGGCAGACAACAGCGTGGAGGCCAGGTCCCGTATCGGCGTCGAGCCCGGCCTCATCCGCAGCACGATCAGCCGCCCCTGTTCACGAAGCCTGGGGATAATCCCAGCTCGGATGAAGGAGCTCTTGCCAACACCGGATGGCCCGACCACGGGGAGGACGGACACCGCCCTTGCCCGCTCCAGAAAGGCCTCGATTTCCGCCTGCCGGCCGAAAAACCACCGCGCGTGACGCTCGCTGAACGGCAGCAGCCCGCGGAAAGGGTTCGTATCGGTCGGATCGCTGCTGGTTCCCGGGGTCAGCACCCTCTCCAGCGCATCGATCACCTCGTCCAGGTCCGGTCGGTCGTCGGGGAACCTCGCGAGGCACTTGTGGATGATCTCGACCAGCTCCTGCGGTGTGTCGTGACGACTCAACGGCGTCGGTTTCTTGTGAACGACCTCTTTGCGATACGCCTTCAAACCAAAGGCACGGAACGGGAGTTCTCCTTGAACCATCTCATAAAGAACGACCCCGAGCGCCCACACATCCGCGGCCGCGGAGAGCGGCATCTTCAACCACTGTTCGGGCGCCATGTAGTTGGGGGTGCCCCGTACGAAGCCCTCCCGCGTTTCCCCGGTGTGCCGGCCAGGAGAGGCGTCCCCGTCGAACACCGGGAGTGCCCGCTGGCTGACGAATCCGGAGTCCACGTCCCCCACCTCCGGCATGGGTGCGGAAACCGCCTTGGCCAGGCCAAAATCCAGCACCCGGAGGCGGCCGTCCTTGGGGATGATCACGTTCTCCGGTTTGAGATCCCGGTGGAGGAGTTGATGGCGGTGCGCCTCCTGAAGCGCGTGGGCGATGGCCAGCCCGATGCGAGCGATCTCCATGGGGCTCGAACGCTGGCCTTCCATCCGCTGGCGCAACGTCTGGCCCTCCAGGTATTCAAGGGCCACGAAAAGCACACCACGCCACTTGAAGACATCGTGGATGGTGACGATGTTGGGGTGGCTGAAACGTGCCGTGACCCGGGCTTCTTTGAGGAAGCGAGCGACTGCATCCTCCGAGCCCAAGCTCTTCGGTCGGAGGGCCTTGAGGGCTACTTTACGTCCCAGACGTGTGTCCCGGGCCAGGAACACATCCCCCATACCACCCTGCCCCAGCTCCCGGATGATGGTGAAGTGGTTGACCTTGGCGCCGCGCCTGGAGAGGAGGTCGAAGTGGGCTTCCGGATCCCAGGAGTCATCGGTGAGGGGCTGGCTCTCCTTGGGTTGTTGGGGTCTGTCGCCTGGATCGTCCTTCATTTGGATCCGGACCGTGTCACGGCCGGCCCCATCCCCCTGAGGGGCGGGCAGTCCTTCGCCCTTGGTCCCATCCCCGTCGGACATCCTGTTCTCCACGAATGGAATGAGAATACTGTCAATTAGTGTAGCCCAGGAAGATCGCTCCGGGGAAACGATGCGGGCCGGGACGCTTTGTACAAAAACGCCGCACGGAGTATACCGGCGACCCTGAATCGAGGAGAGCCCGATGAGCCAGCGATACATCGACACGAATCGGAAGTTCTGGGACCAGCAAGCCCATGACTACCAGGAGCTGCACCAGGAGCAGCTCCGCGGCGGCCTGGAATGGGGCGTCTGGTCCATCCCCGAATCCCGAGTGCAGGCGCTGGGAGACGTAGCCGGCAAGGACGTGCTGGAGTACGGCTGCGGCGCGGCCCAGTGGAGCCTCGCGCTGGCCCGGCTCGGTGCTCGGGCCACCGGCATCGACCTCTCCCACGAGCAGCTCGAGTTCGCCCGCGCCAGCGCACAAGAGCTGGGCATCGACGTGGAGCTGGTGTGCGGCAACGCTGAGGAAACGCCCTTCGACGACGCCAGCTTCGACATCGTGTTTTGCGACCACGGGGCGATGACCTTCGCCGACCCGCACCGCACCGTGCCCGAGGTGTCGCGGCTGCTTAGGCCGGGAGGGCTGTTCGCCTTCAACATGACCTCCACGCTGCTGGATCTGTGCTGGGATCCGAAGACGGAGAAGGCATCGGATCGATTGCACGAGACCTACTTCGGGATCCACCGGCTGCAAGAACCCGACACCGTGTCCTTCAATCAAACCTACGGGGACTGGATCCGCCTTTTCCGAGCGAACGGGCTCCTGGTCGAAGACCTGATCGAGATCCGCCCCGACGAGGATTCGGAGACCACATATGCCGGCTACGCGCCCCGTTCGTGGGCCCGCAGATGGCCAGCGGAGAGTTTGTGGAAGCTCATCCGGGAGTGACCGTCGGACCGAACGCCAGCCCCTGGTTCTTGGTATCCTGTTCGTGGAGCCGAGGGGAGAAACATGCCGAGCGTTCATCGAAACATGACGGCCCTGTATCTGTTACTGCTACTGGCGGCCCCGGCCGCTGTCGCCGACGCCAACGAAGTCCTATCTGACCCGCCCGACGTGGACGCCGGGCGCCTGCTCGACGACGCCGCCGTCAACGCCCGCATCGATTTCATCCAGCAATCGCTGGACGCCGGCCAGGCGCGGGCCAACGTCTGGTACTGGGGTTTCACCGGTGTCCAGGCGGGGTCGGCCATCGTCTGCGGCATCCTGATCTTCGCGGAGCGGGACAAGCCCGGCGCCCTGGAGAACAACATCATCAGCACCGCCCAGTCGCTGCTGGGCTTCTTCGGGCTGATCATCGATCCGATGTTCGCCGGCTACGCCCACAAAAAGGTCCGGGCACTGCCGGGCTCCACGGCCGACGAGCGGCGGGAGAAGCTATCCGCCGCCGAGTCCTGGCTGCAGCGGAGCGCCAAGCGCGAGAAAGCCGGCCGGGCCTGGTACAACCACGTCCTGGGGCTGGCGGTGGGGCTCACCGGGGGATTACTGCTCGCGTTCGCTTTCGAGGAGACGGACTGGAAAGATGGCCTGCTCAACTTCGGCATCGCCGTGGCGGTCAACGAGCTCCAGATCTGGACCCAGCCGACCAAGGCGATCAAGGACTGGGACAGCTACCAGGCAACGTACGGAACGTCATCCACCGCCCGGCGATTCCGGCTCAGTCCTCCGCGGATCGTCGCCTCGCCGATGGGGGTAGTCGCCTACGCCCGGTTCTGATTTCGCTTTCCGGATTACGCAGTGACCCGGCCCATCCCGTCGGATACCATGGCCCCTCTTGGCCACTGGAGACGCCGCCAATGACCATCGAGATCGCCGTCCTGCTCGTCGTCCTGGTTGTGATGGCGATCCTCTTCTTCACCGAAAAGCTGCCCATCGAACTGACGGCATTCCTGGGCCTGGTGGTCCTCACCCTGGGGGGCTACGTGACCCCCTCCGAGGCCTTCACCGGGTTCGCCTCCCCGGCCGTGATCACCATGCTGTCGATCTTCTTCGTCAGCGGGGCGCTGCTGCACACCGGGGTCGCCGACGTGGTGGGCGGGCGCGTGCACAAGATCATCGGCAGCCGGGAGATCCTGCTGATCGTCGCGATCATGATCGTCGCGGGGGTTCTGTCCGCGTTCATGAACAACGTCGCGGCGGTGGCGGTGCTGCTGCCGGCGGTGGCCAGCATCTCCCGCAAGACCAAGATCGCGCCGTCCAAGCTGTTCATGCCGTTGTCGTTCGGGGCCATTCTCGGTGGCACGATGACCCTGGTGGGCACGCCGCCGAACATCCTCGCCGGCGACCTGCTGCGGGAACGGGGGCTGGAACCGTTCTCCCTGTTCGACTACACCCCGCTGGGCGCCGTACTGCTCGGTGTGGGCGTGGTGTACATGATCACCGTGGGGCGGTGGATGCTGCCCAAGCGGGACATCTCCGGATCCACATCGACCACTGGCGGGGAGGATCTGGCCAAGGTCTACGACCTGCGCGGGTCGATGTTCAGCATCCGCATCCCCGAGGGCTCCTCCCTGGTCGGCCAGACCCTGGCCCAATCCCGCTTCGGCCAGACCCTGGACGCCCAGGTGGTGGGCATCGTGCGCAACGACGTGCGCCAGCTCGCCCCCGGGGGGGACACGGTGCTCGAGGGCGACGATCTGCTGCTGGTGGAGGGCCACCCCGAGCGGGTCAAGGAGCTGTTCGAGGTCCACGGCATCGAGATCGGCGACATGACTCCCAACCTGCTCTCCGGGGCCTGGGGCAAAGTCGGCTACCTGGAAATGCGCATCGACAAGGGATCGTCGCTGCAGGGCAAGACGCTGCGCGAGGCCCGCTTCCGCGAAAACTACGGCCCCATCGTCATCGGGATCCGCCGCGACGGTACGGTCATCGAGGAGGACCTGGGCCAGGAGACCTTTGCCGTCGGTGACGAGCTGATGGCCCTGGGAACCCGGGCCCAGCTCGACGCCTCCCGGCTCCCCGACGGCGTCACAGCGACCCACCTGGACCCCAGGAAAGTCGCGGACCTGCGCGACCACCTGTTCCTGCTACGGGTGCACGCCGGTTCGCCGCTGGTGGGCACCCGGCTGCGGGACAGCCAGCTCGGGGAGCTGGCCGGGCTGACCGTGGCGGGCATCGGCCGCAAGGAAGACATCGTCATGGCGGTGGGGCCGGACGTGCGCATCTGGACCGGCGACCAGCTGCTGGTGGCGGGCGACCCCGAACGGGTGCGGACGCTGATCCGGCTGGGGGACGTGCAGTTCAAGCAAGACGTCACCCAGGCCGGGGTCGAGTCGGACGACGTGGGCATGGTGGAGGTCACCCTGGCGCCGCGCTCGAAGGTCGAGGGGCAGACCCTGGCCCAGATCAACTTCCGCGAGAAGCACGGCCTGCAGGTACTGGCCATCTGGCGTAAGGGCGCCCCCATCCGGGGCAACCTGGCCCGGGAGAAGCTGCGGTTCGGTGACGCGCTGCTGGTCCAGGGATCCTGGACACGCATCCGACTGCTGGGCGCCAGCATGGACTACACGGTGCTGTCGTCGGCGGCGCAGGAGGTGCGGCGGACCAAGAAGGCGCCGCTGGCCATCGGCGCCCTGGCGGTGATGATCCTGATGGTGGTCACCGGCTTTCAGCCGATCCATGTGGCGGCCTTCACCGCCGCGACGCTGGTGGTGCTGCTGGGGGCCATCACCATGGAAGAGGCCTACCGCTCGGTGGAGTGGAAGGCGGTGTTCCTGGTGGCGGCGATCCTGCCCATGGGCATCGCCCTGGAGCGCACCGGCGCGGCGATGATGGCCTCGGATCTGGTCACCGGAGCCACCGCCCCCTTTGGGCCCTACGCGGCCATGGCCGGGATCTGCACCATGGCCAGCTTCCTCAGCCAGTGCCTCGACGGCGCCCCGGCGGTGGTGATGATGACCCCGGTGGTGCTGGAGGCGGCAGCCCAGCTGGACATCAGCCCCCACACCCTGATGATGGGCGTCAGCCTGGCCGCATCGGCCGCCTTCATGACCCCGTTCTCCCACAAGGCCAACCTGCTGGTGATGGGCTCGGGTGGCTACAAGACGATGGACTACCTGAAGATCGGCACACCGCTGACGATCATCTTGCTGGCGCTGATGGTCTTCTTGACGCCGGTGTTCTTCCCGATCTGATTCGGGGGCCTCACGGGACGATCTGGATCGGAATCCTCAATGCGAAGCCGCCATCGGTTTCATGCGGCGGGAACTGGACGTCAGCCAGGCCGGCCATCACGCACGTGCTCAGCGCGGTCGTCTGTTCGGACCACAGGTGTTCGACCTCACCTTTGGGGCTCAGGACGGCCAGCAGGTTGATTCCCGACTCCGGCCCCAGGGGTGAGAGCCAGGCCACGCAGCGCGGCATGACCTCCGCCATCGTCGTCCCCACGATCCCGGTCACCTCCTGGTGGTATTCGGGGCTGGCCAACTGTTGTGTTTCGGCGGTCTCGCTCCACTGGGCGAAGGCCTGTGCAACCTCCTCTTCGGATCGGCTCGCGTACAGGTTGCGGTAGGAGTACAGCATCTGCTTGAACGCCGGCATGGCCTGTTCCAGGGCTTCCTGAGTCCGCGCATTCAGGACCAGGAAATTGATCGTCTCGGCCTCCTCGATGTAGCCCACCACCTCGTGGTTTCCCCAGCGATCGCCGCTGTAGCGGTAGAGGAACACCTCCAGATCGTCGCGTTGTTTCCATGTGGCGTACGGCTTCGCCTGGATGTCGGGGCTCCCGTAGTCGCTGCGGAACAGGGCCAGCGTCGCGGCCACCTGACCCTCGATGGAGGTGACGGCTTCTGTCTTGGTCGCCGACCGCCCATAGACGATGACCGGGCTATCGCGCCAGGTTTGCTCCTGGGGATAGAAGACCATGTAAAACCCCTGGTCTCGCGCAACCTGAGTGTCCAGCACCCACCCTTCCGGTGCCGATATGTTGAATGCATGGTTCGCACCGAAAAGCGTTCCCGTCCCTCCTGGTTGTGGTGTAGCGAAGGCTGAGCTGGCCGCACCCAAGATGCCGATCGCGACCACGATTGCGAACCACGCGTGGTTCATGCTGGCAAGTTTCTTCATCCTCGATCCCCAAATCGTTCCTTTGATGGGATCGAGACACCTCGCGCGCTGGTTTTCGTCCGGCCTGTCGGGCCTGAAAGCCCTACTGCACCCAGATCTCGAACTCCGAATCGCTGGGGCATGTGCGGTAGTCGTACCAGGTGCAATACGGCTCGGGTAAGGCGCCGCCGTGGCCGGTCCCGCCGGCGACCGGGCCGATGTGGGTGTAGGTCCAGATGTAGCCGAAGTTGGCGTCCACGTACCACCGCGCCAGGGACCCATAATGGCCGCTCTGGAGGTAGTCGTTGGCAGCGGCGCTGGTGGTGGTGCTCTGGTTGCAGACGTCATTGGCGGAGAGCATCGTGCCGGTCTGCAGCGTGCAGGTGGAGGGGTGCCAGGACTGCCCGAGCAGGGCACCGTCGTAGTAAATGACGACCGAGATGTCGTTGAGCACCGCGCCGGAGCGCATGTTGTTGATGACGTCGTCGTGGAGCTTGTGCTCGCCCGTGACCCACGGCGTGATGGGCGTGGTGCCGATGGCATCGCTCCCGGGGTTGGCGTTCTCGATGATGCCGCTGTTGGTGGCGCGGTAGACCAGCGTCCAGCCGCCGCTGGCCATGTCGCAGTAGACCTCGATGGCGTCCGGGCCCGGATCGCCGATCCAGTAGGTGTCGTCCACGGCGCCGGGCTGGTCCTGGAGCACCTCGTAGCAGCTCAGCGCCGGGCAATCGACGCCGCCGCCGAGGGGGCTGACGTTCTCGTCGACGTTGCCGTCGCAGTTGTTGTCCAGCAGGTCGCAGATCTCCAGGGCGTCGGGGTTGATCTCGTCGTCCTGATCGTCGCAGTCCCCCTCGCAGCCCATGTAGCCGTCCAGATCCAGGTCTTCCTCGTCCTGTGGGAGCTGGCCGGCGCAGTCGTTGACCAGGCCATCGCATAGCTCCGGCGCGCCGGTGTAGGCATCCGGATCGGCGTCGTCGCAGTCGCCGCCACAGGAGGTCTGGCCGTCCCCGTCCAGGTCGAAGCCCTCGTCGATCGTGCCTTCGCAGTTGTCGTCGATGGCGTTGCACACCTCGGTGGCGTCGGGATTGACCGCCGGGTCGGTGTCGTCGCAGTCGTTGCTACATTCGTCGTAGCTGTCGCCGTCGTCGTCGGTCTCGTCGCCGTGGAGGTTGCTGTCTTAGTAGTTGTCGTGGTTGTCGTTGGCGACCTCGGCCGCGCCGGGGTGGATCGCCGCGTCGGTGTCGTCGCAGTCGCCATCACATTCGTCGATCTCGTCCCCGTCGTCGTCCGTCTCCTCCTCATGCAAGATCTCGTCGCAGTTGTTGTCGATGTAGTCGCAGGCGATCTCGTCTGCGTCGGGGTGGATGGCCGGATCCCCGTCGTCGCAATCGCCTTCACACTCGTCGAAACCGTCGTTGTCGTCGTCGTGCTCTTCGTCGTGCAGGGCGCCGTCACAGTCGTTATCCAGGCCGTCGCAGGGCTCCTCGGTGGCGTCCGGATTCACCTCGGCGTCGGTGTCATCGCAGTCGCCGTCCATGGGGGCAAAGCCGTCCCCGTCGCCATCCGTCTCGTCCTCGTGCAACTCCCCGTCGCAGTCATTGTCCACGCCGTCCAGGACCTCGGGGGCTCCGGGGTAGGAGTCTGGATCGTTGTCGTCACAGTCCCCGTCCTCGACCGTCCAGCCATCTCCGTCGGCGTCGGTGCCGCCGGAGGTGTCGTCGTCGTCTGGGGTCTCGGTGGTGTCGTCGTCCCCCGACTCGGTATTCTCGCACCCGGAGATCAAGAACAGGACGGCAAACAACGTGATGAGCAATCTGGTCAACATGGGTCAATCCCCCGACAAAGCAGTGTTGGTAATGCGGAACATCGGGATCATGGATGAATGGGGCCGGATTGTCGATCCGGATGAGGCCGTTTAGGGAAGCCTCGAAATCAGGTGGGCGACAGCTCGAACAGGTAGGTCCCGTCCGCGCTGACGGTGAAGGTCACAGCCTGGCCCGCTGGATCATGGGACCAGCTGCAGTCGGGCTCGTCGCATCCGGTAAGCGTGAATCCATCGCCATAGTGCCGGGCGGGCACGTACAGCTCGCCGGGCTGGCCGATGGTGGCGTCCCCGGCAAAGGTCAGCGACATCACCATGGTGTCGAACTCGAAGGACAGGGATTCGATCACGCCGGGTGTGAGCTTGGGATACGGCCGCACGAACGATTCCAGGAACGGTTTCTCGGCGCCCTGGTCGTCGAGCATATGGAACCCATCGCCATAGGCGTACAGCCAGTAAGCAGACCCGGCCCGGTGGCTGTCGAACAGGTCCAAATTATCGTCGATGTACTGGTCGAAGTTGGCCACGTAGGCCATGCCGCCGAACTCGCCGACGAACAGCGGCACGTCGAAGGCCACGGCCTCCTCGGCGCGCAGGTCGATGTTGTACTCGATGAGGCCCGGGTCCAGGTCGTAGTCGCCGCCGTCGTGGACCTCCATCAGGTAGTAGTGGGCGGCGTAGACCCCCTTGTTGGGCACGCGCAGGGCGGTGACGTTGGTGCTGAGGCCGGCCAGCTCGATGAAGTTGGGTTCGAAGAAGATCAGCTTGTCCGGGGCCACGGCCCCGATCTGCTCGGCGGCGTCGCTGTAGAAGTCCCCCATCTGCGCGCCGCACTCCTCCACCGTGGTGTGCATACAAAACGGCTCGTTGATCACGTCGAAGCCGATGACGGCTGGCTCGTCGGCGTAACGGGCGGCCAGCATCACCAGGTGGTCGATGTACTTCTGCCGGATCTCCTCGCCGGTCCAGAACAGCTCGAAGCAAGCCAGCATGCCGTCACAGAAGTAGTTCCAGGGGTCGTCCTCACACTCATCGTAGTACTGCTGGTCGCAGGTCCACGCCGGCATGCCCCAGCAGCCAAAGCCGGCGCCGTAGCAGTGCTGGTGGTGATCGATGAGCACGAACATGCCGTTGGCGGAAGCCAGGGCCACCTGCTGGTCGAGCTTGGCCAGGTAGGCCTCGTCGTACTGGCCCTCCACCGGCTCCACGTCGGCCCAGAAGTACACCTGCCGGACGGTGTTCATACCCCAGGAGGCCAGCTGGGCAAACTCCTCGGGGGTGCTCTCCTGGGTCGGCACGTTGACCCCCTTGAGGGTGATCTGGCGGCCGTGTTCGTCGAAGACGCCGGCGGCGCTGGTCCAGTAGCCGACGGGGCCCTGGGGATCGGGGTCGGCGGAGTCATCGTCGCCGGGTGACGAGCAGCCGGCCACCCCGACGAGGGCGGCGAGGCTGGGGAGCAACAGGATGGTGAGCCATGAAAAGCGCATGACCTCATCGTACACGCCCGCGGCCTTGTCCTACCTGGAAAGGGAGTGCCAGGATGGGGCATGGGCAATCATCGGGAATCGTCGACCATCGTGATCACGGGCGCATCGTCGGGCATCGGGCTGGCCTGCGCCCAGCTGATGCTGGACCGCGGCGAGCGGGTCATCGGCCAGTACCGCAGCCAGCCGGGACCGGTCGAGGCGTTGCAGCGGGAGTATGGCTTGGACCGCGTGACCCCGGTCCACGCGGATCTGGCCACAGAGGAGGGCTGCCGTGAGCTGCTCGACCGGGATTGGCGGCCGGACGCCCTGGTCCACAGCGCTGGCATCTTCGACGGCAGCCCGATCCGGGAGCTGGGGACGGAGCAACTGGAGGCCATATTCCGTACGAACACCTACTCCAGCTTCTGGTTGGCGCGGGAGGCGGCCCGACGGATGGAACGGGGTGCGATGGTCTTCATCGGATCCACGGCCGGGGAACGGGGGGAGCCGGGCCACTCCGCCTATGCGGCGTCCAAGGCGGCGCTGTGGGGGCTGGTCCAGTCGTTGGCCCAGGAACTGGCGCCGGCCATCCGCGTCAACCTGGTCTCACCGGGCTGGGTACGCACACCCATGGCGGCGGAAGCCCTCGCGGAGCCGGGCCGGGAGCAGCGGATCATCGACGGCGTCCCCACCCATCGCATCGCCGAGGCACGGGACGTGGCCGAGGCGGTGGGATTCCTGGTGGATGACAGGACCTCGCGCCACATCACGGGCATGGACATGCCGGTCTCGGGCGGCGCGCTGCTGCCGCTCTCACGCGGCTGAAGAACGGGGCAGACGCCACCCTCCGCAGACCCGTTCCACATCCGCGGCGACCCGGATCGTCAACGGGTCGGCGAATCGGCGGCCGACCACCTGAAGCCCGACGGGGACCCCCTGCCTGGAGAAACCGGTGGGCACCGCCGTGGCCGGCAGCTCCATCACGTTGAAGATGCCGCAATAGGCAAACGCCAGCGGCAGCAGGAACGGCCAGTTGTGCCGCGGGGCGGGGCGGGGATAGGGCGGGCAGATCAGCACACCATCGTCGCCCAGCTTGTCCTCGATCTCGTCGCGCAAGGCGTCCCGGCGTGCTTCGATGGCGCGCATACGCTCCTCTGCCGGCTCGGCCACGCCGTCGAAGGTGGCCATCAGCAGCGAATAGAAGGGATGATCGGAGCGGCCGCGCAGCAACCCGGGCCATTGCCGCCGCAGGTCGATGGGGGGCCCGTTGCCCAGCAGCTCCCTGACGGCGATCTCGTCGGACGCCGACACCAGCGGCATCCACAGCGTCGGGGCCCGCCACATCCCCGAAGGGCGCCAGCGTTCCACGTGGTAGCCCTGGTCCTCGAGCCCCCTCAACGCGCGCTTCATGCCCCGCTTGACCTGACGGCTGACCGGGGTGAGCCGGTCGCTGTAGTACCAGAAGACCCGTGTGCGGCCGGGGCTGAAGCGGCGCTCGTCCAGGGGAGTGAAGGGTGGGCGGTCCGCGTCCCGATAGGGGTCCTCTGGCGGGGAGAAGACCTGCATCGCGGTGACCAGGTCTTCCATCCGGCGGGCCATGGGCCCGATCACGCAGTAGCGGCCCCGCTCGCCGACGGCCGGCGGCCAGTGCCCGACGCTGGGCAGCAATCCTCCGCTGGGTTTGTGGCCACAGATGCCGTTGAAGAAGCTGGGGTTGCGGATGGAGCCACCGATATCGGCGCCGATACCGATGGGGCTCGCCCCCGCGCCGATCAGGGCCCCTTCACCGCCACTGGAGCCACCGCTGATGCGGCGGGTGGTATAGGCGTTCGTGGTGCGGCCGTAGATCCGATTGTGGCTCTCCAGCCACAGCCCGGCCTCCGATACGTTCGTCAGCCCCAGCAGGATGCCGCCGGCCTCCCGCATCCGTTTCACCAGCGGCGCGTCGGCCTCGGCGATGACGTTCTTTCGGGCGACGACACCTGCGGTGCAAGGCAGGCCCTCGACCTCGATGAGTTCCTTGACGGTGAATGGAACACCCAGCAGGGGGGGGAGGTCCTCGGGCTTGGCGGCGGCCACGCGGGCGTCCGCCTCGTGGGCCTGCTCCCGCGCCCGTTCCAGGGTCGCCACGACCAGCGCATTGATCTGCGGATTGACCTCCTCGATGCGGCGGATGTGCGCCTCGACGACATCGACGGAGGTGACCTCGCCGTGGCGGATGCGGCGGCCAAGTTCGGTGGCGGATGCGATCAGCAGATCCTGGGTCATGGTCTCTCCAGCGTGGGAGCCATGATACCTAGAAGCCTGTGGGAAACCGGAACTCTGGCTACAAATCCTGAACGCATATCGTCTCCAAACGCCGTCAGACGGTCGAATATTGCCACATATGTTCCCTTTTCTACCATCCGGAACCGATGGACCTACCGAATTATCGCTTCAAATCCCTATCCCCGACAGGCGTCTAGCGCGCCCTGGGAAGGAACGGCTGGAGCCGAAAACCGGGTCAACCTGGTGGCTATTGCCGGCGCACTCCGTCGAACCGCTCCACCCGCTGGCGCAACTGCTCCCCGAGTTCGTCATGGACCTCCTGGGGAGCCTTTTGGGAGATGATCCGACCCCGCCGGACGTAGACGTGGTCCAGCCAGGCACCGCCCTGCTGCTCCACGAGGGCCTGGAAGGTGGCGATCTCCTCGTCGACGAAGCGGCTGTTGAACGTGTTGAACAGCAGCACAGAGGCCCCGTCGAACCGGTTCTCCTCGACGAACGTCCACAGGGGCGGAGCGGGACGGAACAGCCAGATGGGGGAACCCAGCGCGACGATGTCGTACTGGCTCGGATCTACGGGTGGGTAGGAGATATCGGTGGTGGTGACCTTGTCCGCGGCGTCATCGGCCGAATCCCGCCAGCCCTGGTAGTCCAGGGTGTAGCGGGGCGACTCGATGCGCAGGAGGTCGGCGTCGAAGAACCGGGCGACCGCGCGGGCGGCGCCTTCGGTATTGCCGGAACGCGAGTAGTACACCACCAGCACGTCCGCCTTGCCGCCGCCGGAGCGCTCGTAGGGCTCACTGTGGATGTAGTGCGTGTCCTTGTACAGCATGAAGCCGAACGAGCCGGCGCCCACCGCCGTCAGGATCAACACAGCGAGCGCGGCCCACTTGAGGAATCGTTTCATGGTTCCGAGCCGTCCTCAGCATCCAGGGTCTTCTGTCTCATCATCACCTTGGCCGGGTACTGCGGCTCGCGGAACCGCTCGGGCTTGATGAACACCGACGGGTAACGGATCGCCTTGCTGGGGCAGTAATACATACAGGCGATGCACATCTCGCAGCGGTGCTTCCAGGTGTGCTCGCCGTCCACCAGCGCGATGTTGTCCACTGGGCAGACCTTCTCGCAGATGCCGCAGGCATTGCACGCATCGCTCACCGTGAACTCACGATCGATGCCACGGGTCTTGCGCTCCCAGCGGCGGTGACGGTACGGCGTGAAGGTGAGCAGGTCTTGCAGGTTGCGGTCCCGCTCCACCTCCTGTTCGCGCCGGGTGACCACACCCGCGATGTGCGCCACCTTCGCGGCGGCGCGGTCCATGATCTGCTGCTGCTTGGACGGGGCCTGCGCGGCGAAGTTGATGGGCATCTTCAGCAGGTAACCGGCATCCAGCTCCCGTCCTTTGCCCGCCAGCAGCTCGCGCGTCTGCCGCAGGGGGATGCCGTGGGGCCAGTCGCACGTCACGACGGAAAACAGATAGGACGCGCCGCTCAGATCGACCTTGCGCAGGAACTCCTTCACCAGCTCTGGCAAGCCGTAGTAGTGGATCATGTGGACGAAGCCCACCGCCTCGGTCGTGGA
Source organism: uncultured Rickettsiales bacterium (assembly GCA_964504165.1). Classification (GTDB taxonomy): domain Bacteria; phylum Myxococcota_A; class UBA796; order UBA9615; family CAYRNR01; genus CAZDDH01. The sequence continues at coordinate 3,226 of CAZDDH010000168.1, read as the reverse complement.
TGCGGGGGTGTCCTGACGGTTAGCGGCCGCCACGGGCACGAGCCGGGTGTCCCCGATGGCCGCCTGTAGATCGCGGGCCGCTCGGAGGGAATTGCCGGTGCTCCACAGGGCATCGGCAGCCGATGTGTCCGGTTCGGTGGGCTCGGGCTCCTGCGGCGCCGGATCGTTGAACCATCGTTCGAACCGTTCGTCCCAATCCTCGAGGGCGGCGAGGTATTCGGCGTCGGCCTCCGCTTCGAGGCGGTCCGCCATGTCGGTCATCAGGATCGCCCGCTGTTCACCCGAAAGGGCCTGGGTGCTCAGCTTGCGCTCGACCCACACTTCGCGTCGCTCCAACGGCTTGGGGCCGCCGGGAATGGGTGGGGGCAGTTCGACGCGCTGCAGCGGCGTCAGCATCATGACAGCGGGTTTCACCAGCTCCCCTTCCACGGCCACGTCCGAGAAATCGAAGGTCGAGCTGGTGGCTGGGGAGGCGACGGGTGGCGAGAGCTGGGCCATCAGGTCGGTCGCTAGCTGGTCAAGGTAAGCGGCGTAGCCAGCGGCGTCATCGGCGGACAGCGTGGCAGCGACGGGTTCGTCGAGGGTTCGTCGCAGCTCGACCATACGGTGGACATCACGGAATTCAGCCACCGATTTTCCGTAGCGCTGAAACCAGTCGTCGTGCCCCAGCCAGCCATGGCCAAGCCAGATCCCGTTTTGGCCCAGATCGTGGCTGCCGTCTCGAATCCTATCGCCTGGTGACCACGGGGCGTGGGTGACACCAAGAACAAACAAAACGGCAACGATGGCCGCCAGGGTACGCCAGGGGGGACGAAGTAAAACATGGCGGCCGTGTGAACTCATCGGCAACCAGTATCCATGGATTCCATGCCGTCTTGATGAAGGGCTCATGAAAAAACTGTGCAAGGCGTCATCGTGGCCTGATGGAGGAGTCCGAATTCCGGACTGGGTAGAACGGAAATCGGTCTATCCCGACTGACTCACGTCGGGAAACGACACACACGACATCATATTATCCTAGTAATTTCCGAGTCTTATGCATTTCCACCACAATCACGAATCGATTGGCACGCTCCCTGCTGCGCCCGTCGAGGGACATCAACGAAGTCATTCGCGGCATTCTGGGCAAAGCCCAAAAGATGTACGGCATCCAGATCCACCTCTTCGTTTTCATATCCAATCACTACAACCTCATCTGCACCATCCCCGACACCAAGACACTCGCCGACTTCGAGTGCTGCCTCAACGGCAACCTGGCCCGGGAAATCAATCGCCTCCTCGGCCGGCAGGGCCCGGTGTGGAGTGACCGGTACCACTCCATCGAGATCCTCGACGACAGCGCCATGGTCGGCAGAGCCCACTACCTGATGTCCCACGGATGCAAGGAGGGCCTCGTCAATCGTCCTACTGACTGGCCCGGGGTCACCATTGTCGAGGCTCTGCTCACCGGCGAGCCCATCCGTGGATTCCGGTTCAATCGCTCCACGGAAGGGTACGAACGTAGCCAAGGCAGAGCATTTGACAGGTACGAGTTCGCCACCCCGTAGTGGGCCTGACTGCAACAAAAACTCCGACATGTTGACCACCTGGATCGTCGAGGTCACGCTTCCCACACAAGTCAAATTCGGCCTCCAGTTGCTCCTCACCGCCATAAAATCTGCTGTCTCCAGCCACTTGGAAGGCTGCTTCGGTCGTCCGCTAGGAAACGCGCCACGCGTATCCCCAACGACGGCGGGGAGTCGGTAGGGCGGCAGTGTGGGTTCCAGCACCTGATTCGCCGTTCCCGGCGGTACTAAACCCACCGCCGCGTCGATCAACTACGAAAAGATCAGCACGCTCAAGGCTCCCAACCTGCGCACCGCTCGCATCGATGGCGCCCACGGGGCCATCGTGCTGCACCCCGAACAAGGTAACGTCTACGTGCTGCTGTAGGTGGACCACCACGACAAGGCCATGGCCTGGGCACGGAACAAGCGCGTAGCCATCCATCCGAACACCGCGACGCTTCAGGTCCTGGTGGGCGAAGCTGCCGCCGAGACCCCCAGACCGTCGACCGTCGATGACGAACCCAAGCTCTTCGAGTTGATCCGCGACCGTAAACTGCGTCGGCTTGGTGTTCCGGAGACGATGTTGGCCGCCGTCCGCGAGATCGAACTGCTCGACGACCTGGACGCTCCAGGACACGCTCCCCCTCGAGGCCTACGAGGCGCTATTCTTCCTGTCCGATGGTGAATCCCTCGATGAGGTTGAGAAGGCTATGGCCGCGTCGGTTGCGGCAGTCAGCGAGTCCGTGGATCCCGAGGAATTCGAAGCCGCCATTGAACGCGATACTTACAAGCGCCGCTTCGTCACCGTGGAAGACGACGCCGAGCTAGCCGCCATGCTCGACGCACCGCTGGAGCGGTGGCGCGTATTCCTGCACCCCACCCAGCGACAGTTGGTCTACCGTTCATTCAACGGCCCAATTCGCGTCCTGGGAACTGCCGGCACCGGCAAGACCGTGGTGGCCATGCACCGCGCCGCCTACCTGGCCGAGAAGTTGTTTTCACGTCATAACGATTGCATTTTGTTTACTACTTTCACCCGCAATCTGGCCATCGACATCCGCGAAAACCTCACCAAGATCTGTTCGCCGCGCGCCATGGTACGCATCGAGGTCGTTCACATGGATCGCTGGGTCGCCGATCTACTCAAACGCTCCGGCACGAGTTCAAGCTGGCCTACTGGGGACAGGGCGACACCCCGAAGCGCTACTGGGAGAAATCCCTCGCCCTGGCACTGACCGGATTATCCGAATCGCTCTACCGAGACGAATGTAAGTTGGTGGTCCATGCTCATGGTTGTCTGATTTGGGATGACTACAAGTTCGCACCCCGATCATGCCGTGGCGTACGTCTTTCCCGCTCCCAGCGCTAGGACATCTGTCCCGTCTTCGAGGAGTATCACCATCATTTGGTACTAGCCGGCCCCGAGAACCCGAGGATGCTCTGCGCGATGCGATCGCCCTGCTCCAAGAGGGAACCGTCCGGGCGAACTACAGCTCAATCCTCGTCGACGAAGCCCAGGACATGGGCACCCCCACTCTTTTTGCTGCGTCAGGTCATTCTTGTGGATCGTTCATACGACATCTTCATCGTCGGCGACGGCCATCAGCGCATCTACCGCCGCCGAGTAGTCCCCCTGGTTGCATAACCAGTGAGCGGTTTATATAAGGTGCGGCGCCTCT
>CAZDDH010000167.1:0-19099 GCA_964504165.1 uncultured Rickettsiales bacterium | reverse complement strand
GAGGCGCCGCACCTTATATAAACCGCTCACTGGTTATGCAACCAGGGGGTCTACTCAGGATCTGACGACCTCGATGACATCGCTTGGCACCCGCTGGATGGTGAAGCTTGTCATCCCGTGGGTGGACGGGAGCCGAATGCATGGGGACTGCACGATATGAGCGGCAATCTCTGGGAGTGGTGCTGGGACCATTACGACGAGTATCCAACCGAGGCTGAGGTTGATCCTGTCCGCACGAACGGCACCAGATACCACGTCGGTCGTGGAGGCGCGTTCAATGGAAAAACCTTTGGCTGCTGCAGAGTCGCGGATCGTGAACGTTTCGACCACTACGCACGCTACGAGAATCTAGGATTCAGGATTGCGAGAAGCAATAAGATGAGCCAGTAGTTCCATGGTTGCCCACATCGACCACACCTCTACGAATACCTAAAAATAAGGAGCTCTTCTTCAAAGCTCCTTCTGTGATGGCAAACAAGTAGGGGGGGGAGGCCAATCCCGAGGGTGACATGGCACACGTGGCGTACGGTTCACCACGCGAACCCAACTCGTGAGGTGAGGCGTCACCCTCGGAGTTCGGTTCGTAGAAACCGTTCTATTGGGAGTGGGACGGGCCCACGACCATGAATCCTGAGATCGGAACCCAATCAAGAGAGTGTTTGGATAGTCGTGGTTGTATCTCTCCCTGGGGGTTGCAGCACGGATCAACTCCCCGACATCCGCTTCGTCGATGGTGTGGAAAGATGCCAATAAACTCATCTTGATTCCCCTCGCTAGACTTCGAGGATCCAGGTGACATGAGACATAGCGCCAAACACCGACACATGATACCTACCCACGAACACCCACAACACCGCATGGAGCCAAACGGCCGCATGATAGGCTTCAGCCGGCAAACATGGGTGTCCAACGTGGTGGGAATCCGAGGCAAGGAACTATCCCATACGCAGCCATGCTAGGTAACTGACGGAGTGACGAAGACAGATGCCAAGACCCAGACGCACGTCCAATTGCCTCGTAGCCGGAATCGAACAATTACGGCCACTGATGAAGGAAGCCGGATTCCGGTACGAACCGGGTGACGGGGGGAACTCATCGGGAGGATCCTTCGCATCAGCGGCTTTCCGCCGTGGTGATCTGGAGATCGGGCTGATCGTCCGGGGACAGGGCGAACTTGGATGCCCCAACTACTCCCGTGGCAAAGGATATGCCGGCCATGAAGACGTCTTTGGGGCACTGGGGCACGAAGGAGAGGAGCGTCTTGTTCTCAGTGGGTTCATCTCCTACGCGGACAGGGATGGCGGGGTCCTTTCGACGCGCTCTTGGACGACCTCGAGACAGTAGTTCTACCTGCATTGGAGATGTCTGAGAAGGATTTCTACGATGCACTCGATCGTGCCCACAAGAGACGCCGTGATTGCTTGAGGGGCCGCAGTAAATAACAACGTATTGGGCAACACAAAGGGAGCAAGTCGATGTACGCGTCTTGGCCCTCGTATCGCAAAACGCACATCGAGACCGTCAACCGGCCACCAAGAGAGGCACCAAGAGAGGGCAACAGCTTCGGCACGGAGTCAAATGGCCCGATCTCAAACCTCCCGCGCCATCACCAGCAAGTACTCACGGAACCCCATCTCCCGCCAGAACGGCACGCTGATGGCATTGGCAGTCGCCGCCCGGAGCTCGATCCGGTCCACGCCTTGACTGCGGGCCCACTCCCGGATGGCCTCGACCAGCTGCCGTCCAGCACCCTGGCGGCGGCATGTGGCGTCCACGCTGATGTCGAAGATGTCCACGGATCGCTCGCGCACCAGGACCGGTGGCGATTGCTGGATCCGGGACATGATGTAGCCCATGACCTGTCCGCCATCCTCGGCCACGAACACGGCGGCCTCGTCTGATTCGATGTTGTCCCGCAGGAACGCTCCGAAGGCCACGTGGCCGTCCTCCCGGCGGGTGAAGACCGGGTCGAGGGCTCGATGGAGGTCCATCATCTCCTTCCACAACTCGATCACGCGGGGTACGTCGCTGTGTGTGGCTTGGCGTATCTTCATGGTCACCCACTCCTTGGGATCTTCATACCAATTCCCCTCTCCATCTATTCGGGATTTGTGTCCCGGCACCGCCAGTACTGGTCGACCTGTGACAGGTCATCATCGCCAAATGTGTAATAGCGCATCATCACGTAGTCGGTACCGCAGTCACGCAGCTCCTGGATCAACCTCATGTTGCGGGTCATGCCTTCGATCTCGGCGCTGGCCTTACCCTCGATGATGCAGCCGGTCTTGGTGTTCCTCGGCTGTTTTTCGTGGAGGGTGACCTGCATGTCGGCGAGGGAGTTCTCCAGCTGGGAGTTCAACATGTCGGCGCATAATTCCGGGGTCATCAAGGAACGCTTCTTCTCGTCGTCGAGACTCCATATCTCGAACGACGTTCCCGTTTGTTGGTCGTAGAATTGGCGGAAGGATCCCTTTTCGACTCCGGCAGTCCACGGGGGCACATCGAGCAGGATCTCGTAGGACATCAGCCCCATCTCTTGAGGGGCCACGTCCTTGCAGGTCACGGAGTCGACGACCCGCAGGTGGAGGGAGACCAGCGCATCCTCCTCGATGATGCCGATGGCCTGGGTGTCCACGATCACAAGAGCACCAGATTCCGGGCAATTCCACAGGGTGAAGATGCCAGGAACGGCCGGGACATCGACGGGCTTGATCCGATACCTCCGGCCAGTCGCCGAACCGACCGGCACCTCCTCGAGCTCCGTGGCTTCGAGGGGGACACCGGTGGCCTCTGACGCCAACTCGACGGTCTTCGTCCGCAACTGCTCGAAGGCCACCTGGTCCAGCGGTTGGAAGAAGCTCGCGTTGTACGAAATGCTGAGCAAGAACCCCTGCTCCTCATTGGCCACCGTCATCGTTCCGTTCGGCTGATCCACGCTCCAGGCCATCCGCTTTCCGGGCGGCAAGCTCACCGCCAAATATTTCAGATCGTGCTGCTCCAGCTTCACCTGGCCGTCGGCCGTCTGGGCATGGGAGTCTTGGTTGACCACGAGGTTCGCGAGCGAGAGCAGGACGACCAGGACCATGTTCCGTGCGTTCATGACTACATCTCCAGCTTTGAGTTGGCCCACGGTGGGCATTAGACCCCACTTCTTCCGCTGGAACAACGGCACAGAAACGGCCCGATGGCGTGATAGGCTTTGTCAGGCGAATATGGCTTTCCAACACGTCGGGCCGGACACCTCCGAGGGTCGGTGGCAGGGCTGGCCACGGCCTGTGATCGGGTGGCCCTATCGATTTGAGGAGTCAAATTCCGGCATGAAACCGCACGTTCTGATGATTGCGCTGTTTGCACTGGGCTCCGCCATGTCGTGCAGCAAAAACGACGAGGACACCGATAGTGTTGTGGATGATGACGATTCGCATTCGGCTCTCATCGATGATGATGATTCCATCGGCGACGACGACACGGCGGCGCCATGTGACTACCAGAGCTGCGATGATATCGACGTCTCGGGCTTTGGGGCAGCTGTGGCCTGGGAGACACTGGTATGTAGTGGCTATGAGATGCATGGCAACGATTTCCCATTCGTTGACGAGGATGAGGTGGCCGCCGGTACGTACTACTTCGACAACCAAGAAGATCTGGATGGTTTTATTAGCCCGAATTATCCGTGCCCGGTCGGGTTCGGAGAACATCATGTCGCGGGCGCGGTGACGCATGATTCGAGCTCCGGGGGTGACTACATCAATGTCTGTGGTGTCTACGAAAGCGAAGAGGCGATTACAATCGTTTACTATAGCTATGTATTCGACAATGACGGGACGGCTGATTGGCGCACACCCCATCACTTTGTGAAGATGCCTGCAACAGACAAAACTGTGAGCCACGACATCCATGAGTGCGTTGTTTGGGACCTCCACGAATAATGGGAGCCCACTGGGTGTTCGGGCTGCCCAAGGAGAGAGGCCTCCAGAGCCGCCATGGCAGCCAGGGGGATAGCCAGCGGGAGGGGACGAGGCTGGAGCCTCGCGGAAAGACGTGCCGAAGCTGGGGCCTCGGCACGAGGAACCCGGGACGATGAAGATGCGTGACCCAACCAACGTGACCAGGAGCCAGCTGATCCAGGGCCTCAAGGGCCTGGGGCTGTCCGCAGGGCAGGTGGTGATGCTCCACGCATCGGTGAAGAGCATCGGCCGAATCGTGGGAGGGCCGGATGTCGTCTTGCAGGCCATCGTGGACGTGCTGACGCCTTCAGGGACGCTGATGATGCTGGCGGGCTGGGAGGACAATCCCTACGAACTGACGCGCTGGCCGAAGGAGCGGCAGGAGGCCTATGCGGCGGAATGCCCGGCGTACGACCCGCAGCGGTCCCGGGCGGATCGCAAGGAGCTGGGCATCCTGACGGAGTACCTGCGGACGTGGCCCGACGCTTGCCGGAGCCGTCATCCGTTTTCCTACGTTGCCGTCGGTGAACGGGCCGGGTGGGTCACGGAGGAGCATCCCTGGCAGTACCGGGACGGGCCGGGATCTCCGCTGGCCAAGCTGTGCGAGGCCGGTGGAAGCGTCCTTGTGCTCGGGTCGCCCCTCGGGAACGTGACGTTGCTGCACCACGCTGAACACCTGGCGGATGTGCCGGGCAAGCGGGTCGACCGGTACAGGATGCCCATCCTCCGGGGCGGCCGGCGGGTATGGATGGATTTCGAGGAGTACGACACGACCCGGGGGATCGCCGATTGGCCCGAGGATTACTTCGAGGTGATCGTCCGGGAGTACATGGCCGCCGGCAAGGGCCGCTCGGGCAAGGTCGGAGACGCGGACACGTACCTGTTCGATGCAGCGGGCCTGCGTGATTCTGGGGCCAGGTGGATGGAGGAGCACCTCGGCGGGGAGGCGGGATAGACGGCTCGCCCTCGGCTCTGCACCGGCCACCGATTGGGTTTGCCCCATTCATCTTCGGGCCCCAGGCCCGCCCGTGGTATCGTCACGCACGATGCGTGTCTGGTCCAAGGGGTGGGGTCTCGTGTTCATGGCGCTATGCGTGTGCCTACTGCCAGCTGCGGCACAGGAGCTGGACATGGACGCCCTCGCGGTGAAGGCGGCCGAGGCTCAGTCGGAGCACTGTGCGGCGATACAAGGGAACGACCCCGAGGCCGCCGCGGTGGGGCTGGAGGTGGTGACCGGCGTCTGGGGCGAACTCGACGGGGCACTCAGAGAGTCGGATGTTCCCCACCCGCACCTTTTGTACTGGCGGGGCATGATCGCCCAGTGTCTGGACAAAAATGATCAGGCGATCTCCGATCTGGAGGGATTCGTGCTGGCCGCAGAGTTCCTCACCGCTGTGGACGAAGAACGCCAGGGCCAGATGAGGGCCATGGTCCAGGACGCCAAGCAACGGCTACGCCGCCTGAACAGGACGACAAAGGTAGGGGGAACTCGAGGCAAGACAGAGCCCAAGACACCCTCCGAGTCCCCTTCAACCACGGTGCAGCTGCAACGCCGGCGTCAAACGGGGAGGGCCATGATGGTCGCCGGCGCCCTGGTGGCCAGCGGCGGGTTCGCCGTCAATGTCGGAGTCAACAACACGTACAACAACGATTCGACCCCCGAGGACCAGTGGAACCGAGCCCGGGCTGCCGTGGCGACGGGACTGTTCGTCGGCATCGCCGGAGCGGCTGCGACGGCGGCTGGCCTGGTGGTCCTGGTCACGCCAGCCCGCGGTGACACTCAGGTGGTGTGGATTCCCGGCCCGGTGACCACGCTGTCGGTGAGGTTTTGAGATGAGTGCCGTGCGGAACCTGCTGGGTTTGCGAACCGCTGCCGTCGCCGTGGCGCTGGTGTTGTTGCCCGCGTGCTGGATGAAGCCGTGGGAAGAGGCCCATGTCACCGATGACGACTCTCAGGACGATGACGACACCCAGGGCGATGATGACGACTCCCAGGGCGATGATGACGATACCCAGGGCGACGACGACGACACTCAAGGCGACGATGACGACACGTCCGAGCTCACGGACTGGGTGGATATACCGGGCGGCACCTATGAAATGGGCGAATATGAATTCCTGCCCTTCCACGACGTGGATATCCCGGCTTTCAAGATGTGGAGAACCGAGGTGACCGTGGACCAGTACCGCGCGTGCTTCCAGGACGGTTTCTGTAGCACGCCCGATGCCAACCCATCGTGCAGCTGGTGGGAGACCTGGTCCGCGAACCACCCCATCAACTGTGTGACCTGGCAGCAGGCCACGGATTTCTGCGAGTGGGTGGAGGGTCGGTTGCCCAGTGAGTCGGAGTGGGAGTACGCCGGGCGCAGCCTGGGAGTGGAAGTGTCCTATCCCTGGGGAGCAGACGAAGCGAGCTGCACCTATGCAGTGATGAATGACACGGATTACTCACCCCAATCTGGATGCGGCACTGCTTGGACGTGGGAGGTTTGCAGTATCTCCGCAGGCCATACGGCGCAAGAACTCTGTGACATGACCGGCAATGTCTGGGAGTGGGTACAGGACTGGTACCACGACTGCTACGACTGTGCCCTGTGTCCAAACGAACAAGGGTGTGACGACAACACGGTGGCGCCGGTTGACGGAAGTGCCTGGGAAGACCCCACGGGCACGCACCGGGTTGTACGCGGGGGAGGCTACGAGTCATCTGACCACAACCTGCGCGCAACCTGGCGCGAGCAGGTGGATCCCGCGGAGTACCGCTTTCACCTCGGTTTCCGCTGCGCCAAGTAATCCAAATACAGGAGAGAAACAGACCATGAAGCGGACCACGACGATCATCACGCTGCTGGCTGGCCTCACGCTGGCCCTGGCCGGCTGCCCGGAACGTGGAGACGACGACGACGACGTCGCCGACGACGATGACACGGCCCAGGACGATGACGACACGGGGCAGGACGACGATGATTCGGAGGCAAACCAACCTCCCGATATCATCTCGACCCCCGAGACGGTGTTCGAGATCGCCTCGCAGTTCAACGGCAACTTCGAGCCGGGCGAGCTGTTCGTGTCGTCCTCCCGGACGGACGAAGTGCGGGTCTACGACGCCGAGACCCTGGCCCTTGTTTCCTCCTTCACCCACGAGCTGTTTGGCGAGGTGGCCTCGACGGCCTACACCTACGGCCCCAACGGGCTGTCCTTCAACGCGCGGGGGAACCTGGTCGTCGCCGCGTACAGCGCGTTTGTCGAGTTCAGCGATTACGGCGTGGAATACGCGCGCTACGACAAGGTGGCCGAAGAGGCGACGGAGAACATCATCTTCGACCGCCAGGGCAATCTGTACACGACCACCGCCACGGGCGGCACCGACCAGCTCAACAAATACCGCGCTGTGGACTATACCTTCGAGACCACCGTCGCGGTCCCAGCCGGCGCCGGGCAGCTCACCGGGATCACGTTCGACGGTTACGAGAACGACAACCGGCTCTACCTGGCCAGTCAGACGGACAACCGGATCCACATCGCGGAGACGGACGCCTCCTTCACGACCTTCACCTGGACCGACTCGCTGGACGGCAGCGGGAACCCGGCCAACCTCGAAGGCATCCAGTTCAACATGACGGGGGAGCTGGTGGCGGCGGCCGGTGACCTGATCCGCTACGACGTGCAGTCCGGGGCGGTGATCGGATCTTTTGATGCGCCCAACGACGCCTTCCCCGTGCCGGTGCGGGTGGACAACGACGGCAACATCTACACGGCGGACTACGAGGACGGTTCAGGGTCGGCCAGCGCCGACATCTTCCGGTTCACCCCGGATGGCAGCAGCTACATCGAGACCAATGATCCCGACCTGTACGGGCCCTTCGGGCTGGCCATCTCGGGCACGGTGCTCTCCGGCGACCCACCCGTCCTGTACATGTACGAGGTCGTGGCAACGGACCCCGATGGCGACGATCTGGCGTTCACGCTGCTCGAGGGCCCGGCCGGAATGACCCTGGATGCGGTCACCGGAATGCTCACCTGGTGGGTCACGAGCCAGGAGATCGGGCAGCACACCATCACCATCGAGGTCTCGGATGGCAACGGTGAGACGGACGAGCAGACGTTTACGCTGGAGATCGCCGGGGGCTGATCTCGGCAGCGCGCCGCCCTGGCCCGAGCGCTACTCGTCATCCAGCGGGGTCCCGTCGAAGCCGGGATAGTCGGGGGCGTAGCGCTCCACACGGAACACGGCATTCATATCGGGATTCTCTTCGACGACCTGGTGCGCCCAGACCGTCTCGCCGCCGGCGGTCACCTCGAAGAGGTACGAGTCGTTGCCGATGCAGGTCAGCGTGTTGCCGTTGGGGAGCCGCTGGGCTCCGGAGATGGAGCTCGAGAAGAAGTCGGTGACCGGTTCGGCGGTGTAGATCCAGGACGGTTCCTCGGGACCGTATGCCGAACCCGGACTCAGGGCGTAGCTGCCATCTGGATTGAGCGGCGGAGTGATCTCGACGATGGACGAGTAATCGTCGCCGGGGCGCAACATGCCGTTGTTGAACACCAGGATGTTTCCGGCGCCGGGTAGGCCGTCCCCGATCCACTCGGCGTCGTGCTGGTGGAACAGCTGCCGATCGCTGGCCGTCCCAGCTCCGTGAGCCTGCGGATTACCCCACCGGTAGAGCAGGTCACCGCCCATGCCGCTGTTGCCACCGGAGTGGCTGGCGGCTTCGGCGGTACTGGTACTGTGATCGATGATCCAGATCTCGGAGAAGCTGTGGATGCTCACCAGGATCTGATCCAGCTCGGCGTTGTAGTCCACCGAATTGGTGTGGAACCAATCCGCCTCGTTGAACGCCACGTAGTTGAGATCGATCCGCTCGGGGTGTTCCGCCACGACGCCGTGGTTATCCGCGGAGCCGTCGTGGTCCTGGACCAGGTGGTCCCAGGCGTGCCACTCCCAGACGATCTCCCCCGTGTCCGGCCCGGTGGGTTCCACCTCGATGACGCTGCCCGACCACACCTCACCGCCCCCCAGCAAGGCAGGGTCCCGCCCCGCGGCGAGGGCTTCAGCCTGGGTCTTCATCTGCCACGCGATCATCAGCACGTTGCCGTTGGGCAGCAACTCAATGTCGTGGTGCTGGAGGTGCTCGGTGCTGTTGTACTCGTACTCCCAGGTGACGTTGCCGTCCCAGTCCAGGCGCTGCAGGATGCCACCGGCGCCATCCGCCATGAACGTCTGGTTGGGGCCCTTGAGGGTGAGGAGCAGCTCACCGTCCTCGGTCAGGTAATTGGCGTTGTTGGGCTTGTGCTGGGTCTCCCAGCTGTGGACCTCGTTGCCGTCGTTGTCCATCAGGTGGACCGTCTTGATGTGGAGCAGAGCGTACAGGTTGTAGCCCTCGTACGGGCCCGACGCCACGGTGTCATCGTCGTCGTCGCTGCCCGAGCTGTCGTCGTCGTCGGCAACGTCGTCGTCGTCGCCGGCATCATCGTCGTCGTCAGCCACGTCGTCGTCGCCGCCGGGATCGTCATCCGGTGTGACACAACCGAGGGGGAAAACCGTCAGAAGGAAGGGAAGCAAGAGACAAGACAGGGTCCGCACGAAGCACCTCACCGATTGGTCGCCGCCTCGAGTGGTCGGCGATGCCAGCCCATCGGGCTGTCGGTTTGTAGCCCCACCGGCGCTGATGCCGGCCACCTCGGACTCGTCTATCGGCTAGAAGCTACCACGGAAGTCGCCGGGAACCTGCCTGTTTATGTAAGGTCCATTGGATCGATCAGATACCTACACGAGGAAAGGCGGCGTCATCCACGCGACGCTTGGTGCGACCGTTTAGTCGCATGCTGGAGGCGATTGGGTCAGCGGCCCAATCACGCCCCCGGCCCTGTTATCCTGTCGCCGATCCAATCCCGGAGTTCCCTGAATGGCCCGACGGAAAACATCCCGCCTGGCAGCGGCAGCAGCTCTCTTCCTGGTCGGCCTGGCGATGGGTCTCAGCCACCTGTCCATCTCGGTGCAGCTGGGGGTGACCCTGAGCGAGCGGCCGTCGCTGGTGCAGACGCTGGTGATGTTCGTCTACCCCATCGCGTTTTCCTGCATGGGGCTGGGGGCCGTGCTCCAGCAGCGCTTCTTCCCCCGCGTCTCAGCCATGCTGCCCATGCGGCTGGCCGGGATGAGCCTGTGCGCGTTCCTCGCCGTGACCCTGCGGTCCAGCTACCTGGTCACGGCCCCGGCTCTGGGGTTTGCCCTGCACGGCATCACCCTGGGGGCCTGGTTCTGCCTGCTGGGGGGTGCGGTGGCGCCCCTGCTGGCCCTGGCCCACCGGGAGGGTCGGGTGGGCTGGATCTGGGCGGTGCACCTGGCGGGCATCGTGCTGGGGTACCTGGGCACGAACGGCGTGCTGGTGGCCGTCGGGGCCAACGCCCTTATCGCGGTGGTGGGCCTGTCGTTCCTGATCGTGCCCCGCTACGGCCTGGCGGCCCTGGCTTTGGGCCTGGCCATCGCCCTGCCCACCCAGCTGGACGGCCGCATCGAAGCGTTCCGCTCCCTCGCCGGTATCGACGGCCGCCGGGAGGCCAAGGTCTCCAACGCCAGCTCCCGGCCCTGGGAGGCCACCTTGGCCCTGGCCGACGAGATCCGCGAACCGGCCTGGATGAGCTGGAGCCGCTACTCCCAGTTCCGGCTGGTGCGGGGGGACCGGGTGGGGACGCGCTACGCCGGCCTGTACAACTTCAAGCTCCAGTGGGTCGTGCCCCACGACGGCCGCGACCCTCGCCAGAGCCTGGCCCCGGAGCGACGCCAGCTCTACAGCCTGCTCCCGCCGGACCCGGAGCTGGTCATCATCGGCGTCGGCGGCGGCAACGGCTTGCGCTGCCTGCCCGACCCGGGCCCGGGGGTCATCGCCGTGGAACGGGATCCGGCCGTCGTGACCCTCTTCCGCGACCGCCACCCGGAGTGGAACAGCGGCGTCTTCACCGCCGTCACCACCGTGGCCGCCGACGGCCGCACCATCGTCGAACGACGCGACGACCCCCTGGACGCCGTCATCATCGAATCCGCCCGTTTCCAGCCCATCCAGGCCATGCGCCCTGCCGCCGCCCCCCTGTACCTCTACACGCGCGAAGCCATGGAGCTGTACGTGAGCAGGCTGGAGCCGGACGGCATGCTGTTGATGGGCTTCACCGATGTGCGCAACCTGCGTCACAACTTCGTGCCCGAACAGGTGCTCATCGCCCTCGAAGAGGCCGGCATCCCCCACCGGGCCCTGCACTCCAGCGAACGGGGGAGCCTGAACGTCATCGCCTGCCGGACCCCCGAGGCCCTCCAGGACAAGCTCGAACGGCTGGGCCCCGGAGGATTCGGCAGCTGGGATCGCCCGGCCCCGGACGACGACGGTTTCCGCCTCACCGACAGCCGCCCCTTCGCCACCTGGGCCTCCCTGGGGTCCGAGGGCCGCACGATCCTGTTCCGCGTGGCCCTGGCCATCTTCCTGGCCTGCACCCTGGGCGCCGTGCTGCTGGCCTGGCGCAGCGGGCGCGGCCTCACGGGCTGGAACAACACCCCCTACTTCTTTGTCATCGGCGTGGCCTATGCCCTGATGGAGATCGCGACGTTCTACCGCTACCGGGCGTTCTTCGGCGACGAGATCCTCACCATCTTGCGCATCATCGCCACGTTCATCGCCTTTGCCGCCATCGGCAGCGCGCTGTCGTCCAGGCTGCCGGCGTGGGTGCTGCGGCCGGCGCCCCGGATTGTGGCCACCGTGCTGTTGCTGGCGGTGCACTACGCCGGACTGCTGCTGATCCCCTTCGAGCAGCCCAATCCGTGGCTGCGGGAGCTGTTCACGCTGCTGTTCTTGCTGCCGGGCGGGCTGATGATGGGGGTCTTCTTCCCCCTGGGGATCGCCTCGGGGCCCCGGCGGCTCATCGGCAACGCCATCCTGGCGGACGCGCTGGGGACGCTGGCGGGGTTCTCGCTGCTGTACCTGGTGTATGTGCCGCTGGGGTCTTGGGTGTTCTGGGGGGTGGCGGCGGCGGCTTATCTGGGGGCGGTATTCCTGTTGAAGCCTGCAATCAGAGACGCTGCTAGCTAGCGTTTCCAGGGAGCCCGAGGACCCTTGGGCGTGATAGCCTCCCGGAACTCATTGGGGCGAGTCTACACCATGGTCGGGGCGGTCATTCAGTCGGGACCCGTCGCCGCGGCCCCACGGAGCACCCACATCTAGGGACGGTCAATATGGGCTTGGCATTGTCGGTTGGAATCCTCGCTGATCTGAAGGTGAATGATCCCGAAGGGTATGACTGTCACAAGGCGTCCTTCGTCAGGGCAGATGAACTCCTGACCGAGTACGGCATCCGCGGGCACACCGAACCGGATGAAGGCGCGCCCTGGGACGCTGAGATGTTTGGCTATTCCGGCCTGCACTATCTGCGGCGCTTGGCCGCCTTCCTGGACTGCGGCCAGCCCATACCCCAGCCCGGGGACAACGATAGTTCCGACGACCCCGTTCTGCAGGGGTATTTCGATGCCTACACGGGCGACGAACCGGGATTCCTGCAGCGGTTATTCAAGAAACCTGCGCGCTACCCATGAGACTGCCGTTGCGGGCCTCCTCCTCGTCCCGTTCCTGGGCGATTTCTCCAGCCAGGTTTCCAATCTGTATTACCAGGCCTTTCCGCTCACGTTACACCTCGGTGATCGCATCTCGTTGGAGCCCACCGCCCTGGGCTCCAACCCGATCTCCGCGATCGTGTTCATGGCCTACATGATCACGCTTTCCACCATGCTGCTGGTTGCTTACTTGAATGTTGCCTACGGGTTCAGGGCGGAGGGGAAGTAGGCTGCGGTAGCCGCCACCGTTGCCAGCATCGAATCCGTGGCTACGTTGGTGGTCCCCCAGGAAAAGAGGCCCCATGGAGATCTGGCATCTGAGGTTTTCCTCGGACGGCCGACACCCGCTGTTTCCTGAGGAGACGGCGCGGCGTGCTGCCGTCCTCTTGATCGTGAGTCGCGCCGCACCTTGGCTCGTCGTGTTCGGCATGGCTGACGATCATGCGCACGTGGTCGTGGCCTGTTCGCGCGCACAAGCTGGCAAGGTATCGCGTTCGATTGTTATGGGATTGCGACCCATCGCCGGCATCCGCTTCGAGCCACCCTACATCAAACCCGTCGAGGATCGGGCCCACCTCAAACGGCTGGTCGAGTACTGCATCGAACAGCCGGTCAAACATGGCCTGGCGGTGCACCCGGCGGTGTGGAGCGGTAGCTGCTTTTCCGACGTCGTCGGTGCGCGTTTCATCGAAGAAGGCGCTCTTTGCCTCTCCGAGGCTCTCCCTCGATACAGGCCCTGGGAAGCATGGGTTGCTTCGGGATTGAATGGTGCGGGCATCCGGCCGATAACGGACGCTCAGATTGTTGGAATGGGGCTCGACGCTCTGCGCGACGCGGCATCGTTTGCCGTCTGTGCAAATCCCCTGATGACTGGACGCACGCCTCGCGAGAGCCAGGCCCGATCCATCGTGGTCGTTCTTGGCCGTCGGGCAGGTTTCCAGTCCCGGGACATCGCCGTGGGCCTGGGTGTCACGACCGAAGCGGTCCGAAAGCTCGGGAAACGAACCGTTGATGACCGGGCGTTGAAGGCCACGCTGCTCCGCATGGCCATTGTGGGAAATCTGGCTCGAGGGCCCAACAAATAATCGAGATGAAAACCATCTCGTGAATAGGTTGCTTCAAATCCCAACCTATCGCTGAGATGGCGGGTACCTCGTCAGTAAGTTGCTCCAAATCCCAACTTATCGCTGAGATGATTTTCATCTCGCCCATTTGTTGGGGTCGGTGGAAAACCGCTGCGCGACATGCACGCCGCTTGATCAGCGGTCAACCACCGATCCTTGGATAGCCCTTCGGCCTATCCACACTGACCTCCACACCCTCTAGTAGCAGCATCTTTGGGGGAGATGGAGAAGGAGGAGGCGGAAAGGGAGATGTGCGAGGACAGGGGTGACGCCTGGGCCGGGATACCACTGGAAATTGGCGGCCAACGCCCCCAACGAGCCCCACCACCGCCCATGGTATCTTTGTCCCTTCGAGCCCCAGGGCAGGAAGGGATCGCCCCGTGCCCGACGCCCCTCCCCCGAACCCGCTTTTCGAGCTGCTCTGTGCCGTCCAGCTGGAGATCCTGACGCCGGCGCGGGCGTCGGAGGCGTGGCAGGCCTGGGACGCGGACGGGGGTGTGGCGCTGCTGCAGACGCTGGAGAACCGGGGGTGGAACGATGCGGACCAGCGTTCGCGCATCGCGGCCCTGGCCATGGACGGGGCGGGCGAGGATAGCCAGACGCTGCGCTGGGACCGGCCGTCCGCCGAGGACGCCCCGACGCTGATGGCGGACTCCGTGGATGGGGTCGAGCCCCCGGTGACCGTGGAGCGGGACCTGCTGCACCGGCTCCCGCGCCGGCGGGGCGAGCAATACGAGGTGGGGGATCTGCTGGGCACGGGGGGGCAGGCCAAGGTGCTGCTGGCGGTGGTCTATTCCCCGGACGGGGCCACGCTGGCGTCCGCGAGCAGCGGGGGGGATGTCCTGCTATGGAATGTCCGCGCGGACGGGACCGTGGGCGCCCATCCCGTCGCGGCCATCAAGGGGAAGAAGGCCGGGGCCCTGAACTACGCCCGCGGCGGTAGCTGGCTGGCCTGCGCGGACGCATGGGGGGGCGTCACCATTCGCCATCCCCGAACCGGCCACGAGCTGCATCGGTTCGACGCCCATGACGGCGAGGTCTTCGACATGGACCTGTCGCCGGATGGTTCGCTGCTGGCCACGGTGGGCGCGGACGAGATGTTGCGCCTGTGGCGCCTCTCGCAAGACGGGCAGGCGGAGGAATTGCTGCTGTCTCACCGTGCCCACGCGGAGCGCATCTACGGCGTGGCGTTCTCCCCCGATGGCACCGAGCTGGTCACCGTGGGCCGGGACAAGTCCACCCGCCGGTGGCGGCTCGAGCCGGCGGCCACCTGGGTGAACGGGCCCGCCTGGTCTTCGGTCTCCCCCTCGTTGTCCTCTCCCCAGCACCAAGCGGCGCCCGTGTCGTCGAGGCCGCAGGTGTGCAGGAAACCCGCCGTCAGCACGGTGAAATCACCCGCAGGGGGATCGCACTGGCCAGCGTCGAAGTCCGGGTCCTCGCACCCCCAGCAGCGGACCGAGCCGTCGTCATCGATGACGCAAGAGTGGGCATGGCTCACGGCGATCCGGCCGCTGGGAAGCAGCCAATCCCCCATCTCCATGCAGCCGAACCCGGGGAGCCCCGCGCACACAAATAACAACCCAAGGAGCCTGATGCGGACCATGGTCACCTCGTCGTGCCTGATCGATGTGTACCACAGTTGCGGGGAGGTGACGCTGCGGACTGTAAGGCCTGCGTAAGTCACGTGACGCAAGCCGGTCGGTACGCTGCACTCGTTGTTGATTGGTCGTCGGCGGGGCGTTCCGGGCCGCGTAACGAGGGGACGGACGGGGCGTCCCGCCGGCACCAGTCGCCAGGCTTGACTCTGCCTGGATCTGTGGAGGGGAGGACGCGGGAGCGTCCGGGAGGGACGTGCCGAGGCTGGAGCCTCTGCACGAGGAAACAAAGACAACCTCGGAGAACGAGTTGAAGATCATCAAGAAGAGCCTGGCGCTGAAGGTCGCGCTGAAAGTCGCGCGGGGAATCCGGGCGTGCCGGGAGAGCTTCCCCAGGTACCTCGGTACCAGGCCCCTCACTCCGCCGGCAGATCCGCCCAGCAGACCACCCGACGGTACAGGTTGACGTCGTACTCGTTGGGCCAGGACTCCAGCCGTCGGTTGAAGTAGACGCGGGAGCCGTCGGCGGTGGGGTAGACGGTCTCCTCGTGGAAAGAGCCGGAGGTCAGCTGGGTGAACTCGTCGCTGCCGGGGGCCCAGACCACCACCTCTCGATCGCCGGGGATGTCACCGCCCATGGTGACCTCGGCGGTGCCCACCAGGCGTCCGTCGGGGAGCAGTCGGGGGGATTTGAGGCAGCTGGGGAGCGCTTCGCGGCTGGTACGGGCCAGGGTAGTCTCCACCATCCGGTCCAGGCGGCAGTCGTAGCCGTCGCGCACCAGGGCCGCCAGCTCGCCACCGGCGTCGTAGATATCCACCAATCGGCCGCCGAGCCGGTACTTGCCGGGCAGCTGCTTGCCGTCCCGGTCGAACAGGGCCAGGGAGTCGTCGTCCAGCTGGGCGGCGATGGCCGGCCCGTCCGGCAGTTCGACCCAGCGGGCCTGGCGCATGTGGGGCATGTCGATGCGTTCCCCGGCCCAGAGCAGCACGACACCGCCCCCGTCCAGCCAGGCCAGCAGGCGGCTACCGTCCGGGGAGGGCAGCATGTAGCGGGTGCGCTCCCGGGGTTCGAGCAGCACCAGATCGGCCTGTGTGCCGTCGCCGGTGGCCAGGGTGACGATGGCCTCCGTGCGGTCGCTGCCGAAGGTCTCCATGGCGACGTAGCCGCCGTTACGGGAGACCTTACCGAAGTCGTAGAAGTTGCCCGAGCGGAACAGGTCCGCTTCCTCGCCAGGGGCCTGGGCGCTCACCGCGAAGATGCGCTCCGGGGGTTCGGCCCAGCTGTTGGTGGCGGCCAGGGGCACGGGGAAGAACGGCGTCCGGGTGCTCTCCTGGACGATGGCCCGGCCGCTGGCGTCCACGCCCAGCAGGGTGTTCTGGCCACAGGGGTTGCCCAGGCAGGACACGGGCGTCACCTCCCCGGACTGCAGGGCGGCTAGGCGCTCGGTCTCCAGGTCACAATAATCGGTGAACCCCTGGGCCCGGTCCCGCCGCTGCCACACCGACTCTTCCCAGCCGGCCAGCTCCAACGCGATCTGCATGTCGTCGAAGTCCGTGTCCCCTTCCAGGACGGGAACGAAGGCCCCGCTGGTGTACACCTGCTCGATGACCCACGGTGCCAGCCCCTCCACCCAGGCGTGGTCTACCTTGCGCACGATATCCCGGCCGGAGGTGCCCTCGTAGGCGAACTCCATCGGTTCGGAGACGGCGACGGCGTCGGTGTCCGAGCTCAGGTAGTGGGCGGTGCAGGTGACCGCGAAGAGCTTGGTGCCGGGTATGACCCCGTCCCGCTCCTCGACCGTGGCGAGGTCCAGCACGACGGCGTGGGCGGCGTTGGCGTCGGACGCGGTCTTGCGCACCTCTTCGATGGGGGCGTCAGCGGCCAGCGTCTGGGCGTTGTGGGTGGCCTCCAGGCCGATCTCCCCCAGCTGGCTGGCGAACATCTTGGCCAGCTTGGCGTCCGTGTCCGCCTCTACTCCGCCCCGCACCTGGACCACGACGGCTACTGGACGGCCCGGATTGACGCCCTGCAGCGCCATCCACACGCCCCCGGCGATCAATCCCAGCAGGATGACCCCCGCCAGGGGAGCCAGGCTGCCGCCACCCGGGCTGCCCTCCAGGGCGTCGGCCAGCTCCTTGCGGGCCTGGACACAGCGGAAGAACGGGACGATGGAGACGCCCACCAGCACGAAGCACACGGCGCTGAGCGCAGCGTTTGCGTGGACCAGCGGGGAGAGGATGCCGAGCATGGTGCTGCCCACCATCCACACGCCGCCCGCCAGTGCGGCCAGGCCCGAGAACCCCAGGGCCAGCACCCCGGCCGGCCCCCACTGCTTGCCCATCCCCGCCGCCGCGCCGACGGAGCCCAGGCCACAGCCCAGCTGCAGGATCGGAACCACCAGCCACAGCCCCTGGACGTTGAGGAACATCAGGGTCTGCAGGCCGGCGACGGTGAGGAACAGCCCGTTGATGGCCAGGATGGCCGCGGTGATCTGGACGATCAGGTGCGGTTTGGCGCGCTCCAGTAGCTCATCCATCCGCCCGTCATCTTCATTCATTCCCTCAACCCCCTCGGAGAACCGGAAGTCTTATTGGTAGATGTACACCCGCAGCGCCACGACCTCGTTGGGGAGTAGGTCCACCGGAGTGTAGTTGTTGTACTCGACGCCCGTGGACAGGAGGATGTCGAAGTCGATGATGTTGTCCTCACCGGCGACGATGGCTTCTGTGATATCGATCTGCTGCCCGACCACGATGGCTCCCGGACACCAGCCGTTACGATCGTATTCCCAGGTCCCCATCTGTGGGCTGACGGGGTTGTCCTCGCAGTCGTCCCGCCAGGGCTCGACGGAAAAGATCTCGCCGTTGACGATGACGTCCTGGCGCATCTCGCAGAACTCGGCGCAGTTCCCCGAATTGCCGAACGAATGGCCGGTGGTGGTCAGATGGGCGATCACCTGGGTGGCGTCCGCCGGGACAGGCACGGTCACCGGGTCGATCTGGGAGTCCACGTTGGCGTCCTCCTCGGTCTCGCCGACGATGATCTGCCGGGCGCCCCAGATGTTGACCACCTGGTCCGCCCCGCCCCTGGGCCCCGGATAGAACACGAACTCCACGGTGACCTCCCAGCCGTCCCCGTCGCTGTGCCCGGGGCCGACCCAGGTGTCGATGAACGAGGTGAGGGTCTGCTGGCCCACCAGCTGGGACGCCACCGGCGTCACGTCGATGTATTCACACATCCCCATGCGGTATGGGGTGATGTGCCGGGCCAGCTCCATGTACTCCCAGTTCTCCGCGTCCTCTTGTGGGTTGAGCACCAGCTGGACGTTGCCCCAGCGGTCCCAGTGGTCGCAGGTGCCACCGTCGGGGCACTCCAGTAAAAAGCGCAGCCCGACCTGGCTCCAGTTCGTCTCCTCGGGGAAACCAACGGTGGCCTGCACCGTGCGCAGGTTCTCGTCGCCAAAATACTGGTCCGCGGCGTCGAAGGCGGTGACGACCGTGGCCTCCTCGGGGATCTCGTCGTCCGTGCACTGGTACCAGGGGCTCTCGTCCTCGAAGTCCAACCACTCTACCGGTTCGCCGTCGTCATCGTCGTCCGCCGCCGTGTCATCGTCGTCGTCGGCGGGATCGGTTTCGCACGCGCAGAGCATCAGCAGGATCATCATCAGGAAATGGAATGGGATACGGAACGACATGGGGGGGTGACCTCTCGACGTCAGTGGATTGTAGTGTCGTAACAGATCGCCACTTCCGGGCCCGTTGTCGACAGAAAATCGACCCAAAAGCTGCATCTGGACCACGATTGACATTTAGATGGCAAACTCGCGGCGTGGCTGCTTTGGC
>CAZDDH010000166.1:0-19575 GCA_964504165.1 uncultured Rickettsiales bacterium | reverse complement strand
TGTCGGCGGGGAGCTTGCCCACCTTGCGCACCGGGATGAACGGCAGCTCCATGGCCAGGGCCAGGGGCGCGCCGAAGATGAACCCCCGGCTCTCCATGCCCACGATGGCCTCGATATCTTTGCCGGCCACCCGGTCCTTGATCAGCTCGATGACCCGGGCAAAGGCCGCCGGATCCTTGAGCATGGGGGTGATGTCCTTGAAGACGATGCCCGGCTTGGGGAAATCCGGTACGTCGCGAATCAGAGCTTTGATCAGTTCCATCGGTCAGCCTCCCACCGCCGCCTCATGTTCCGGCGACTTGAGAAAGTGTTGAAGCCATTCAACATCTGGAAAAAATACAGCTATCACGGTCACAACCGAACCGGCAATGAAAACGCCGAGAGTTGAAGCGAGCATGAAATCCCGGAATTTGAAACCCAGCAGATATGCGCCAAGACATCCAGAATAGACGCCCGATCCAGGCAGGGGGACACCAATGAACAGTGCCAATCCCAGGGTTCCCCATCGTTCGACGTACGGCTCTACCTTCCGCTGAGTCCTTACAACAAGCCAATCATAGATTTTCTTGATAAATCCGACCCTTAGGAAGTATTTCATTATGTGATGAACGAATATCCATACCATCGGTGCCAAGACGATATTTGATGCGATACAGATCGCCGCGACCACCAACCAGGGGATGTCGTCCATTCCCAGAATACCGACGGGTATCGACATTCTGAGTTCAAGTGTTGGAACAAAGGTCAGCAAAACCAACCACAGCACGTGCTGAACTGTTTCGCTCACGGCTTCTCCTCCCATCCATACCTGCCCAGCAGCGGCACGAAGCGGCAGCCCCCACCCCCCTGCTCGTGCAGTTCGTCCCCGTCCCGCCGGATCATTCGCAGATCCTGGACGTCCCGCGTCCCCACCGGGATCACCAGGCGGCCGCCGTCGTCCAGCTGGTCTAGCAGCGGTTCGGGGATCGACGGCGCCGCGGCCGCCACGATGATGCCCTGATACGGAGCGGCCTCGCTCCAGCCCAGCGTCCCGTCGGCGCACAGCACGACGGCGTTGCGGATGTCCATCGTCTCCAGGGCCTGGCGGGCCTTGCGCGCCAGGTTACCGACGCGCTCCAGGGCGACGACCCGCCGGGCCAGCAGGGACAGCAAGGCGGTCTGGTACCCGGATCCGGCTCCCAGCTCCAGCACCGTCTCGTCGCCTCTCAGCTCCAGCATCTCCAGCATCTTCGCGACGATGAACGGCTGGCTGATGGTCTGCCCGTCCCCGATGGGCAACGGGGTGTCCTCGTAGGCGGCGTGGCGGTTGAGCTCCCCGACGAACCGGTGACGTGGCACCTGGGCCATGGCCTCCAGCACCCGCGGATCACTCACGCCCCGCGCGCGGATCTGCCGTTCCACCATGCGCTCCTGGTCGCGTCGGGCTTTTACCAAGGGGCCAGCTCCCAATCGGCCAGATCCCGCAGGCAGGCGCCATCGGTCCAGTCCACGGTGATGGGGGTCACGGTGGCGTAGCCCCGCTTGACCTCGATGCAGTCGCTGCCGGGCTGATTCTCGTCGGTGACCTGCGTGCCGCCGATCCAGTGGTAGGGCTGGCCCCGGGGATCCGTGCGCTGGTCCACGTCCCCGCCGTAGCTGCGCCACCCCAGCGGCGCGGCCACCACACCGAGGATCTCCTCCGCGGGCAGGGGGGGCACGTTGAGGTTGAGGCAGACCCCGCGGGGCAGGCCCCGCTGCATCAGCTGCCGGCCGATGTGGACCGCGATCTCGCAGGCCGGGCCGTAGTCCCCTTCTTCGAAGCTGACGCGGCTGGCGGCCAGGGATGGGACGCCCCGCAGCGCCCCTTCGAAGGCCGCGGCCACCGTGCCGGAATAGGTGACGTCGGCGGCCACGTTGCCGCCCCTGTTGACGCCCGAGATGATGAGGTCCGGTGGGGAGGGCATCACATGCCCCATCGCCATGAACACGCAGTCTGTGGGGGATCCGTCGATGGCGAAGCGCCGCTCGCCATGGGCGTGCATCCGCAGCGCACGGTGCAGGGAGACCGAGTGACCGGTGGCGCTCTGTTCCGTGGCCGGGGCCACGGTCCACACCTCACCCAGGGCCTGGGCGGCCTGCTCGAGGGCCCGGATCCCGGCAGCCTCGATGCCGTCGTCATTGGTGATCAGGATCCGCTTGGTCATGGTCCATCCGTACCCGGGGAGCGTTCGTCGTTGGCACGCATGATCGTTCAGGGATGGGGGACGGTCAAGGCGCGAAACCAACACGCCTCACATCGTCAACCAGTACCCCCCGATGAGCACCGCGACGCCGCCGATGATCTCACCGGTCAGCTGCCCGTATCGCCGGGCCAGCACGGTGATATTGCAGGCCGCGGCAGCCGTCATCAGGGCGATCAACGGCAAGAAGTAGTGGGACGACATGTGGTCCGAGGCGGCGATTGGCAGGGCGTAGGCCACCCCCAACGCCATCAGCCAGCGGGCGTTGCGGCCGGCCAGCGGCAAGGCGAACAACGGCGCGAACCCCGAGTAGATCAACAGCCACCAGAAGAACGACGGAATCCTGGAAACCAGCGTCAGCAGCTTGTAGTCGCCGTGGAAGTGTTCGGTGGTGTTCTCGAACACGATGCGCTCCCACCACACCTCGAGCTGCCCGGACACCAGGCCAGCCACCAAGACGAACAGGACGAACCCGGCGGTCAAGGCCCATAACACCGCCAGGTGCCAGTCGGCCCGCTTGTTGGCCCCGGTGATCCAGCCGTGAAACAGGGCGGCGGCGGTGAACAGGACGGCCCCCGGATAGCGCAGCAGGCCGCTGCCGAAGCCGAATACGCCGAACAGCACCGCGTCGGACCGCACCAGCGCCAGGCAGCCGATGACGATGGTCAACGCATACAGGTAGTCGGGGAAGTTGATGGAGTTGGCGTGGATCATCAGCCGCCCCTGGAGCATGACGCACATCAGCAGCAGCAACAGGGCCGTCACCGGCGTGCCCGGCTCGGCGCGGGTCACCAGCCTCATCAACACCAGCGCCTGGACCAACAGGGTCAACAGCACGAACAGGAACGCGGCCGAGAGTCCCTGGCCCACGAGCAGCTGCAGGGGCCCCACGACGTAGGGCCACAGGGGCGGCTGGTGGATGATCAGATAGTGGCTGGCCAGGGCCTGCTGCCCCCACTCCTGGGTCTCGGCCAGATTGAGTATCTGGTGATAGTGGATCGGGCTGGGGCCCGCCTTCTGCAACGCCACCACCGCATCGGACGAGGCCGAGCTCAGATCGGCGAGCAGATACCCCGGGGCCGCGTCGATGGTGATCACCAGCCGATCCCCGGCTTCCACCTCGATGTCCTCGATGACACAGGTGATCCCGCGCTCGAAATACCGCAGCACCGGGCCCTCTTGCTCGTCTTCGGTTGGGCGCCGGGACACCTGGGTGCGGGCCAGCCGCTCCCCGGCCCGGCTGACCCCAATCGATGCCCCCACCTCGGCTTGCAAGAGCAACAGTAAGGTGGTGGTGCCGGCCTGCTCCGCCTCCAGGCTCAGTTCACCCGTTCCCACCGGATGGTAGACGCGAGCCTGGCCACCGGGCTGGCCCAAGATTGTGGCAGGTCCCCACTCCCCTTGTGGCTGCAGCGACACCGGCGAGGCCTCCCGCTGCTCCAGGGCACGGGGGTGGTACCAGTAGCTCTCCAGCGGCCGGGCGGCCCAGCCGGCAAAACGCGCGCCCATCGCTCCCACCAGCAGCGCCGCGACCACCGCCATCAGCACCTCACGGCGCGTGGGAATCGCCACCCGCACCGGCGCCCACCACAGCAGCAGCACGCACGCGGGCAGCGCCTCCACCATGAGCAGGGCCAGGTACACCACCGGGTCGGGCTGCCACGACAGCAGCTTGAACACGGCCAGGTTCACGATCTGGATCAGCAGCGAGAGGGCCGCAGCCTTGATCAGCCCCGTGAGGGGATCGAACCGGAACGAACGGGACGCTGCCGAACGCCGGGCCGACCACAACGCCAGCCAGGGGAGCCCCGGGAGCAGCATCCACCCGGGGACCACCGGGAAGGCCCGCAACCCGGTCGTCAACAGGCCGTCGGCGGGCGCTGGCGGCGAGAGCAGCACGCCCAACAACGCAGCGGCCCCCAGCAACACACTCACAGCGGCGATGATCCGGTTCACGCCTACAACGTCCCACGTTTGATCCTGCACGTCCAACGCACGGCTTGAGCCCCAGGCCCATTTGACCTATCTTCGGCCGATGATCCGTTGGACACTCCCCTTGTTCTTCATCGCGACCCAGCTCTCCGGCTGTGCCGCTTCATGGACCACCTTCGATATCTACGCCCCCTACGACGCCCGGCAGGTTGCGGACGCCGAGGTCTCCGTGGTGCGCCCGGTGGTCACCACCCGGCCGGACGCCCCCGGCGATCCATGGGGAGACCTGGCCACCCGGTTCCAGGCGACCATCCTCGAGGAGGTGGACGGCCCGTTCCTGTCCGCAGCCGCGGTCGGCGCCGACGCCCTGCCGTGGTCGCCGGATAGCTGGAGCGTGGTGGACGACGCCACCAACTCCCTGCTGGCCCACAGCCCCAACCCCTTCCCCCGTGGCGAGCACGGACTGGAGGAGGGCCTCCAGGACGCCCCCGACTCGGAGATCGGCGTGGACGGCTACGTGTTGCTGGTGGCGGTCCAGCCATCCATGAAGGAGACCCTGGCGCGCCTGATGGGTGCCGCCGGCGAGGTCACCCGTTTCGAGGGCTTCTCCCGTCACCTGGACGAAGCCATGGGTGACGCCAAGGCCCCCGAAGTGAGCCATCACGATACGGTGGACCCGGACCAGCAGGCCAAGCCCGGCCCGGGCGAACCCACGACCCCCGCCAAGGCCGCCAAGGAACGGCGCACCACCATGCTGGGCAAACAAAACCGCGTGGACGTGGCCTTCCTGCTCATCGATCGACGAACCGGCCGCTTCGTCGCAGCCCAATCCACACGCATGGAGCCGGTCACCTCCCCCAGCGGGAGCTACCGCGGCGCCATCCGTCGGGCCCTGCGGGACTGGAGGCTGGCCGAAGAGCCGGCCACGCTGGAGATGTTCATCCCTTGACCGGTCCCGACCGTCCCCTCACCCTGCCCAACATCCAGGAACAGCTGGCCCTACGTGCGGCCGCCCGCCTTCAAGGCGACCGCCTGGACCGGGCCGCAGTGGCCCTGATCCTGCGGGATCACGACGGCGGCCTGGAGGCGTTGTTCATCCAACGGGCCAAGCGGGAAGGCGACCGCTGGTCCGGCCAGATGGCTTTCCCGGGCGGACGCATGGAACCGGAAGACGGGGACAGCCGCCACACGGCCGAACGGGAAACCCGCGAAGAGGTCGCCATCGATCTGTCCCTTGACGCCATCCACCTGGGCCGCCTGGACGAGCTGCCGGCCATGTCCAGGGGCAAGACCCTGTCGATGGTGGTCACGCCCCACGTCTATCACCTGCAGAGGCCCGTCGAGGTGGTGGCCAACGAAGAAGTGGACACCCACGTCTGGGTGCCGCTGGTGCCGTTGCGCCGCGGGGACTACTCCTCGGAGTTGGAGTGGAAGTACGGCCCCAAGGGCTTCATGCTGCCGTGCTTCCAGGTTGGGCCGCACTGCATCTGGGGCCTCACCTACCGCATGTTGTTCAACTTCCTCGATCTGGTGGGGGCTCCGTTGCTACAGGCTCCACCGGACCACAGCTGATTCCTCCGGAACGTTCCCCTAGATCTCGGCCCCTTTGTGATGGTGATAGCTGCTTGCTGTCGGGGTTGGTCCGGTCATGATCTGGAAAGGGACGCTCGCCCACACGGCGACCGAGTTTCTTATGTTCTTATGAGCGTCCCTTTTTCTCGAGAGGGGGGCAAGGGGGTTCACCCCCTCCCAGCGCAGCGAGCAACGCGATGCGAGCATCCGCAGGGCCGAAGGCCCGTGCTGGGCCGGCACACCGGAAGGACAGGAGGAGGGCGGATGATTAGGAAGGAGGGGCGCCGGACGCGCCCCGACGACCGTGCCCAGGCGCCGGCACCACGGAGCGCAGGCTGGAGGCGGTGGCGACAGCTGCAAGCTTCCCACGGCTTGCTGCGTTGCACGACGTGCATGTGGCCAGCGCCCCCCTTTGTGGGTATACCTGAGCCATGGGAGGCTCCCGGACAACTCACGCCGCGCTCACGTTCCTGCTACTAACCGTAGCACTGCCGCCTCCCCCATCCCACGCCGCCGAGACCTTCGGCGATCACACCTACTACTTCGGCGAACTCCACGCCCACACCGGCATGAGCGGAGACGGAGCCAGCACCGATCTCGGCAACTGTGACGACCTGGGCTGCGGGGACTTCGCCACGTTCTTCGAGACGGCCCAGAACCTGGCCGGGCTGGATTTCGCCGCCATCACCGACCACATCAACGAGCAGTTCAGCATGAACGACGCCGACTGGGACGCCGTCGTCGCCCTGGTCAACGACGGCCACGATCCCGGCGGCGGCTTCCTCACCGTGCTGGGCGCAGAGCTGGTCATCCACCGCGATGACGACATGGCCATGGGCCACAAGCAGTACCTGTTCTTCGGCGACCAGGACGACTACCTGCAGATCCCGATGGACGAACTGGCCGCCCCCGGTACCGGCCTGGACTGCGACGGCTTGCTGCGAGCCTTCTGGGAGCTGAACGACGCCTACGGCCCCATGCTGGCCATCCCCCATCACCCCGCATCCATGCTACCCATGCCCACCCGCTGGTGGTGCCACGACGAACTCATCTCCCCGGTGGCCGAGATCTACTCCAGCCACGGCAACTCCCGTGCAAATCCCGTCGCCGACCCCTACGACCCCGTCTCCCAGACCGTCGAGGACAGCACCATCCAGAGCGCCCTGCTCCCCGACCCGGGCAACGGCCTGCACCTGGGCCTCATCGGCGGCACCGACTTCCACGACAGCTTCCCGGGCATGACCTGCCACCTGGACCTGATCCGCGACGACCAGCTCTACGGCGGCAGCCTCACCGGCGTCATCCTCGACGCCGCCACCCCCTGGTCCCGCGATTCGCTGCTGGCGGCCTTGAAGGCCCGCCACACCTACGCCACTTCCGGGCCGTTGGTCCCGGCGTTGCTGTCGCTCCACGACGGCGGCGGCAGCCAGCTGGCCATCAACGGCGACATCATCCACATCCCCGCCAACGGCCCCATCACCTTCCGGCTGACCCTACCGCCGGATCTGATGCCCTACGTCCACGAAGCCATGCTCCACACCTACGACGGCGAGACCCTGGAACTGCTGGACGTGGGCGGCGGCCTCTACGAGCTCTCCTGGGCGCTGGAGTCCCCCCCGGCCGGCTGGTGCGCCTATGCCTGGGTCACCCTCGACGGCGACACCTGGGGGCGCGACCAGGGCAGCCCCTGTGCCGCCGGCGGCGCCGACGGCGCCGAGAAGCTGTGGACCTCCCCGATCTGGTTGGAGGAGGGCACGGAGGTGGACGACGACGGCGACGGCTACGCCGAGGCCCATGGGGACTGCGACGATACCGCGGATACGGTTCACCCGGGCGCGGAGGAGTTGCCCAACCACGTGGACGATGACTGCGACGGCGAGGTGGACGAGGGCACGGAGTTCGGCGACGGGGACCAGGACGGCTACAGCCCGGCCGACGGGGACTGTAACGACGAGGATGCCAGCGTCTCCCCCGGGGCCGAAGAGCAATGCGACGGCATCGAGGACAATAACTGCGACGGCCAGCCGGACCCGCTGGAGCTGGACGGTGACGGGGACGACGTCTCCCCCTGTGAGGGCGACTGCGACGACACCGACCCCATGACCTACCCCTACGCCCCGGAGATCTGTGACGGCATCCCGGACAACGACTGCGACGGCCTGGACGATCCCCGGGACACGGACGGCGACGGGGATGGCTACGCCCCCTGCAACGATGATTGCGACGACGGGGACGCGGCCATCCATCCCGGCGCAGACGAGGCGGACAACGGCATCGACGACAACTGCGATGGCCAGGTCGATGAAGGCATCCCCGAGCCCGGCTGCGAATGCGCCAAGGCCGGCGGCGATCCGCCGCACACCCGGCTGCTACTTATCGCGGCAGCGGCCAGCCTCTGGTTGAGGCGGCGGCGATGACCTGGCCCCGCCTGCTGGCCGCACTCGCCACCGCCGGGGTGTTGGCCCTCGGTGCCTGCCCCGCGCCCGATCCGGACGGCTCGGACGACGACACCCTCCACGACGATGACACGGGCGACGACGACAGCACGGATGACGACGACGCCGGCACGGACTGGCAGCCGTTCTCCTTGCTGTCCCTGAACCTCCATTGCCTCAAGCTGGACGGGACCGATTTCGCCTCCAACGAAGACCGGATGGCCGCCATCGCCCAGGCCGTGGAAGCGGAAGGGGTGGCCGCCATCGCCGCGCAGGAGGTGTGCGACGACGGTCAGCAGGATGCCCTGGTCCTGCTGCTGGACGCCCTGGAAGCCACCACGGGGACTGGCTGGGACAGCGCCTATTCCTTCGCCCACACCGGCTGGGAGGGCACCCCCGACGAGGCCGCCGAGGGGCTGGCCGTCCTGGCGCGGGGGACCTTGCTGGGTCCACGCACGGTCGAATACCACGAGCCGGGTGAGCTGCGCAGAGTCGGCGCCGCGGCCACCCTCCCCGCCGGACTGGGCAGCCTGCACCTCCACTCCTTGCACCTGGACTACAACAGCGACGACGCCCGGCCGTCCCAGGCCCGTCAGGCGGCGGCCACGGCCCTGGCTCAGGCCCAGCCGGAGCTGGGGATCCTGATCGCCGGCGACCTCAACGACACGGAGGGCAGCCCCACCCACGACGCCTTTGGGGCCATGGGCTACGACGACCTGAGTGACGCCCTGGACGATGGCCGCATCGATCACCTGTTCGCCCACCGGGGCGGGGACGTGAGCGCGGAGGGGGCGCAACTCGTCTTTACCGGAGAGACCTACCCGGTGGTCTCGGACCACCCCGGCGTACTGGTCCGCCTGTCCCCCGGCACCGGCGATCCCCACGACGTCACGACCATCACCGCCAACGCCCCGACGGATGGCCTGCCGCTGTACGTCCGCGGCGACACCCCTCCCCTCTCATGGGATCACGGTTGGCCCGCCTATCCGGTCGCCACCGACCGCTGGCAGCTGGCCGTCACCGAGTTCGACGGCCAGAACTTCGAGTACAAGTGGGTGGCCGACGATTCCCAGTGGCAGGCGGGGGGCAACGAGTCCGGTGTGGCGGGCATCGACAACGTTTCGACCCCGTCGTTTTGACCCGCAGATAGCCCAACGGACACGAACGACTCGCGAGTCTCCTTGAGCCCAACGGGCCCAGCGAGGATAATGCGCCGCAATAAACCCCACGTTTTTGGAGCGTGTTATGCCTTTTACCAAAGCTTATGTGCCCTACAAGGGCTACTGGAGTTCCCCCTTCAGCAAGTGGCAAGGGAGCTTCGCCGATTTGCACCCCCTCAAGCTCGCCGGTGAGGTGGGCGCCAAGGCGCTGGCCGCCAAGGAGATCGACCCCAAGCAGTTCGACTCCGTCTTCCTGGGCTGGACCGTGCCGTCCGTGTCCTGCTTCTACGGTGGCCCCTGGGTCGCCGCCCTGCTGGGCGCCGATCACGTCACCGGCCCCATCTTCAGCCAGGCCTGCGCCACCTCGTCCCGCGAGGTCACCTCCGCCGCTGCCGAAGTGGAGAACGGCAACCTGGAGTGCATCCTGACCGTCGCCGCCGACAAGTGCTCCAACGGCCCCCACATCGTCTACCCCAACAACTTCGGCCCGGGCGCCAAGCCCACCGCCGACGACTGGGTCATGGATAACTTCGGTTTTGATCCGTGGGCCAAGAATGCCATGGCGCAGACCGGTGAGAACGTCGCCGCCGAGCACGGCATCACCCGTGAGCAGCAGGACGAGCTGGCCCAGCTGCGCTTCGAGCAGTACCAGGCCGCCCTGGACGACGACCGCGCCTTCCAGAAGCGCTACATGGTCGACGTGGAGGTCAACCCCACCGGCCGCAAGGTGCTCAAGGTCGTGCAGGGGGACGAAGGCGTCTTCCCGATGAGCCTCGAGGGCTTGCAGAAGCTACGCCCGGTGCTGCGGGACGGGACCATCACCTTCGGCTCTCAGACCCACCCGGCCGACGGCAACACTGGCATGATCGTCACGACCAAGGACAAGGCCGCCGAGCTGTCCGCGGACAAGAACGTGACGATCCAGATCATCTCCAGCGGCCAGTACCGCACCAAGAAGGGCTTCATGGCCGCCGCGGTGGTCCCCGCCTCCCTGCAGGCCTGCGAGCGGGCCGGTGTGGACGTCAAGGACTGCGCCATCAAGACCCACAACCCCTTCGCCGTCAACGACGTCTTCTTCTGCAACGAGACCGGCGTCGCCGCCGACGCGATGAACAACTACGGCTCGTCGATGATCTACGGCCACCCCCAGGGCCCCACCGGCATGCGCCTGATGATGGAGCTCATCGAAGAGCTGGTCATGAAGGGCGGCGGCTACGGCCTGTTCGCCGGCTGCGCCGCGGGCGACTCGGCCATGGCCAACGTGTTCAAGGTCGACGTCAAGTAGCGTCCCCTGTCCGATCCCCTAACCTTCATGGTAGAATCGTGCCTACCTGAACTCCTCTTCAGTATTTTCTACCTAGTATTCAACTAGTACCTACCCTATACTCACCCGGTAGATACCTGGCAGAAGCAGACGTTGTACGTCCCCTTCCGGAAGGTGGACCGCAGATGGCAGAAGCAAGAATCCTCACCGACGCCGAGATGGCGGATCTCCTCCAGCTCAACATCGAGGCCGTGCGTACGGCCTTCCACCGCGGCGAGTTGCCCGGCTTCGAGGTGATGCCGGGGCACCTGCGCTGCAGCGAGCCGGCCTTCTACGAGTGGGCCGATCGGCGCTCGCGGGAGGCCCAGGACGGCAAGAGCCCGCCCTCCCCCGCCGACGCCGCTGAGCGGGCCTACGGTGGCAATCACCCGGAGGGCGCCTTCGCCGCGCTGGCGATGGAAGGCGGTCCGCTTGAGAAGCTGCAGGGGCAGCACCTCGCCACCCCGGACAATCGGCGTAGCCGGCCGTTCCGGCTGGACGCCGTGGACCGGGAGCGGGGGGGGCTGCAGGTGAGCCCGCTGGGCAACCGCAACGCCAGCCCGGTGTTCATCCGCGCCGCGGCGGTGGACCGCTGCTTGTATTACCTGAGCACCCAGGTGCCCGCCGGCGTCCACACGCCCATCCAGGCGTCGCAGAACCACCCGGGCCCGCTGGCCCGCTTCACCCGGCGGGGCAACGGCGGGGTGCGCTGCCTGCACTACCTGCTCCCGATCCTGGCCGCCGCCGGGCTGGTGGAGATCGACGGGGATTCCAGACCCAACACGGTCCGTCGCTGTAGCACAGCGGACGGCGACGGCCGGAGGTAAGCACGATGCCAGAGCGCGACGACCACCAGCTCTCCATCTTCGACGGCGCACGCAAGGACAACGGCAGCGGGGAGACGGACGCCCGCGACGTGGCCCTGATGCTGGGCCATCCCCAGGACGTGGCCCTCCACGAGACCACCCGCCAGCGCTACCTCAACTACGCCATGAGCGTCATCACCAGCCGGGCCCTGCCGGACATCCGCGACGGGCTCAAGCCGGTGCAGCGGCGCATCCTCTACGCCATGTTCCACAACCTGCACCTCACCTCCGACGCCCGCTACCGCAAGAGCGCCGCCGTCGTCGGTGAAGTGATGGCCAAGTACCACCCGCACGGCGATTCAGCCGTCTACGACACGATCGTCCGCATGGCCCAGCCCTTCAGCATGCGCTACATGCTGGTAGACGGGCAGGGCAACTTCGGCTCCATCGACGGCGACTCCGCCGCGGCCATGCGCTACACCGAAGCCAAGCTGCAGGACCTGGCCGTGGGCCTGCTGGGCGAGCTCAAGAAGAACGTGGTGGAGACCCGCGCCACCTACGACGGCAGCTACGAAGAGCCGGTGGTGCTGCCGGCCCAGCTGCCCCAGCTGCTGATCAACGGATCCACCGGCATCGCCGTGGGCATGGCCACGAACATCCCTCCCCACAACCTGGGCGAGGTGGTCAAGGCGCTGGTGGCCCTCATCGACGATCCGGACCTGGATCTGGAGCAGATCCTGGAGATCATCCCCGGCCCCGATTTCCCCGTGGGCGGCCGCATCGAGACCTCCAAGAAGGACATCCGCAAGGTCTACGAGAACGGCCAGGGGCCCATCACCGTGGCCGGCGAGTACACCTCCGAGGTCATCGAACGGCGCCGCTACGCCGTCATCACCTCCATCCCCTACGCCCTCAAGAAGGCGGACCTGATCACCAAGATCGCCGAGCTGATCGTCAACAAGAAGGTGCCCCAGATCCTGGACATCCGTGACGAGTCCACCGACGACATCCGTATCGTGCTGGAGCTCAAGCGGGGGGCGGACCCGGACGTGGCGCTGGCTTACCTGTACAAGCACACGCCCCTGCGCCAGAACTTCAACGTCAACCTCACCTGCCTGCTTCCCACGGACAACCCCCAGGTGGCCGGCCCGCAGCGGGTGGACCTGCGCACCGTCCTCACCGAGTTCCTCAAGTTCCGCATGGAGGTGGTGACCCGGCGGTTCCAGTTCGAGCTGGATCAGCTGGAGAAGCGCATCCACATCCTCGAGGGGTTCGAGAAGATCTTCGACGCCCTGGACGAGGCGATCCAGATCATCCGCAGCTCCAAGAACAAGATCGACGCCTCGGGCAAGCTGATGCGGCGGTTCAAGATCGACGACATCCAGGCCGAAGCGGTGCTGGAGACCAAGCTCTACAAGCTGGCCCAGACCGAGATCCAGGCCATCCGCGACGAGCTGGAGGCCAAGCGGTCCGAAGCGGAACGGATCCGCATGATCCTGGCCAACGAGGAGATGCGCTGGGAGGTCATCCGCGGCGAACTGGAGCAAATCCGCAGCAAGTACGGCGATCCCCGCCGCACCCAGCTGGAGGCCCCGGTCATCGACGACGCCTTCGACCCGGAGGCCTACATCGTCAAGGAGGATGCCTGGGTCATCGTCACCCGGGACGGCTGGGTCAAGCGCCAGAAGAACTTCTCGGACGTGGGGGCCATCCGCGTGCGGGAAGAGGACTCGGTGCAATGGCTGATCCGGGGCTCGTCGAGGGAGTGCCTGGCCCTGTTCACCGATCTGGGCACCTGCTACGTCATCCGTATCGCCGACGTGCCGGCCACCACCGGCTACGGCGAGCCGGTGCAACGGTTCTTCAACTTCGCCGACGGCGAGAAGGTGGTGGGGGCGGTGGTCACGGACTCCCGCGTCCTGCCGCCAGCCCCCGAGGGCGCCGAGGAGTTCGGCTGGCCGTTGCTGCTGGCGGTGACCCGGGGCGGGCGCTGCATGCGCTTCCAGCTGGCTCCCCACCGCGTCCCCAGCACCAAATCCGGGCGCAAGTACGTCCGGCTGGACTCCAAGCTCAAGGACGACCGGGTGCTGGGAGTGGCGGTCACCGTGGGCCACGAGAATGTCTGCCTGGCCACCGAGAAGGCCCACGGGGCCATCTTCCCCGTCGACGAGGTCAACGTGCTCGCCGGCGTGGGCAAGGGGGTGCTGGCCGTCAAGCTGGGCAAGGGGGACCGGGTGCTGGGCTTCGCGGTCTCGGCGGCGGCCCGCCAGGGGCTCGAAGTGGAGACCAGCCGGGGCGGCCGGATGGTCGT
The DNA here is from genome assembly GCA_964504165.1 of uncultured Rickettsiales bacterium. Lineage (GTDB taxonomy): Bacteria > Myxococcota_A > UBA796 > UBA9615 > CAYRNR01 > CAZDDH01. The sequence continues at coordinate 5,837 of CAZDDH010000166.1, read as the reverse complement.
GCGCACGACCAAGTACGAGGTCACCCGCCGGGGCGGCAAGGGGCGGGCGCTGATGAAGCGGGGCCACCTGCGCCGGGTCATCCCCGCCGAGATCACACCCCTGGGCTGGGGCGACCCCCCCAACAGCGGCGAGCACAAGGCGGTCAACAGCGGCAAGCACAAGGCAGTCAGCAGCGGCAGTCACAAAGCAGTAGCAGACGACAAGCAGGAGTAGGCCATGGCGAGCGACGGCTATTCAGCGAAGAACATCACCGTCCTGGAGGGGTTGGAGCCGGTGCGCAAGCGCCCCGGTATGTACATCGGCGGCGTGGGCAAAGCCGGCCTGCACCACCTGCTGTGGGAGCTGGTGGACAACGCCGTCGACGAGGCGATCAACGGCTACGCCACCATCATCAACGTCACCCTCAAGAAGAGCCTGGACCGCGTCATCGTCAGTGACAACGGCCGCGGCATCCCGGTGGACGAGCACCCTATCCACAAGCGCTCCGCCCTGGAACTGGTGATGTGCACCCTGCACGCCGGCGGCAAGTTCGACCAGTCCAACTACATCCAGTCCGGTGGCCTGCATGGCGTCGGGTCGTCGGTGGTCAACGCCCTGTCGTCGAGCATGAAGGTCACCGTCAAGCGCGGCGGTTCCCAGTACGAGCAGAGCTACCGCCGCGGCAAGCCCACCGGCAAGGTCGCCCGCACCGGCGACGCCCGGGGCAGCGGCACCACCATCGAATTCCACCCGGACGGCGTCATCTTCGGCAAGACCCAGTTCGACCCGGCCTTGGTGAAGGAGCAGCTGGAGACCAAGGCGTTCCTCACCCGCGGGCTGCGCATCGTGTTCCGCAACGACGCCGAGGGCAAGACCGAGGAGTTCCGCCACGACGGCGGCGTGGAGGATTTCCTGCTGCACGTCGAGAAGCAGCAGGGCAGCCGGCCGGTGGTGGACACTCCCTTCGTGCTCCAGCGGGAGAACGGCGTGCGGGTGGAGGCGGCGTTCCGCTGGACCGAGTCGCCGCGGGAGTACATCCGCAGCTTCGTCAACGGCGTGCCTACCAGGGACGGCGGCACCCACGAGATCGGCTTCCGCGACGGCGTGGTCAAGGCGGTGCGGGGGTTCATCGAGACCCACAACCTGGCCCCCAAGGGCATCACACTGAGCGCCGAGGACATCCGTGAAGGCCTCACCGCCATCATCTCGGTGTTCATGCTCGAACCCCAGTTCCAGGGCCAGACCAAGGACAAGCTCAACAACCCGGAGATCCGCAGCACCCTGTCCACGTCCGTGCGGGCGGCCCTGGAGCAGTTCCTCCACGCCAACCAGTCCTGGGGCGAGACGGTGGTGGTGCGGGCCATCCAGAGTGCCAAGGCCCGGGCCGCCAGCCGCAAGGCCGCCCAGCAGGTGCGCCGCAAGACCGCCATCAGCCGGCGCCTCAACCTGCCGGGAAAGCTGGCGGACTGCGCCAGCACCAACCCCGCCGAGTGCGAGCTGTTCATCGTCGAGGGGGACAGCGCCGGCGGCTCGGCCAAGCAGGGGCGGGATCGGCGCACACAGGCCATCCTCCCGTTGCGGGGCAAGGTGCTCAACTCCGAGCAGGTCTCCCTCGGCAAGGCCCTCAAGCACCGGGAGCTGGGGGACATCGTCCAGGCCCTGGGCTGCGGCGCCGGGACCAACATGAACCTGGACGATCTGCGCTACGACAAGATCATCTTGCTGATGGACGCCGACAGCGACGGCCACCACATCTCCACGTTGCTGCTGACATTCTTCTACCGGCACATGAAGCCGCTGATCGACGCCGGCCACGTCTACCTGGCCCAGCCCCCGCTGTACCGCATCGACATCGGCAAGAAGACCCACTGGGCCATCGACGACGAGCACCGGGAGCGCATCCTCAAACGGGCCAGCAGCCGGGCCAAACCCCAGCTGCAGCGCTTCAAGGGGCTGGGGGAGATGATGCCGGCCACCCTCAAGGCCACCACCTTGGACCCGGCCAACCGGCGGTTGCTCAAGGTCACCATCCCCGACGATCACATCGTCGAGACGGAGCGTATCGTCACCGAATTGATGGGCAAGGACGCCTCGGCGCGGTTCCACTTCATCATGGACCGGGCCGCCGAGGTGGAGGAGTTGGACGTCTAGGCGCAAAATCTGGATACTTCGCCCATGCCATCCCGGGTCGCTCTCATCTACCCCTCGTCCAAGCTGGCCCTCTCCGGCTGCAATCCGCCGTACGCGTTGATGGGCCTGGCCACGGTGCTGGCGGGCCAGGGGCATGACGCCCGGGTTTTTGATATCGACGCCTACGGAGGCCGGCTCGACGCGCTGGTGAAGGACGTCAAGGAGTTGGACCCGCTGGTCACCGGCATCTCCATCCTGTCCCACACCTACGACGCCGTGGAGGATGTACGGCTGGCGCTGGACGCCGCGGGCACCGGCGGCACGCTCGTGCTGGGTGGCCCGGAGGTGACCGCCGATCCGTTCAACGTGCTCGAGGAGTTCCCCGCCATCCCGTACGCCATCGCCGGCGACGGGGAGGAGGCGCTGTCCGATCTGGTCGACTACATGGCCGACGACGACGATCCGTCCGAGATCCCCGGCCTGGTCTACCGCGAAGGGGACAACGTCCTGCACAATCCTCACGCCACGGTGGACGTCACCGCCCTCCCCCATCCGGACCGCTCGTTGCTGAAAGACACGTACCGGCGCCAACTCTACTGGCGTATGGGCCACCGCGGCGCCACCGACATCCTGCTGTCGTCCCGGGGCTGTCCCTACCATTGCACCTTCTGCTCGGAGATCCGGGAACGAGCCGTCCAGCGACCGGCCGAACAGGTCCACCGGGAGATCGAACACATCCTTTCGATGGGCATCCGCAACATCCACTTCATGGACGACCTGTTGGTCAGCTCGGAACGGCGGGTGCGGGAGATCTTCGACCCCATCGATACCGCCGGGCTGAGCTTCAAGGTCCGGGCCCGAGCCGACCGCATCGACGATGAAATCGTCGCCTATCTGGCCAGCAAGGGGGTCCAGGAGATCACCTGCGGCTACGAGAGCGGTTCGGACCGCATGCTGGAGATCATGAACAAGGGCATCACCGCCCAGCAGAATCACGACGCCATCGTGGCCATCAAGAAGCACGGCCTGCGGGCCTTCGCCGACATGGTCTTCATGGTGCCCGGCGAGACCCTGGAGACCGTCCAGGAGACCTTCACTTTCCTGCGTCGCGCGCGGCCCTCCTACGTCAACTGGGATTACTTCTCCCCCTTTGCCAACGCCCCGCTGACCCAGCAACTGAGGCGGCAAGGCCGCATCGTGGGGCAATACGGCGTGGGCAAACGCCCCAGCATCAGTTACGAAAACCTCACCGCCGACGAGCGCCGGGAACTGGTCACCACCATCGGCACCCAGATGCGCCGCCTCAACAGCAACCCCCGCCACGTGCTGCTGCCCAACCTGCGCGGTGTGCTCGCCACCAGCGGGCTACGGCGCTACCGGCACCTGTTGCGGTACGCCAAGCTGTACTGGTCTGCTCAGGGTGAGCCGCACTCGCGGCTGGAACTCGAAGAATAGCGGACTGGCCTGCAGCTACTGGGCCCAGCTGGACATGTCGAGCAGCGGCTCGGAATGGTCGCCACCCTGGCCGCTGTAGCCGGTCTCACCGCTGTTGATGACCGCATTGTAGATGGCGTCCACGCCGTCGCTGGGGTTGGCGGCCACGTAGGCGGCCACGGCCCCGGCCACGTGCGGGGCGGCCATCGAGGTCCCGGACAGCATGCTCCAGTCGCCGCTGGGATAGGTGGAGGTGATGTTCACGCCGGGGGCGGCGATGTCCACCTCGTCGCCGTAGTTGGAGAAGTAGGCGTAGCCGTTGTCGCCGCCGTCCGTGTCGTAGGCGCTGACCACCAGCCCCACGTCGAAACCGGCGGGGATGTAGCCCTGGGTGTCCGCCCCGTCGTTGCCCGCGGCGATGCACACCGCCACGCCGATGTCCTCCAGGGCGTCGATGGCCTCCTGGAGTTGGGGCAGGGAGCTGGGGTCAGCCGCACCGCCCAGGGACATGTTGACCACACGCACGTCCGGCTTGTCGGTGTGGATCCACTCCAGCCCGGCGATGATGTCGCCGACGGTGCCGCCGCCGTCCGCGTCGAGGACCCGCACGGCCACGATGCCGACGCCCGGGGCCACGCCCACCACGCCGTCGTTGCCGTCGATGGCCCCGATGGTGCCGGCCACGTGGGTGCCGTGGCCGTTCTCGTCGTCGCCGCCGTTGCTGTCACCGACGATATCGATGCCGTCCACCACGTTGAGCTCCGGGTGGTCCAGGTCCACGCCCGTGTCCACCACCGCCACCTCGACGCCGCTGTAGTCGAAGTAGGCCGGCCCGCCGATGCGGCCGATGGCCTCGGGGACCTCGTCGGTGCCATAGTTGGGGGAGCCCTGGTCCTTATCCGGCGGGGCATACTCGTCCGGATCGTCCATGACGATGCTGCCCACGTTGTCGTACCCCTCGATGTTCTCGACGATGCCGTAGGGCAGGCGCACCTGGAAGCCCTGGGTCGTGTACTCGAAGATGTGCAGTGGTTCGAACTCCCAGATCTCGGCCATGTCGTCCTGCATGACGGCCACGGAGTCGGCCACCTGGCCAGGCTCCTCGTTGAGGGAGATCAGGTAGGTGTAGTACGGCCAGTCTTCCTCTTCGCACCCGGTCATCGCCAGGCCAGCGAGGACCAGGGCGGCGCAGGTGAGCATCGTAGTTGCGGTTCGGGTCCATCGATTCATAGCTTGTTCTCCCCTACCGGGCGGACACGCGCCGCCCGGATCGTATGTTCCATTCTATTTCCGAATTGCCCGGCAGCAACCGGTCTTGTCGTCAATGCATTGCCCTTCGGGGCATTTGCAGCCCGTCGTGAAGGCCTGGCCGCACATGGCCACCTCCTCGATGGCCGAGCACTTGCCCACGCAGGTGTTGGGGAACTCGTGGACCACGGCGCCGGCGGCGGCGCAGCGATCTTCCAGCGGCAGGCTCTTGTCCACCTTGGTGCACTCCACCTTGTCCATGGAGGCCTCGACCACCTCCCCTGTCGCAGGGGCCTCGTCGGTGGGCGGCTCCTCGTTGGCGACGGCCACCGGGGCCTCCCCCTCGGATGCAGGGGCCGTCACGGACGCGCCCACGGCCTCCGCCGCCCCCTTGTCCGCCGAGGCGCAGCCGGCCATCGGCACCAACAGAACCAAGAACAAACACCAGCACCGGGAACGGGTCATCGTGCCTCCGTCGGGGATCTTCGCATATATGACGTTGGGGGGGCCAAGAAGCTTCAATGGCCTGGTGAAACGGATCAGGCCTTGGTTTTGAAGTCCTTGCCGATCCATCCCCTGGCCAGGATCAACAGCACCGGCGAGGCCATCGCGATACACGCATAGATCAGCCACATCGTCTGGGTGTTGATCTCCCCCTCTGCGGGGCAGTAGCGGTCCATCATCCAGCCGGTGAGCAACAGCGGCGCGAGCACCTTGGTCAGGAACCAGGGCAGCTGAGCCACACCCATGTATTCGCCGGTGCGGCCCTCGGGCGCGATCTCCGCCGCGTACTGCAGGAACCGCGGCTGCCACATCGCCTCGCCGACGGTCATGATCAAGATGTAGGGGAAGAGGGTCCACCAGTGCGGCCCGATGGTCAGCAGGAAAGCCGGCGCGGCCATGATCGCGGTACCCATGATCATCATGCGGTAAACCGGCGCCTTGCGCGTCAGCGCAGCGATGATCGGCACGGCGATAAAGATCAGAATCTCCCGCGGCGAAACCCCGCGCTTTGTTCGTTATGGTCAAGGTATTGTGGGCCTTC
>CAZDDH010000165.1:0-19710 GCA_964504165.1 uncultured Rickettsiales bacterium | reverse complement strand
TTACGTCAAACCTGACGCGGCTTTACCAGCGCCCCCTTTCCGCCGATGCGCCCGTCGTAGTAGTCCTCGGATGGATCGACGTTGGAAGGATAGCCATCGCCGTCCGCGTCCACGCCGTCGGAGCCGTCGCAGTCCGTGTCTTCACCGTCCCCATATGGATCCTCGGCGGTCGGCGAGACGGTGACGTCGTTGTCGTCGCAGTCGTCGCCGCCGGAGGCCTCCGAGGCGTGCCCGTCCCCGTCCCCGTCCACCCCATCCACGCCGTCGCAGTTGCTGTCGGCGCCGTCGTCGCCCAGGTCCGGAGCCCCGGGGTAGATATCCGGATCCGAGTCGTTGCAGTCCCAGTCTTCGAAGTCCCCCAGGTAGTCCGGGTCTTTTTTGGGAAAGCCGTCTTGGTCCGTGTCGACACCGTCCATCCCGTCACAGTTCTGGTCGATATCGTCGCCGTATGGATCGTACGCGCCCGGGTAGATCGTGTCGTCTTGGGGCCCGCAGTCATCCTGATCGTCCCAGCCGTCCTCGTCGTAGTCGTAGTCCGCTTCGACCACACGGCAGCCGAGGCCGGACAGCAAGGCGAGCGTGACGATCCACGGTGATATTCGGAGCATGATTCCCGGCCCTCCCGAAAAAACAGGATACCAGCTATGCCGTTCAGCGAAGCAGGGTGAACGAGAACCCCGGCTCCTCGACCACAGCGACCACCTGGGCGTCGAAGTGTTCGGTGGCAAAGGCGATCAGCTCGGCGCTGTGGCGGGCCGAGTCGTCGTCGCGGTCGGTGCGGGCGATGGCCACGAAGCGCAGGTGGGGGCCGGCGGCGGCCAGCTCCCCGATGACCGCTGCCTCCTCGGTGCCCAGCCGTGGGACGAGCTGATCCCAGACCACCAGCCGGCGTGGGGCGATGCCGTCGAAGAAGTACTCTAGGCCCTCGTGGGTGCAGACGATCAGGGAGTCCGGATCGGTGGCCTCGTAGAGCAGATCCTGCAGCTCGGCCTGGCGCTGCAGCACCGACTGGTGCCGCAGGGTGCCGGCCACCGCCGCAGCCAGGCCGAGGACCAGCAGCAGCCAGGGAACCCAGCGCTCGATCCCGCCGGCTCGGCGCCGCAGGGACCGCTCCAGGGCGCCGGCGTAGGGCACCACCAGCACGGCAAACAGCGGCAGGAAGAACCGGTCGCCGATCAGGACGCTACCCAGCCAGCCGTACCCGGCGTAGAGGAACTGGAAACATCCATAGAGGCTCAGCAGGGCGACGGAGACCGCGATCGCCTGGGGCCTCAGCGCCGAGCGGGCAGCCAGCGCCACCACCAGCAGCAGCGGGTAGATCAGGTTCTGGCTGAGCAGGTAGCGGGCCAGGTTGGCCGGCAGGGATGCCGGGGAGATGGGCCAGGTGGCGGGCATCACCAGCGGGCCGCCGTAGAGCATCGTGTTGAGTACGAGCAGCAGCGCCAGCCCGGGGAGCAGACCCAACAACAGCCAGCCGGTGGAGCGCAACGGCGTGCGGCCCCCCTGCCGCAAGGCCCACAGATCGGTGAAGGCGCTGGCCAGCACCAGAGCCACGACCGCCGCACCCATGGCGAAGCGTATGTGGGGTAGAAGCCCCCAGCACAGCCCAGCCAGCAGGGGACGCGAGCGGGGCCCCAGCCACAGCCAGACGCCGGCCATCATCAGCGCCATGGCGGGGATGTCGCTGGTGAGGGTGCGGGAAAACAGCAACGCCGTGGGGTGGAACAGGTACAGCAGCGCCCACCACGAGGCGATGCCGGCCTTGCGCAGGGCGGCGGCACAGGCGAAGAAACCCAGCAGATGGCACAACGCCATCACCGCAAAGCCGGCCTTCCAGTGCAGGGCGACGGCGGGCGCCAGCAGGGCCGGGGTCCCCAGGCCAAAGGTGGGCACGACCCGCCCATCGATCTCCCGGCTGCGCACGGCGAAGATCCCGGCCTCGGAGGGATCCAGGTGCCCCCGGGTGAGGGCCAACGCGTAGGACAGGTACCCCTGCTCGTCGTGGATGCTCCATGTGGCGGGCCAGGCTGCCGCGTAGAGGGCGACGAATGCGGCCGCGGCGATCCACAGCAGCCGGCCCTGCAAAGGTGTCTGCGGATCCACGCCGGCGGGTGTGGCGGTCCGTTCAGTCATCCGTGGCCAGCAAGCCATCGCCCTGCCCGGTGAACTCGTCCATGGCGATGTAGGGATCGTTCCCGGTCATGATGGCGTCACCGATGGCGAGGCTGGCCCCGGCAACGGCTCGTGTGTGCGTCCGCATGGGATCCCCTTCGACGGGCAAGGATAGCAGGACCGTAGCTGTTGGACAGGGCCCGCGATCGGGCCCAACGAGTCGTCAGCGCTCGTTCGGGTCTGCATCCCCGAGCAGCGATTCCAGCGCACCCGATAGCTGCTCCCGATCATAGGGCTTGAGTAGGAACAGGAACCTGGACGATCCCTCCATCTGATCGGAGCTGGGCCAGTCGGCCAGGCCCGTGCACAGCACGGCGGGCAGGTCCGGTCGCGTCTTGCGAGCCTCTTCCATGAGGTCCAGCCCCGTCATGGAGGGCATCGCGTAGTCGGTGAAGAGGAGGTCGAAGCGGCTCGGATCTTCATCCCAAGCTTGGATGGCCTCCTGGGGATCGAGGAATGCCTCCACCTCGCACCCCACGCCGGCTAGCATACGCCGGGTGACCTTGAGCAAGATGGGATCGTCATCGACGAGCAGGACCCGGGCGCGGACAGCGCCCGTTTGCGCGTCCGTCCCCGCATCGGGTTCCGCCGATTCCGTGGCCGTGGGGATGCGGACACGGACCACCGTGCCCCCTCCGGGAGGGCAGTCGATCTGGAGGGTACCGCTGTGGGCGGCCACGATGCCGTGGACCACGGACAGACCCAGGCCCGTGCCCTTGCCCGGGCTCTTGGTGGTGTAGAACGGCTCGAAGATCCGATCCCGGATCTCCGCGGGGATACCCGGCCCCGAATCCTCGATGGTGAGCTGCATCATCGCCGGCGCCGTACCCTCGGACGGCAACTGCTCCAGGGCCAACCGCAGCACGCCTCCCCCCGGGTGCATGGCGTCGATGGCGTTGGCGCAGAGGTTCATCACCACCTGGTGGATCTGGGTCGGATCCGCCTTGATCAGCCCGGGGGAGAGGGCCGATCGGCCATGGATCTCCACCATCGGTGGGGTCATCTTGCGCACCAGATCCAGCGTCTCCGACACCGCGTCACGGAATTCCAGCGTTTTACGGGCGGGCTCGGTGCGCCGGCTGAAGGTGAGTATCTGCCGCACCAGGTCCCGCGCTCGCTCGGTGGCCACGCCGATCCCGTCGACGTCGTCGAACAGCTGGCCCTCCTCGGGGACCTGGCGCTTGATCAGCTCGACGTACCCCATGATCGAGGCGAGGATATTGTTGAAATCGTGGGCCACGCCCCCGGCCAGCGTTCCGATGGATTCCATCTTCTGGGACTGGCGTAGCGCCTCCTCCATCTGCCGCCGCTCGGTGACGTCACGGACCGCCATCGCCAGCAGCGTCTTGCCCTCCAGTTTGATGGTGTTGGCGATGATCTCGGCGAGGAAGGTGGTCCCGTCCCGGCGCTTCAGATGGATGCTGTCCATCGCCGAGACCTGCTGGGTATGGGTGACCGTGTGGGGATCCTCGTCTTCGTCGTTGAGCAACGCCGCGAAGGACTCCCCCTGCAGCTCGTTCCCCGAGTACCCGAGCATGCGGTGCAGCCCTTCGTTGGCGTCGAGGATCACACCATCTTGGAGCAGGACCATGCCCTCGTGGGTGCTCTCCAGCAGCGCCCGGTACCGCAGATCGCTCTCGACGAGCTGGCCCTGCCGGTACCGCTCCATGCGGTTGCGATGATCGGTGATGACAAAGATCAGGGTGTAGACGAACAGGGCGAACGGTAGCGGCATGGCGATCAAGTTGACGTAGGTGACCGAGCCGCTCAGCCACGGTGTCACCAACAACAGCAAGACGCATACCCCCCCCACGGCCAGGGTCGCCCGCAAGGAGAGGAAGAACGAGACGATGAGGATCGGAACGACCAGGAACGCCAGGATGAAGATCCCGGTTTGGGCGATGTCCGCCACCACGTACCAGGTGATGATTCCGATGGCCAGACCCGCGAAGGTGAGCACCCCCCAGAACAGCCGTCCGGAGCGAGCCAGCACGACCGCTACTCCCTGCCCGATGATCAAGATGCCGATGGGCACGGGGGCGAACTCGTAGGGCATCTCGAAGAACAGCCCGGCCACGGCCACCGTGATGGCGGTCAGGAGGGTCAGGGCCATCACGTGGAAGATCAGCGAGCTGAGGAACGCGATGTTCATCCGCTCGACCGGGGTCAGGCCCGGGCGGGTGGGGTAGAGAAAAGACTCCCGCGTCAACGGTTGGCCTTCATGGCGCTTCGGGCTCCCCTCATTCATTTTCACCCCAACCCGATTTTATCATATTTGCCGGTGCCCTCCCGAAGACTCATTTCACTTCAAACTGGGGTTTGTGGTGGCACTTCGCCAGTGATCACGCGGAGATTTGCGGGTCGAAGAGCACTGAATTCGTGGTAATTTTAATCGTGAGAAGGGATCCCTCGGAATGCCCGGCTCGGGGATTGGCCAGGACGCGCCAATCGAGGAGGAGGCCAAGATGGACTCACCGCAAACCTTCCAGGTCAAGGGGACCGAACTACGCTGCCTTAAAGAGTACGTGCTGGAGGAGCAGGGGGTGGCCGCGTACGACCGCTGGGTGTCCCGGCTGTCGCCAGGCGCCCAAGAGCTGTTCGCCCACGACAGCGCCGTCATCATTCAAGGATCAGGCTGGTACGAGGCCCAGGAGGTCTACCTGGACGCCCTCGAGATCGCCTGCGAGCTGTTCCACGACGGCGACGTGGAGAAAGGCGGCCAGGAGTACGGCCGTTTCAGCGCTGACTACGGCTTCACCGGGGCCTACCGCCTGCTGCTGCGCCACGGCCCGGCCAAGGCGATGCTGGCCCAGGTGGGCCGGGTGATGGGGATGTACTTCAAGCCCGGGCGGGCCGAGGTGGTCGAGGGCAGCGAGTCGGCGACCCGTATCCGCTTCCACGAGTGCCCTCCGTGCCGGGTCTTCGATTACGGGAACGCGGGGTTCATCGCCCGTACGGTGGAGCTCACCGGGGGGACGGTGACCGGGCTACAGATCAACGCCATGATCGCCGACGGGGATCCGTACTCGGAGATCGAGGTGCACTGGGTCAAGTAGCCCGGAGCTACTCCAGCTGCGCCAGCTCCCCGTCGAGGGCGGCCAGGAACGTCTCCACATCCGGCCACGGCTGGCCCGGTGGCCGGTCGAGGACGCTGACCGTCACCGACCCCGCGCAGCCGGTGGCGGCGGCGAAGAAACCGGGGGCCTGGGCCGCGGGCAGGGTCATGCGGGCGTCGAGGCAGGGGCCGTCGCCGAAATCCAGCCGCTCCTCGTCGATGGGGCCGATGTTGGTCAGGCAGATCTTCGTGCCCTTGGCCCGCCACGCCAGGCCCAGCATGGTGCTCAGCAGCCAGCGGCCCACGGAGGCGGGCAACAGCAGGGACATCAGGGCGTGCAACATGGCGCTGGCCAGGCCCCGGCTGCCTTGCTTCCAGCGCTGTGTCCAGCGGGCCACCCGGCGGAGGTTTTCCTCGGGGGGCGCCAGCGGCATGACCCCCAGCGGGATGAAACGCAGCTCGGCGAAGTTGTTGATGTGATCGTCGTCGGGCAGCAGCTTGCGCAGGTCCGACGTGACGATGCAGCTGATGCGCGCCCCCTGCCCCTCGACGGCCCCGTAGGTGGATTCGAGGGCGCGGCCGAACGCGGCGAGCAGCAGGTCGTTGAGGGTCATGCCCGCCTCCCGCCAGCGGGCCTTGAGGCGAGCAACGCGCCGGGGGGACAGGCGCAGCCGGTGGCCCCCGCGCCCCTCCTCGGCGGGCTGATCGGACGGGACCTCCAGGTGGGATCGCGGATCCACGGTGCGGAGCTCATCGAACCAGCCCCGCAGCACGGCCGGCAGGTGGGCCGCGCCGAGCGCGCGGTACACGCGCATATAAGAGCGCGGCCCAGGACGGCCCGGGGTGGGGCGCCAGTGGGGGTCATCGATCAGCTGGCGGTAGGCGCTGGCCAGCCGGTAGGCCAGCCGCTTGGTGCCCCCGCCATCCGCCAGCAGGTGATTGACCCGCAGCAGGAGCCTCTCCCCGCCATCCAGGTGCAGCAGCAAGGCGGAAACCGGCAGGCCTTCCGTCGCCTCGAAGGGCCGCTGGATGAACTCGTTCTCCAACGCCGCCGCTTCGTCGTCGTCACCAGCATCGGCCTCCGCGACCTCGAACTCGGGTGCTGGCTCGACGATCCAGCGGTCCCGCAGCAGGCACCGCTGGTAGCGGGCGCCCACCGTCGGTTCGTCCAGGGCCAGGCAGACCAGCGCGGTACGGAGCCGGCCCGCATCGAGGCGCCCGGGCAGATCGATGGCCATCTGTAGCGCCGTGGCCAAAGGGCCGCTCATGCCATCGACGACCGGCCCGGGCCCGCGCTCGGGCACGGTCACGGCGCGGCCCGAGGGCACAAAGGCGGCGGTCGTCGGCAGGCGACAGGCGTCGTGGGGGCACATCCGAGCTTCCCTCCCGGCCCCGATATCATAACGCGATGATTGGTGACGTAGATCCGTTCCCCGTCCTCGTCGATGGCCAGGTGCTGGCAGCGGGGTACTGGTTGCTGCCCAGCGAGAAGCCGGTCTTGTCCAGGAACTCCAGATCCTCGGGATCGGCGTCGTCATCCGTGGCGTCGTCATCATCCCCCGTGTCGCTGCACCCCAGCCCGATCAGGGCCATCAGCGCCAGCGCAGAGAGGACCCAGGCTCCCGTGTCTCTCATGGCTACCTCCGGTTTCCGCTTGGTCCACCCTATCGGGCCGTTGTTACACGGGATTGGGACGATTTTGGCCGCTGGTGTGGATCGGCTGCGTAGATGGTGGAGTTCGACGGATCTATTGCGGCAGCAACATCACGAACCGGCTCCCCGGCCCCTCCCGGTCGTTGACCCAGATCGCCCCGCCGTGGGCGCGGATGGCCAGGCGGCAGAACGCCAGCCCAAGGCCGACGGAGCGCCGCTGGCTGCGGTGCCGGGACGTCCCGCTGGCGAACTTCTCGAAGATGCGCTCCCGGTCCTCGGGGGGAACGCCCGGGCCCGTGTCCAGGACGGCGAGCCGCAGGGCGGCGCGGGCCATGGGGAGCCGCTGGGCCACCTGCTCGGGTTCGGCGGGCTCGGCGACGAGGGAGACGTGGCCCCCCGCAGGTGTGGCGTTGAGGGCGTTGAGGACCAGGTTGTCCAGCACCCGCACCAGCAGGCGTGGATCGACGCACACCGCGTCCAGGTCCGGCGTATCACTCCACTCCAGTGTCACATTGCGCGCCGTGGCCACGGCCACCATCCGCTGCCCGGATTCACGGACCAGCGCGGCCGGATCGCAGGGCTGCTTGTGGATGGGTAGCGCATTGGCCTCCAGCTTCTGCAACGTCAGCAGGCTGTCCAGGAGTGTCCGCATCTGCGAGTAGGCGCTGGAGGCGGACTGGATGAAGAGCTCCTGGTCCCCGGGCGACGCGGCACTCCACGAGTCGGCCCCGCCGGGGTCGGCCAGATCCTTGGCGTGGAGATCGACCAGCGAGCCGATGACGGTCATCGGGTTGCGCAGGTCATGGACCACCATCTTGGACAGGTCTTCGCGCAGCCGCGTGATGCGCCGTAGGTTCCGGGCGTTGGAGATGGCCTGGTAGATGTGGCTGGCGAGGGTCTCCAGCAGCTCCAGGTCTTCGAGATCGAAGGCGTCCGGCTCCGTGCTGGCGATGTCGATGAAACCCAGCACGTGGTCGTCGAGCTTGAGGGGACTGCACAGCTCGCAACGGATGTCGGGATGCGCCGAGACATAGCCCTCGAACGTGTCCACGTCCCGCACCAGCAAGCTGGCACTCCGGCGGTAGGCCTCACCGACCACTCCGATGCCGATGCCCTCGCTGTACCCGATGGGCAGCAGGAGATCCAGATCAGTGCTCACCGCCCGCAGGACGATGGCCTGGGCGGCCTCGTTCACCAGCCCCAGCGCCACCATCGACCAGCCCCGCTCGTCCCGGATGAGGTCCACCGTGCGCTGCAGGAGTTCGTCCAGATCGACGGTGGAGGTGATGGCGTCGCTGACCCGCTTGAGCAGCCGCAGCTGGCCCATCTTGCGGCGCATCTCCTGGTCCCGCTGGACGGTCTCGATGGAGAGTGCGACCGGCATCGCCAGCACCTCCAGCAGCGCCAGGTCTTCGGGGCCAAAGTGGGCCAGGTCCGGGCTCTCGGAGTTGATCGCCCCGATGGTCTCGTCGCCGAGCTTCAGCGGGACGGTGAGGGCGGAGCGACTGCCCGGGACCAGGTCCAGGTAGGCCTCGAACTCGGTCACGTCGTCCAGCAGCACGGTCTGGCCCGTGCGGATGACGTGGCCGACCACACCCACTTCTATGGGGTTGGTGATCCCCGTGGGGATGGCGTCGCCGTCGCGACGCTCGCCCATGAAGTGCACCACCTCGTCCCGCGTGCTGGCCAATAGCCCGATGCCCACGTAGGGCAGGGTCGTGTTGTCGAGGATGCAGCTGCTGATCTCCGCCAGCAGCCCGTCCAGGTCCCGGTCAGGATCGGAACGCAGCCCGATGGCCAGTATCTGGTTGGCGACCTGCAGGGAATTGATGTCGATGGGCTGGGGTGGGTCTGGACGTGGCATACACCTCCACCAAGTATACGGGCGGAGCGGATCGAGCCGGAATATTTCTGGGACAGGATTCACGCCAGCTCGATACGATTTTTTACGGACTCAGCTGGCTACAGAGGCGTGAAGACCACGTACACCTTGCCCGCGGCGTACCCCCCGGCGCCGTTGCCTGGCGCCCCGATCAGCACGTCGTCGAGCCCGTCTCCGTTGACGTCACCGGCCGAGGACACGGCCTTGCCGCTGTGGTCGTTGCGCGCCTCGCCGAGGAACTCCAGGGCCGCGTCGGTCACGTAGAACGTCCCCCCTTGTTGCAGCGTGGCGCCGGACATCAGGTAGGACATCCCTGCGTCTCTGCCCCCCTCGTCGTCGGCATCGTTGCCGATGAGGATGTCGGAGAGCCCGTCGTCGTCCATGTCTCCAGCAGGTGCGACCGCCCGGTAAGACAGGCCCCAGGATTCTCCCCCCACCAAGGTGACATCCGCGTCGGCTGGCACGAAATCGCCGCCGGTGCGTATCCGGCTGCCGGACAGCAGGTAGGTCGTGGTGGCCATCCACATCACGTCGTAGCGCTCGGCCGAGCTGATGAGGATGTCGTCCAGCCCATCCCCGTCCCAATCACCGGCGGTCGTGACGGGGAATCCGCTGTAGCTCTCCTGGGCCTGGCCGGTGAAGGTGACGTCTGCCGTGGCCAGCGGGAACGGACCGGCGGCTGCGATGCTGCTACCGAACAGCAGGTAGGCCTTGCCCGCGGAGTTCCCGCCGTCGTCGTTGTGGGTTGCCCCAATGAGGATGTCACCGAGCCCATCCCCGTCCACGTCCCCGGCGCCAGCCACCGCCATGCCCGCCTCGTCGTGCTCGTGTTCCCCCGTGAAGCTGGCATCGGCCGCGGCCAGGTTGGCCGGACCCGCGGTCACTCCCGCGCCGAACAGCAGATAGGCCTTGCCCGTGGTGATCCCCCCGTTTTGGGCGTACTTGGCTCCGACGAGGATGTCGGCGAGCCCGTCCCCGTCCACGTCCCCCGCGCCGGCGACCGCCGTGCCAGCCTGGTCCCCGTCCTCCTCCCCCGCGTAGAAGACCTCTGCGGTGGCCAGCGCCAAATCGCCGCCTACCCCGATGGTGCTCCCCAGCAGAAGGTAGGCCTTGCCCGGTTCGTCGTAGCCTACACCTGCGCCGGTGGCCCCGATCAGGATGTCGTCGAGTCCGTCCCCGTCCACATCCCCCGCCCCGGCCACGGCTCCACCACAGCGGTCATCTTCGTTCTCTCCCAGGAACGTGACGTCTGCCGCCCCGAGATCGAAGGAACCGCCCGCCTGCATCGTGCTGCCGAGCATCAGGTAGGTCTTGCCCGCGTTGTCCCCCATCTCGTCGTCGGAAGAGTTGCCGATCAGGATGTCGCCGAGGCCGTCTCCGTCCACGTCGCCGGCAGGGGCGATGATCGTCCCGACGCCGTCGCCGGCCGCTCCCAGCAGCTGGGTGTCCGCCTCGGCCAGGGAGATGACCCTGGTCGTCGGGCATCCGGCCAGGCAGGGCAGCAGCCCCACAGTTGCCAAAAGGCACCAAATACGCATTTCATTGACCTCCGCCGGCCCGCTGGGCCGCCGTCCGACCCGTTCGATGGCCGGACGGTACCACACCGTGGGTAGCCGTCTCCCGTGGACGTGCCCGCAACGGAACCGGCAGTTATGTCAGGAGCACTCGACGCCGTCGTCGTCGTAGGTGTAGGTCGAAGCGAGCACGGGGCCAGACCCTGAGCCAGGCAGCACGTGGAGCCCCCTGATACACACCGATACAGATCCGACACATCGATCCTACAGCGACCCGTCCGGGCCGATGCCATCGTGAGCGGTGAACCATCGACCGAGGCGAATCTGATGCGACCCATCCTCCTGTCTTCTGTTTCCCCTCTGTTCCATCTGATCCTCGCGGCATCCCTGGCCGTGTTGGGGTGCGTGGATCCCGATCCCGCCGGCGATGACGATGCTGTCGGCGATGACGACGACGACGATGATACGGAAGAGCCCGAGATCCCCGTCACCGACGTGAGCTGGCAGGTCCACGACGTCATCGAGTCGCTGATCGTCGTGTCCTGGACCCAGCTGGAGCCGGCCACAGCGTACGTGGAGTTCAGCGTCGACGAGGGGCTGTGGGGCAACAGCCCCGCACTGGAGAGGGACGCGGGGGAGCACCAGGAGCTGCTGCTGGGCTGCCCCTACGGCTCGGATGTGCGCTTGCGGCTGGTCAACGAGCTGGAGGGGCAGCGGCTTCAGAGCGAGGAGCAGATCGCCCACACCGGACCGCTGCCGGAGGGCACGCCGGTGGCCCAGGTGCTGGCCTCCGACGAGAGCCGCTGGGAGGCATCCATGCCCTATCTGCTCGTCTCGGGGAACCTGGACCGGGGCTGGACCACCATCGTGGACCGCCAAGGCAGGGTGGTGTGGGCCCGGCAGACACCGTCGTTCAACACCACGCTGTACGCGCGCATCTCCCACGACGGCACCGACCTGCTCATCGACCACAACACCTACTGGGCGGTCTTCGACGACGGCGAGGGCTCCCAGGTGCTGCGCCTGAAGATCGACGGCTCGGAGGTGGCCCGCTACGACACGCCGGGCCTGCACCACCCCTTCACCGAGCTGGCCGACGGATCCTTGGTCTGGGGGGCGGCGGACGGCCTCCAGGAGACCGTGGAGAAGCTCACCCCCGGCGGTGTTCAAGAGTCGATTTGGTCTTGCCAGGCGTTCCACCAGCAGGTGGGGGTGACCGGCTACTGCCAGTCCAACACGCTGTACTGGAACCAGGCCGATGACACCTTCTTGTTCTCGCTGTATTCGGACGAGACCATCGTCGAGATCGACCACGCCAGCGGCGATACCCTACGCTACTTCGGCCACGTGGACGGCGCCTGGGCCTTCGACCCGCCCGAGTCGGCGTTCCACTGGCAGCACGGCGGCCACTTCACCGAGGCCGGCACCCTGATCACCTCGTCCCACTCGACCGCGGACAGCGACGAGTGCGTGGTGCGCGAGTACGAGCTCGACGCCGGCGCCGAGACCCTGCACGAGGTGTGGAGCTTTGGCGTCGGGCTGGGGGTCGAGGCGGAGATCATGGGGGAGGTCCACCGGCTGCCGGGGGGCGGCACGCTGCACAACTACGGCTCGGGAGCGAGGGTCCGCGAAGCCACGCCGGAGGGGGACGTGGTGTGGGACCTCCAGTGGGACGAGGCGCTCGAGCTGGGCCGCACGACCCCCCTCGAGGAACTGTACGCACTGAGCCCCTGAGATGAACTGGAGCAAACGATGATTTTTTGGACTTCACCGATGAACGCCCGGCCGTGGTTGGCCCTGGCGCTCGTGTACGCCCTGGGGTGCACCGAACCGATGGACGACGACGACACCGCCGGGGACGACGACGACACGGCAGCGGACGACGACGACACGGCAGCGGACGACGACACCGCCGGGGACGACGACACGGAAGACGCGGTGGCCCTCGCAGGGCGCTACGGCCAGGCGCTGGCAGATGAATCCGGCTACGACGGCGTCGAGGAGCTGTACTGGATCGCCGACGCCGGGGCGGGGGAGGACCTGTGCCGGGTGCGATACGAGCTGCGCTCGACGGGGGAGATCCGCACCGACTGCGACGACTGCGCCTGGGCCTTCGACATGGTCCTCGACCAGGTGGCCGTGGTGGCCGAATCCGGCCCGGGCTGTGCGGGGATGGGCCTGGACGTGGGCGCCCTCGGCGACGGCTTGCACGACGCCTACGGGTACGCACCGGACTACTTCGGCCATGCCCAGATCTTGATGGCCGATGCCGGCAGCGGCTGGAACGCCGCGACCTTCGCCAGCTGGGACGAGGCGTCCCTGAGCTTCGAGTACGACTGGGAACAAGGGCACCAGAGCTACCCACCCGAATGAACCAGAGAGGAACCCCCATGCTCACACCGACCCTCCGGATGCTCTCCCTTGGCCTGTGTGCCCTGCTTCCCTATCTCGGCTGCACCCCGGACGAGGCGCCGGACGCCGGCGGCACCGTCACGCTGGAGAGCCAGCACAACTTCTCGTACAGCGGCGTCCTGCACATCCCCACGGTCCCGACCGCCTCCGGCGCCGACCTGGATATCTGCTGGGACGCCCTGACCCACGATCTGCAATGCCACGGCCTCGACCCGGCGGTGGACATCGACAACGTGGCGCTGGTGCGCTTCCGGCACTTCGATCACGAGGAGATCGCCGACCGGATGCGCAGCAACTCCCTGCAGCAGGCGGACATCGACGGCTACCTGGAGGCCCGCAACGACGGCGAGGCGACCTGCACCACCTTGGCCTCGATGTCGTTCTTCGGCACGGATATCGACGTGACCGAGGAGTACGTCGAGGGGGGCGGCAGCTACGTGCTGCTGATGACGTCGGGCACCATTCCGGGGGCCGGGGCACGCATGATCACCTTCTTGGAACCCCAGGCCGCCTCGGAGAACGTGGCGGTGGATGTGGGTGACGGCTGTGACGTACTGGAATTCTCGGTGGATCTGGCCAGCTTGGAGCCGGTGGAGGTGCTGGCGGACGGCCCCTGGGAGCTGGACTGGAGCGGCATCACCGAGGACGGCCAGGGCAGCGCCATCGGCATGTCGGACATCGACGGCGTGATGCTGGCGGCGTACGACGGGCTGGCCCT
Source organism: uncultured Rickettsiales bacterium (assembly GCA_964504165.1). GTDB lineage: Bacteria > Myxococcota_A > UBA796 > UBA9615 > CAYRNR01 > CAZDDH01. The sequence continues at coordinate 6,304 of CAZDDH010000165.1, read as the reverse complement.
CGACGACCTGGAGGAGCAGTTCTTCGACCTCGAGGCGCTGGCCCAGCGCAGCTGGTCGCTGGAGCTCTCCGGTGGCATGACCGCCGACCTGGGGGAGGCCACCGACGCCGATGGGAACCTCTTTGGCGGCTTCGACAGCGACGGCCTGTGGGTGCTGGCGCTGCGCTGCAGCCGCTGCTACAACCCCGCGCCGTTGTTCCTGACGGTGCTGGAGCCGGTGGAGGGCCAGCTGTGAGCCGGCTGGAGCCAGCCGCGCTTGGGCCCGCGTTGATGGCCATGGCCCTGGCGGTAGGCTGCGTCCAGGCGGATCCGGTGGAGATCCTCGACGTCTCCGCGCAGCACAGCGACACCATCCGCACGGTCGTCACCGTCGAGTGGGAGACGCAGCCCGCGGCCATCTCCTACGTGGAGTACGGCCTCGACGAGGGGCTGGGGCGGGTCACCGCCATCGGCAACGAGCCCGCGACCAGCCACCGGGCCGTGCTGCTCGGCCTGCCCCCGGAAACCGACGTGTGGTACCGGGTGGTCGCCGAGTACGGGGGCCAGGAGGTCACCGGGGAGCTGGAGATGTCTCGTACGGGGGCACTACCCCAGCAGCTGCCGTCCCTGACCGCCTCCGGTGAGGGGATGGGGCAGGCCATGCTGGTCACCTTGCTGGGGTCGACGACGGCGCCGGTGATCATCGACTCCCTCGGCCGCATCGTGTGGTACTGGCTGGATGACTCGGGGCTGGATGTCTACCGCGCCCGGCTGTCGGTGGACGGGCAGAGCGTGGTCTACAACGCCGCCTCCGTCTCCGGGGATCCGTCGGACGAATCCCAGCTGGTGCGGGTGGCCCTGGACGGCTCGTGGGTGGAGGCCATCGACGTGCCGCTGCTGGCCCACGACTTCGTCGAGCTGCCCGACGGCACCCTCGGGGCGCTGGTCGTGGAGTACCGGGAGTTCGACGGCGCCCCGCTGCGCGGGGATCAGATCGTCGAGATCGGGACGAACGGGGAGACCACCGTGGTGTGGAGCGCCTGGGACTGCTTCGATCCCGCCTTGACCGAGCACGGCGAGATGGACCACGGCTGGACCTTTGCCAACGCGCTGGACTACGACGCCGCCGCCGGGGCCTACACCGTGGGCCTGCGCAACTTCAGCTCCATCGTGCAGGTGGACCGGGCCAGCGGGGAGTGCCTGTGGGGGCTGGGCGGGCAGGCGGCGACCCTGGACGTCACCGATGGGACGCCTTTTTTGCACCAGCACCAGTTCCACCTGCTGGGGGACTCCCTGTTGGTGTTCGACAACGACGGCAGCGGCGCCGGGGACAGCCGGGTCGTGGAGTACGCGTTGGACCTGGACGCGGGGGAGGCCGAGCAGATCTGGAGCTTCAGCACGGACCCGTCCGTGTTCGTGTTCGTGCTGGGGGACGCGCACCGCTTCGACGACGGCGACACCCTGGTCACCTGGTCCGTCGCCGGCCAGATCGAGCGGGTCGATCCGTCGGGATCGGTGCGCTGGAGCCTCAACACCGACGTGGGCTACGCCTTCGGTTTCAACACCGTGATCGAAGGCTTGTGACCCCCTGACGGCCCATCCGAGAGTGAGCGATGAAATCCACGGACCTCCACCCAGCCAGCGAGAACATCACCTACCACCGCGGCCTGGTCACCCGGCTCCAGCGGGAGACGCGTTTGGGCCACCGGGGGGTCACCGTGTGGTTCACCGGGCTCAGCGGTTCGGGCAAATCCACCGTCGCCGTACACACGGACCAGCGGCTCGCCGAGCTGGGTGTCCACAGCTTCGTGCTGGACGGCGACAACGTGCGCCATCGCCTCAACCGCGACCTGGGGTTCGATCCGGCGGACCGGGACGAGAACATCCGCCGCATCGGCGAGGTTTCCCGGCTGTTCACCGTCGCGGGCCTGGTCAACCTCACCGCCTTCATCTCCCCCTACCGGGAGCACCGGGACCGCAACCGGGCCATGCAGCGCCCCGGGGACTTCGTGGAGGTCTTCGTGGACTGCCCGCTGGCGGTGTGCGAGGCGCGGGACCCCAAGGGCCTGTACCGCAAGGCCCGCGCCGGGGACATCCGCCAGTTCACCGGCATCAGCGCCCCCTACGAGCCCCCGCTGGACCCGGAGCTGGTGCTGCACACGGACGGCGAGCCCCCGGAGCAGAGCGCCGGGCGGGTGGTGGCGTACCTGCGGGCCCACGGGTATCTGGGACGGGGAGAAGTGAGACTGTGAGAGGGGTTGGGGGGCTACCAGCGCAGCAGCATGGCCATCACCGACAGGCCGGCGCCGGTGCCCGCCAGCATCACCAGCTGGCCGCGTTCGATGCGCCCTTGCCGGTGGGCCAACGCCAGGGCCATGGGCATGGACGCGGCGACGCAGTTGCCCTCCTCAGCCACGTTGTTGACCACGATGCTCGGGTCGAAGCCGAACCGGGAGACGGCGGCCACGGCCGGGCCAGAGGCCTGATGGGGCACCACCAGTTGCACCTCGTCCGCCCCCACTCCAGCCTGGCGGTACAGCTGCTTGAACGTCTGGGCCACCCGGCGCAGCGCCATGCGGTAGACCCCCGGGCCGTCCATGTGGAACAGGTTGTCCTCCCGGGTCGTGTCCGGGTCGTTGGGGTGCCGGCGGGTGCCCCCCCCGCGCAGCTCGGTGAGTGGGGCCCCTTCGGGCCAGGATCCCATCTGGAACCCCAGCAGCTCGCTGGCCTCCCCCTCCGGGGTGGCCTGCACCACCGCCGCGCCGGCACCGTCGCCGAACAGGGCGGCGCTCTCCGGCTCGTCGTAGTTGCGGCCCCAGGTGCCCTGATCGGCCGAGACGATGAGGATGCGGCGGTAGGCGCCGCCGTGCAGCAGCATGGACGCCGTGTGCAGCGCCACGGCAAAGGAGAGGCAGGTGGCGTGCACGCTGAACGACGGGATGCCCGAGTACCCCAGCGCCTTTTGGATGAACACCGAGCTGTCCGGGATGACCTGCTGGGGTACGCCCGAGGCGTTGAGGATCAGGTCCGGCGGCGGTCCGTCCCCCAGCGCCTCCGCCGCGGCGTGGGCGCCCATCTCGGCCATGCCCACGTCCGAGACGTGGCGGCGTTCGACGCCGGTGCGCTGGGTGATCCACTCCTCGCTGACCCCGATCCGCGTGGCCAGCTCGGCGGCCGTCTCGACGCGTGGGGGAAGGTAACGTCCAGTTCCTACAATCTGAATTCGCATGATCGGCTCCAAGGCAACCCGCGCCCGTTTGGCCCCGCGCCCGAGTCCCAACTTCAACGTAGGCCGCGCCGGCGCTCCGATCTGTCGCGAATTCGTTCCCACTGTGTACCGTTGTGTAACAGGCGCTGGCGCTGGGGCTCCCAGCGCCGCCGCGGGACTGTGCTAACCTTCCCGGCGATGCCTCCCGAAACACCGCCAAACCAGCGAATCCTGCTCGTGGAAGATGACCAGCGGTTGGCCGATCTGGTGAAGCGCTATCTGGGCATGGAGGGGTTCGAGGTCCTCGTCGAGGGCCGGGGGGATCGGGCGGTCCAGCGGGTCATCGACAGCCAGCCAGATCTACTGCTGCTGGACATCAACCTCCCGGGCATGGACGGCTTCGAGGTCTGCCGCCAGCTGCAGACGCGCTGGAGCGGCCCCATCGTCATGCTCACCGCCCGGGACGACGAGATGGACGAGGTGGTGGGGCTGGAGCTGGGGGCCGACGACTACATCGTCAAGCCGGTGAAACCCCGGGTGCTGCTGGCGAGGGTGCGCTCCCGCCTCCGGGGGGCCTCGGCCCCTGCGGCGCGGGGCCCGGCCCTGCGCATCGGCACCCTGGAGCTGGACGACGGCCGCCGGGAGGTCCGGCTGGACGGGCGGGTGCTGGAGCTCACCGACAACGAGTTCGATCTGCTGCGCCTGCTGGCCCGCAACGTCGGCCAGATCCTGGATCGGGAGACCATCTTCGGCGAGCTGCGGGGCATCGCCTACGACGGCATGGACCGCTCGATGGACCTGCGCATCTCCCGCCTACGCGCCAAGCTGGGCGACGACCCGGCCAGGCCGCGGTGGATCCGCTCGGTCCGCGGCCGGGGCTACATGCTGGTCCGGCCCTCATGAAACGCCTGTTCCTGCGCTTCGTGGTGACCCTGATCGTCACCCACCTGATCCTCGAGGTAGTCGTCACCGTGATCTTCTTCAGCGCCCGGCCCGGGGACGCCCGGGTGGTGGAGGACTCGCTGCGGGGGGGGATGCGGCTGGCCGCACAGCAGCTCGACGACACCGCCGGGCCCCAGAGGGAGGCGGAGTGCCATGATCTCGAGGAGCGCTCTTTCGGCATGCCGTTGACCATCCTGCCGGATATCGACACGCTCCCCGACCCGGTGCCACAACGCCTGCAGGGGGAGGGGGCAGTGGTGTGGTACATGGTTGGCGACGAGGACTACACGGTCACCTTGCTGGCCAGCGGCGAGGTCCTCCGGCTGGGGCCGCTTCCCGAATTCGCACCGTCCGGCACCTGGCGCTACGTCATCTCCGTGTCCGTCATCACGGTGGTCTACCTGCTGGTGATCTTGGTGCTGCTGCGCCCCACCGTCATTGCGGCGCGGGACCTGGAGCGGGCCTCGGACCGGCTGATGGCCGGGGACTACGCGGCGCGGGTCGACGAGCGGCGCTGGGCCCGCTCCGGGGTGTCACTCGCCCGGTCCTTCAACCGCATGGCCGAGCGCACCGAGCGCCTGCTGGAGAGCCAGCGCCACATGCTGCAGGCCGCCTCCCACGAGCTGCGCACGCCGCTGGCGCGGCTGCGCTTCATCGAGGAGATGCGGGGCAAGGCCCGGGACCCGGAAGAGCTGCGGGGCCTAGGCGACGAGGCCGACGAGAGCCTGGACGAGCTGGAGGGGCTGGTGGAGGAGCTGCTGGCCCACGCGCGGATCATCGATCGGCTGCCGATGATCTCCCCGGAGGAGGTGGACGCGGGGGATGCGCTGGCCTCCCTCGCCGAGCGATCCGCCCCGGGGGAGGAACAGCGCGTCGTGCTGGAACTGGACGATTTCCCAGTCGGCACCCGGATCCATGCCGATCTACGCCTGTTCCGCCGCGCCATGGGCAACCTGCTGGCCAACGCGGTCGAGCATGCGGCCGAGGGGGTCGTGGTGACCGCCGCTGTGGAGGGTGAGCAGCTGGTGATCCACGTGGACGACGACGGCCCGGGTATCCCCGCCGAGGAACGCAGTCGAGTGCTGGAACCGTTCGTGCGCTTGAACACCGGGGATTTGGCCCGTCGGGGAGCTGGGCTCGGCCTGGATATCACCCGCCGCATCGTCGAGCAGCACGGGGGGCGGATCCAAATCGACGAGTCACCGCAGCAGGGCTGCCGCGTGACGACGAACTGGCCGCTGGGGAGCGCCTAGCGGTCTTTCTTGGCCACCTGGGAATCGTCGAACTGGACGCTGAAGATGTCGGTGGTGAACGAGCCGTCGAACTCCTTGGCGCCGATCCCGGCATTGTCGGCAAAGATCACGTAACCCGTGCCCGACATGGCTGTACCGGCCCGCCAAGTGGTCCTCGAGGTCCCGTTGAGTTGAGCGGGCTGGGCTGGCCGTGGAGATGGATCCCCCGCACAGCAGCACCAAGGAGGTGGTGATGCTGGAGCCCTCGATGGCGTACATGACCTCCAGCGTGCACCGGCCGTCGGGCTCCTCCCACACGGTGAGATCGGCCAGCACGTCCACCTGGCCCTGGTTCTGCAACGTCAGCTGGATGACCGTGCCGTTCTTGAGCTTGTCGCGCGGTAGCTCGCAGGCCCATCGCTCCAGGTTCAGGTATCGGTACAGGGCGTCCACGTCTTCGGTGGTCGCCAGGGAACCGGGACCGACGAGGGGGACGGGCTGGCAGCTGGTGAATGTGGCCACCGTGAGGATTGCAACGATGAATGGGATCGAGCGCATCGGTTCGGCCTCCGGCGCCAAGGTAGCAGAAATGGGTGTCCCTTTTACTATCCGGCGCCTCGGGCGATGATGCGCGGAGAGGAGACTCTAGACGTGGAGCGGGATCGCAGAGTTCTGTTGCAGCTGCTTGGCCTGGGTTTTGCCTCGTTGCTGGCCGGCGGCCGCTTGGCGGGTTGCCGGCCAGGCAGCCGGGGCGTGGCCAGCTCCGGGGACGGCACGGCCGCGGTCGATCTCTGGGAGCAGCTCCGCGGCCCCTGGCGGGAGTTAGCCTTTTCTGTACAGGAGTCTCGATCGGCGGACCAAGAGCGGAAGATCAAATCCTGGGTTATTTCGACACTCCCGTCATACGGAGGATCGGCTGAGCGACTTTCTGACCTGCGTGACG
>CAZDDH010000164.1:0-19732 GCA_964504165.1 uncultured Rickettsiales bacterium | reverse complement strand
GGCATAGCTCAGTTGGTAGAGCACAAGCTTCCCAAGCTTGGGGTCGCGGGTTCGAATCCCGTTGCCCGCTCCAGTCGTATCCTTCGCCCCGGTCGGCTTATCCGTCGTCCGGGGCTTTTTTATTGGGGTGCTGCCGGCCGATAATACGGGCGAACTCTTGAGAAAGTCCTTGCGCCGACGGTGGTTACGACGGCTTGGTCTACTGGCCGGGCTGACCTTCGGTTGCCTGGCCGGGCTGCTGCTACTAGTGCACAGCGATTTTTTTGCTCAGCGGGTCCGGTTGCTGTTGATCGATCAGGGGTCGGCCTTCCTCGGAGAAAACCTTCACATCCAGGGCCTGGAGCTCTCCTTCCGTCCGCTGTCCGTCGAGGCCACGGGCATCCAGGTCCATTCGAGGGATCCGTTGCGGCCGGGGCAGGAGATCTTGCGTGTGGATCGCCTGGCTCTGGAGGGCTTGAGGATGGAAGGCCCGGGGCGCTTCGAGCTCGCCAATATCGATATCGATGACCCGGTGTTGAGGTTACGGGTGGCCGACGGAGAGCTGCGGGATTTTCCGGGCTTGCAGAAGAGGCCTCGGGGCAGGAAATCCAGGCTGTTCATCCAGCAACTGGCCGTGACGAATGGGGAGGTCTCCGTATCCATCGAAGGGTTCGATACATCGGTCCGCTTCTCCGGGATCGGCGCCGACATGTCCACATCGGGGGAGAGTGCCGCCGAGGTTGATGTACGTATCGAGGACATCGGGGTGCGCGTGGGCCAGGTGGAGAAATCGCTGGTGTTGCAGTCGGGCCGCGTTGTCCGCGAGGACAACCTGGTCCGCCTGGAGGGCTATCGATTTGTCTCGGATGCGGGAACGGTGGCGGTGGATGGCGAACTCACCCTTTCGCCAGTGGACGAACAGGGCGCGATCATCGGCAACGTGGGCTACGACATCGACGCGGTGGCCACCGTTGACCTGGGCCAGTTCACCGAGGGGACGGCGGCCATCAAGCCGATGAGGGGCCGCGTGGATGTCCACACGGTGGTCCAGGGTATCGACGAAGATATCCGCGTCCATGGCCGCGCCGAGCTGGAGAAGGGGCGGTTCGGCAAGATGGACCTGGGCGACGCCGATGCCCGCTTCGAGTACTACGCCGGGATCGTGCGCCTGGACCGCATCTGGGCAGGCTACGGCGGTGGAGAGATCACCGGTTGGGGTTCGGTCAATCTGGAAGATCCCGTCTCGGTGGCGGCCGATCTCAAGCTCCAGAAGTTGCAGCTGGCGCAGATCATGGAGGCGGTCAACCAGCCGCCGCCGTGGGTGATGCTGACCATCAGCGGGACGGCGCGTGTGGCGGGCACCATCAAAGGGGGGCTCAAGCTGGCCGTGGACACGGAGCTACCGGTCGAGGAGCTGCTAGTCTACGGCCAGAGCTACCACGAACGGGCGCTTCACGAGCCGTTTATGCGGGTGAGCGGTGGGATCGTGGCGGGCCACCTCGACGTGCTCGGCGACAAGACCGTGCTCAGCGATATCACGGTCACCACAGCCCACTCACGGCTCAATCTGGACGCCGAGTTCATCTACGCCAAGCCGCTGATCCTGGACCTGCACATCCACCCCTCGAGCGTCCTGGAGATGGAGGATATCGACCATATCGCCGGGCTGCCGTTCCGTGGACGGGGGCCAACACGGGTCCATATCTATGGCCCCACCAAGGATCTGCAGATCGATGGCCATACCGACCTGACCGACTTCGAGATGATGGGCTACAGCCTCGGCCGCGTGGACACCGATATCTTCTGGCACGCCCGAGAGGATCTGGTCTTCGCCGATCTGGTGGCCAATCTCGGGGAGACCGTCTACACCGGCGAGGGCCGGTTGATGTTCGGCAAGCCCATGACGATGGACTGGGCGTTCCGGTTCGACGACGCGCGGATGGAGGACATGATCGGGATCTTGGCCCCCGATCTGGCCGTGGCCGGGCTCTTCGACGGGCACATCCACGTGAACGGGCCATGGAAGGAGCTGGACGGCACGGCCAAGGTCCACGCCCGCGGGGTCTCCCTGCTGGGGGAGCAGTTCTCGTCGGCAGACCTGGATTTCACGGCGCGCCGAGGGCGATTCACCCTCACCGACGCCTACTTCAGGAAGGGCCGGGGTGGGATCTACGGGCGGGGCTACATCGACTCCCACGGGCCGATGAACTTCGAGCTGATGTCCTACGCGATGGACCTGGATCAGGTGACACTGATGCAAAATACCCAGCTCCCCCTGGAGGGGAAGCTGGCCGCCAAGGTCCACCTGTGGGGCACGGTCAAACGCCCGCTTGTGCACGGCACGATCGGCTTGACGGAGACCCAGTACCGCCGCGCCACGCTGGGGGACTCGACCGTCAAGGTGATGCTCCGCGACAGCGGGTTGCTCGTGCTCAACGGCACCTTGCTGGGCCGGCCATCAAACGCCCTGTGGGCCAAGGTCGATACCCACAAGGGGGGAGCCTACGAGTTCACCGTGGACTGGTCCAACGTGCCGTTGCACCTACTGCTGTCCCCCCGCACCCTGGCCGCGGGACCCGTACGCCTGGTGTCCGACGGGCACATGGAGGGAAACGGGCATCTGGAGGGCACACCGGACCACGACATCCTCATGGAGGACATCCGCATCGAGCTGGAACGGGAGGAGCAGCGGCTGGCCAACAGTAGCCCCATCCGGCTACGGGTCGATGGGGACCATCTGATCATCGAAGATTTTAGTCTGACCGGCCCACGGAGCGACCTGACCGTCGAGGGGACGGTCGGCCCGGGGAAACGCATCCATCTGACTGCCCAGGGGGAGCTGGATATCGGTCTGGTGGACATCTTTGTGCCAGACATGGGCCGTTGTGAAGCGGAGCGGACCGAGTTGTTCCTCAACGTGACCGGCGACCGCACTGGGCCCAATGTGACGGCCTGGCTCGAGCTCGAACAGGGCAGCGTGCGTTCGATCCATTTCCCCCACCCACTGCAGGTGGACGATGCCCGCTTCATGTTGAGGGACAACAAGGTGCTCGTGGAGCGTTTTGCCGGCATGCTGGGCGGTGGAGCCATCGAGGGATTCGTGGACAGCAGCATCCAATTCGCCGGTGGCCGACCCCACAGCTACGACGTGCACGCCACCTGCGTGGATTGTTGGTTGAAATACCCGAGCTTCCTGCCCAGGGCACGGGGGACGGCGGACCTGGATCTGACCGGTACCGTTCCAAACGTGGAGCTCTCCGGTACCGTGGATGTCGAGGAGATGACCTATCGCGACGATTTCAACTGGCAGTCCTCCATCATACGGCCAGGGAGTCGGTACAAGCGGTCCGGCGGCGACGGGGAAGAGGAGCAGGGCAAGGGGCTCAACCTGGGCCTGGACATCACGGTCCGCAGCGAGGGAGGCTTCGGCATCTCCAACAACCTGGGCCAGGCCGACGCCGAAGGAGAGGTGAGGGTATTCGGCAACACGGAGCGGGTAGGGCTAGACGGTTCCCTCAGGGCCGTCAGCGGAGGGCGTATCTGGTTCAAGGGCCACGAGTTCGACCTCATCAGCGGCATCTTCGATTTCCCGGACGAGTGGTCCCTCGATCCCCGGTTTACCCTGGGGCTGAACACGGACGTCTCCACGGCCAAGCAACGGTACGCCATCACGTACGAGATCGAGGGTTTCCTATCGGATCCGGGCGCGATGACCATCTTTGGCTCCAGCAATCCATCCCTGTCCGAGGCGGACATCAACGCCCTGCTGTTGTTCGGTGTGACCATGGACGAGCTGCAGGGCTTCGGGGGCGGCGCCGACATGATGGCGCTGGCCACCCAGGCCGGCAATATCGGCCTGGGGTACCTCATGGAGCAGGTACGCGAGTCTTCCGGCGAGCGGACCGGTGAGCGGGACTGGGTGCCCGATCGCCTGGAGGTTGTACCGGACTACACATCCAGTGGTAACTATTCGGGCATGCGCCTGATGATCGGAAAGGAGCTCGTCCCCAACCGTTTGACCGGCAGCCTGTCGTTCAACCCCCTGGACATGCGCAACATTGGCCTCCAGCTCGACTGGCGAGTGGGGCGAAACCTGCACCTGATCCCCTCGTGGTACCAGCGCCCGGAGAATACGCTTGGCGCCCTGGGGGAGATCGGGGACACCTCCCTGGACATGCGATGGGTCATCGAGGGCGACTGATCCTGCTACTGGTGGTCCTGGCGTTGCCCTTGCGGGGGTGGGCGGACTCGACCACCTATGCCGGGCTGGCGGTGGAGGAGGTCATCTTCGACGCGCCCCCATCCGTCGAGGTGGCCGAGCTGCGCTACCTCGTGGAGGTGGAGGTGGGGGGGATCTACCGCCCCGGTGATGTGCGGCGCTCCATCGAGCTGCTGTACAGCCTGGGCATCTTCCAGGAGGTGTATGCCACGGTGATGCCGGACGGCGCCCGGCTATTCGTGACCTTCCACCTGGTGCCCAGCCCCCAGATCCAGCGCGTGGTGATCACGGGATTGCCGGCGACGACCACCCCTGCCCGTGCGCGGGACGGGCTCACCATCCGCCGGGGGGATCGCTTCTTTGACGGCGACGGCGAGTTGATGGCCCGGGAGCTGGAGTTCCAGCTGGCCTCCGAGGGGTACCTGGAGGCGCAGGTGACTCCCACCGTGCGGATGCTGGACGCCGAGAAGCTGATCGTCGAACTGGAGGTGGCGCCCAGTCTTCCCTACACGGTGGCATCCATCCAGTTCAACCCCGGTGCCGGGTTGTCCGAGCGAAAGCTGCGGTCTCATATCCGCGCCTCGCTGATGGAGGGTAAGCGGTTCCAGCGCTCCAAGCTGGAGGCCCGGAGCCAGGGCCTGGAGAAGCTCTTCCGCAAGCAGGACTACCTGGAGGCGCGGGTCCTCACCCCCCTCGTCGAGGCGGATCCGGCGCGCCGCGAAGTGAGCATCATCTACAACATCGTGCCCGGCCGCCGGGTGGAAGTCGCTTTCGTCGAATCGGACGGCTCGGGCAAGCCAGACGGCCTCAACACGCTGGGCCCCCGAGACCGGCGGAATCTACGTCTGCGGCGGGCCATCGGTGTCGAGAACGAACGTTGGCTGAGTGCCGGCTACGTCCGGGTTGCGGTGACACGGGTCCATAAGACCTACCAGGAGCTGGGCTACCACCAGGTCCGGGTGGAGGGGGAGCTGGAGGAGGTAGGGGACATCAAGCGGTTGGAGTTCATCATCATACCCGGCCCCCTGTCCGTTCTGGCCAGTAGCCAGGACCTGGGGGTCAAGGGCAACACGGTGCTGAAGGACCGCGAGTTGCGGCTGATGCTGCGTGACCAGATGTCCTATCCCGTCCCCTTGGGCCGGCCGCGGGTCACCGACGAGGGGCTGGCCGCGGGCATCGAGGATGTGGAGTACCGCTACCGTTCGATGGGCTACATGGACCCCGTGGTGACCCTGATGGAGGTGGAACGGATTCCCCGCGGGGCTCTGCCCCAGCGCACGGTGGTCGGTGTGACCATCGCGGAGGGCGTCATGACCACCGTGCGTGACGTCGAGATCCGTGGCAACCGGCGGGTCAGCGACGAGCGGCTCCACAAGCTCGTCGAGCCGCTGCTCGGCCAGCCGCTACGCCGTCCCGAGGTGGACCAGACACTGGCCGATCTTCACGCGCTCTATGGCGACCGGGGTTACATGGATGTGCGCATCGAGTCGACGGCTGATTTTTCGGAGGACGGCACCGAGGCGACGCTGATCTGGGACATCAACGAGGGCCAGCAGGTGCGCTTCGGCAAGGTCCTGGTGCGGGGTAACCGCCATACGCGCAGCTGGGTCATCCGCAACGAGCTGAGCATGGAACCCGGCCGTGTATGGCGTACCCGCGAGGTCGAAAAATCCCAGGCCCGATTGAAAGAAACCGGACTCTTCAGCCAGATCCGGGTGCGGCCGCTCAACACGAGCTCCAGGGTCAGGGACGTCCTGATCGAGGTGGGGGAGCGCAAGCGCTGGCGTCTGCTGCTGGGCCCCGGGATCAGCTCGGCGGAAGGGGCCCGGCTGGTGGCCGAGAACCACGTGTCCAACATCGGCGGCGTGGGTCACCGATGGACGACCTATTTCCACTGGGGCATCGACTGGGAGAACATCGAGCTGCTGGTGCGGCAGATATCCGGATTGGAGAGCCTCGGTTCGTCAAATCCTGTGCAGTCCGAGTGGAAACTCGTCACGGGCTATGATCTGGATTACATCCCCCGGGCTCGCGTGCGTGCCAGCGTGCGCGTACTGCTCAACGAGCGGGTCTTGCAGCCTACCTACATCGTTCAACGGTACGGTTTGGGCCTGGCCGCCGTCTGGGATCCGGAGCTGCCGACGCCCAGAAAACTCAAGGGCGTGAAGACGAACCTACGGGTGCTGGGGGGGTACGACCTGATCTGGCGTTATCCTGAAGACGCGGATCCAGCCGCCGAATTGTGCGCAGCCGACGTGGTTGATCCCGACTTCGGAAGCCGTTTCCTGGGCCTCCTGGGCGCAGATACGACGCCCGCGAGCCTGCGCCGGTTGGGTCTGTTCAAGGCGACCGTGCGGTTGGATGTGAAGGATGATCCGTTCAATCCCACACGCGGGATACACCACAAGTTAGAGATCCAAGGCACGGATCTGGGGACCCTGAGCCAGGAGCACTTTGGCCAGTTCCGCCATCGCTTCACCATGTACCTCCCCCTCGGGGACGCCACGGAGCGGCAATGGGGATTCCGCGCATTCGATATTGCCTCCAGCATCGAGTGGGGCATCGGCTGGCTGGGGCCGGACACCGAGATGCTCCCCATCGAATACCGCTACCGTCTCGGTGGCGTCACCTCCGTGCGTGGCTATCGTCTGGAGACATTGGGCCCCACCGTGGAACGCCCCATGTCGCTGACCGACGATGGCTTCACCGAAGGCACGGTTCGCGTCCCGGTCGGTGGAGATGTGTTCTATAGCTTCAACGTGGAGATGAAGGTCCCCACAAGCCGCTCGGATAGCTGGCACATGATCGTATTCGTCGATGGCGGCAACGCCTTCTTGCGTTCCGGCGAGGACAGCGACGAGCTGGACCGGGGCCTGGACCCCTGGATCCGTACCTCGGCCGGGCTGGGCGTGCGGGTCAAAACGCCGGTGGGGCCGTTGCGCCTCGACGGCGGAGTCCAGCTGGGCCAGCAGTCGCCCCTGTTCTTCCCCAAGCGCAACGACGAGATGTGGTACCAGGGTATGGCCCTGCACTTCTCGGTGGGGGCGATGTAGGTCCCCCCTTGACCGTGGGTGTCAATCGATCCGCAGCTGTGGGAACTCTCGGTACAGCAACCCGAAGCGCAATCCCCGGTCGCTCACCGTCAAACCATCTGCCCCCAGGGCCTCCAGAGCCGCGCGCAGGATGCGGCTACCCGCCACGATGAACGGCGCTCGCCCGGCCTGCATGCCCGGCAACGCAGCGATCTCCTCGACGGTCATGGGAATCATGCGGGCCTCGGTCTGCGCAAGCTCGTCCGCCGTGATGGTCGCTCCGTGGACTTTGCTGGCGTCGTAGGGCTCGATGGCGCGAGACACGGCCAGCAGGGTCGTCGCGGTGCCGGCTACACCCACCACACAGTCCGCCCGCGCGCAGGCAGGCTCGAGGGATCGTTCCACCTCCTCGGTGAGCCGTTCCAGGTCTCCTTGCCGTGGTGGCACACGGGAAGCCAGCTGCCGCTCGGTGCAAACCACCGCCCCCATCGGGAGTGAATTCCTCTGCAGATCCTGCGGCTCGCCGCAGACGACTTCGGTAGAACCGCCCCCCACGTCGATCATGGTCAGCTTGCCTTCGGGGGCGAACTCGGCGGAGACCGCGGCGAAGGTGGCATCCGCCTCCTCGGTCCCAGACAAGATCTCCACGGGAACCCCCAGCCGCTGCCCTGCTTCGTGGGCGAAGGCGTGCCCGTTGGGGGCCTGACGGGCGGCGGCGGTCGCTCCGGTGACGATGCGAGGGACGTCCTGCATCACCAGCCGACGGCGGAACATCCCGAGCACGGAGAGCACCCGGTCGATGGAGTCGGGATGCAAGGTGCCGTCCGCACCCCGTTGACGCCCCAGCCCGGCCACCACCGAATAGTCCTCGAGGATCTGGTATCGGCCCCCCGGGGAGTCCCGGCCCACGATGACCATCGAGCAGGTGTTCGTACCGATGTCCACGCCGGCCAGGCGCGGTGGTAGCTGAAGGAAGGCGGGGAGGGAGTTCACCGCGAAATGGCCGGTGACCAGTCCGGATTGGTGAACGTGCCCTTGCCGTCGGTGATGCGGGTGATGTTCCGGCCGTCCGAGGTCATCATGAAGAGCTGCTTTGCGCCGCCTTCCCGGTCGCTGGAGAAGACGATGTAGCGCCCGTCCGGCGACCAGGTGGGATCCTCGTCGTCCCCGGGGGACTGGGTCAGGCGGCGCATGTTGCTGCCGTCCGCGTCACACACGAAGATATCGAAGCGCCCCTTGTCCCGGCCGGCGAAGGCGATCTTGGAGCCGTCCGGAGACCACACGGGGGAGACGTTGTGGTTGCCGCCGAAGGTGAGCTGGGAGACCCGCCCGCCCGAGCGGTCCATCACGAAGATCTGCGGCCCACCTTGCCGCCCCGAGGTGAAAGCGATCTTGGTGCCGTCCGGTGACCAGTCGGGGCTGACGTCGATGCCCCAGCTGCTCGTCAGCCGGGTGGCGTTGCCCCCGTCCGTGGCGCCGATGGCGTAGATCTCCGAATCCCCGACGTAACTCAGCGTCAGCGCGATGTGGGACCCGTCCGGGCTGAAATCAGCGCCGGAGTTGATGCCGGGGTGACTGCTGACCTTGGTCTCCTGCTTGGTGGCGAGGTCCATCACGTACAGGTCCCAGTTGCCCGCCTTGATGCTGGTGTAGGCGACCTTGGAACCGTTGGGGTGGTAGGCCGGGGAGAGGTTGATCTCACCGTTGCGGGTGAGGGTGTTCACCCGGCCGGCCAGATCTACGAGGGCGATCTCCTTGTTGCCGGTGATCGTGGTGACGCACGCGATGCGGCTGGAAAAGGGGCCGGGCTCACCCGTGAAGGCCTCGATGACGGTATCGGCGACCTCGTGGGCCAGCGATTCCGGATCGTCGATGGTGCCGTTGATGACATCGCCGAGGATCATCTTTTGCTCGATGACGTGGTAGATGCGGACCTCGACCTTGAGGGTCTGCCCATCCACCTCGTAGCCCGCCTTGACCAGGCCCGCCGTGTCGATGGTGTGCCAGTCGTCGAAGCTGAATTCGTCGATGCGCAGGCCGGTCTTCTGAGGGTTCTCCAGGAACGAGTCGGGATCCTGCATCCGGAACCAGCCGCTGATGAGCAGGTCCTTGCGGAGCGTGCTGAGCATGGCAGCGGCGGATTCGTGCTTCTTACCCAACACCTTGAGGTCCGGTACCGCCAGGGGGAAATCGCCCTCGGAACCGTGCACGTCGATATAGATCTCTGCCCGCGCTGGAGTGGCCATCAACACCAGGTAAAGGGCGATCCCTATCCATCTGGACCACGAATTCAACATTGGCTTCCAATTATGGAACATCACCATCAACTTTCGACTTCGTTCCTATTACCACGCGCGCTGATTGATGTCAGAAAGATCAGAATACCTTGTCGCTGGCCTTGAAGCGGATGAATACCCCGTCCTTCGCAAACTCCATGATCTTTTCGCTGGGCGGTGCGGGCAGGCTCCCCATCTGTTTGATGGCCCGATAGGTGGCCGAGTCGTACTGGCGGTTCCCGGACGGGTCCACGATCTTGGCCTTCTTGATCTTGCCCTTGTTATCGATGATCACGCCGATCACGACGGAGAGATCCGGGTTCTCGTTAGCCACGGCTGGCAGCACGTGCCACTTCTTCATGATCCGATCCTTGCAGTCGCGGATATAGGCCGCGAGCTCCGGATCGGCCACGTTGGTGCCCGACCCATGCATGTAGACCTCCCGCAGGTCGGTTACATTCGAATCCGGGTCAGTGGGCAGGTGGGTTTCGGGGCCGGTGTCCGCGTCGATGTCGCTGGTGTCGAGCTTGGCGATCTGCTCGCTCCTCTCGACGCGCTCCTCCTCTGACTCGGGTTCCTTCTCCTCGCCCTCGTCCTCCTCCGCATCGGGGGTCTCGAGGATCATCTGGTCCGGGATCGGTGGCTCCTCGATGACGCCCATGTCGCCAGTGACCACCGGGGGCGCCACCATCACCTTCTCCGGCAGCACGTTGGCGTCCCGGTGCAAGGTCACCATGGCCACTTCCATCACGTTTTCGGGAATGATGGCCTGGCTGGGCCCGCGGGAGACGAGGACCAGGATCAGCAACAGGGCATGGGCGAAGCCCGCCAGCGGCAGGCCGACCGCCCAGAAGATGATCATCTGATCGTGGCGCTTGCCCCCGTTCACTTGCCCTCACTCTCCTCGGCTTCTTCGTTCTCGATCTGTACGGCCTCGGTCACCATCCCCACCTGGGCGATGCCCGCCAGCCGGGCCGCCGCCATCACCTGGGCCAGGTAGTCCCAGGTGACCGAACCATCGGCGCGGATGAACAGCTCCTTCTTGTCCCGTTCGGCGTAGATGGCCGGCAACTTGACCTGCACCTCGTCGAGGGTGAACTCGTGTTCGTTGAGGTACAGCGTGCCGTCGGCATCGATCTCCATCACCAGCGGGTGCTCGTCGTCCTCGATGAGGGTCTCGCCACGGACCCGCGGCAGGTCCAGCTCGATTCCCTGGGTGAGCATGGGTGCGGTCACCATGAAGATGATCAGCAGCACCAGCATCACGTCGACGAACGGCGTCACGTTGATCTCCGACAGCACGGTGCCGCCCCGCCCGCGCCCTGATCCTTCATCCTGTGGGACCTGCATACCCATCGTCAGGAGCCTTCCGTAAATAGCGATTTCGGCTGCAAATCCGCCATGCACATCATCTCAGACCCCCAAGATATGGTGCATATAGCCCGATATTCCCCCATATCTCGGGGGTCTGAGCTAATGCACCTCTCGAATTTTCGCTTCGAAAGCCTATTCACGGAAGGCTCCTAGTTCCCGTAATGCCGCTCGACGATGTTGAGGAAGTCATAGGTGAAGTTGTCCATCACCTGGCCTTCGGCGCGGATGCGGTTGACGAAGAAGTTGTAGAACATCACCGCCGGGATGGCTGCGAACAGGCCCACCGCGGTGGCGATGAGCGCCTCGGAGATGTGAGGACCGACGCTTTGCAACGAGGTCTCTCCGGTGACGCCGATGGTCTGGAAGGCCCGCATGATGCCCCAGACCGTGCCGAACAGGCCGATGAACGGTGAAGAACTACCGACGGTCGCCAGGAAGGGGACCAGGCGCTCCAAGACGCCGATCTGGACGGTGGTCTCGCGCCGCATGGCCCGCCCGACGATGTCCACCGTGGACAGCTTGCCGGTCAGGCCCTCCTCCTTCTTCTCCTTGATCTTCTTCATCTCGGCAAAGCCGGCTTTGAATACGCCGGCCACGGAGCCGCTGGGGAACTGGCCGACTGCGTTATAGGCTTCGTCGAAGCTGGACGAATTCCAGAAGAGCTCCAGGAACCGTTGAGACGCCCGCTGCCCCCTCATGATCACGATGCCCTTGAACACGATGATGGCCCAGCTGAGCAACGAGAACAGGAGCAAGACCAGCAGGGTGAGTTTGACCACCCAGTCTGCGCCCGCGATGATCTCCCACGTGCCCAGGTTGGTCTCTCCGATCAGCATCCACGTGACCAGGGTTGGTGCATCCATATCTAGCTCCTACCGTGCGAACTTCGGTTCCAGCATTCCATTCAACGTACGATCTCGACTTCGATTTCCCGGGCGCCGGCGTCGGCGATGGTGTCACGACGCCGTTCGTAATAACGCATCATACGATGCCCGGCCCGGCCCATCTCCCGGTAATTGGACCAACCACCGATCCCGCCGCCGATGATCGGCACCATTCTCCCGAACGGGGCCGATATCCGGAGGATCAATCGCTTCATCACGGCCTGGGCCAGCTGCCGCACCATCGGGTTGTGGATGGCCCGCCCGGATTTCAACATCTCCGGGAACTGCTTCGCCGCATCCACGACGCCCTCCATCTTCTCCTCGACTCCCACCGCTTCGGCGATCGCCTTCCACAGGTGGAGTTCGCCCTCCGGCGTCGTGTAGTCGATGCCGTACAGCAGAGACAGCCGCTGGGCCAGCTTGAGCAGCATGGCGGCGGCGTGCCCGGCTTCGGGAGCGATGGCCACCCAGCCGGCCATACCCGATCCGACACCCGATAGAGCGGAAACCCTCCTCGAAGATCGCACGAATGACTCGGCTACCGGCTGGATGAGGGCCAGATCCAGTCTCGCCAGGTCCTCGAGGTAGCCGATGGAGAGCCCCCGGTTCTGCAGTTGCACGAGGAATTTGGCCCGATCGATGGACGCAGCACGGTACAGACCGGGCAGGAACCCATCGGGTAGTCGTTGTGCGAGATCCTCAAGAAGCTGTCGCGAGTCCATGGGTAAGTTCGTAAAATTGCCGAGCGGTTGGCTGGCATCTTGCCATCGCATGCGGGGCGGAGCAATCTAAAGATCACGTGCGCAAACAGGCGGGATCGCAACCTGGGATTGCAGCGAGACCCCCGATTCCGGAATAATGGTGCGAACTGCTCGCTATGAGCAGGCCCCACCGGGTACGTTCCGGGAGACAGGAGAGTCATGGGGACCCTTTTTACCGAGGAATTCCTCGCGGGTATCGAGGAAGTTCCAACGCCCAGCCAGTCCTTCGTGGTCACGTTGTGCCAGCGCAACGAGCCGGCGATCCTTGCGTTCAAGGAACAGATAGACGGCTGGTTCGGTCGGCTGCGTGAAGACGCTCAGGACCATTATCGCGAGCGGCTCCAGTCACTGGACAATCAGGAGTTCTTCCAGGCATTCACCGAGATGGTCTTGCACGAGCTCGCGCTGAACAACTCGATGAAGATCCTGACCTACCCGGACACAGAGAACGAATCCCTGGCCATCGCTCTGCCCAATGGGCACGGGAGCTTTGCCGCTGCGGTGCAGTCGTTCATCCCCGAGATCCAGGTGCGGGGCAGCATGAGGCCTTTCCGCCGTTTGCTGCGGGAACTCGGCGGTATCGAGCATCGTTTCCTGTTCAGCGTTTATCTCAAGCGCTGGCTCCCATTCGACTTCGATCCCCAGCCGATCCGGCGTGCCTTGGAGGTCTGGCTCAACAGCCTCGAGGACACCAACTGGGAAGGGAAGTACGCCGAATACCGCGACGACCACATCCATCTGGAATTCTCCATCCTGGACCGGCTGCGTCAGCCCAGGACGGATCTGGTCAAGTTCCGTATCACGCCGCTGCGCACCCCGCACGTGCTGATCAAGCTCGGCGCCGTGGTGGAAGAGCGGCTGCAGGCGCTGGTCGCCCAGGCGGGGCAGGACACTCCGCTGGTTCTGGTGCTGTTCGGTAACGAGGAGTGGGATCTACCGGCCAACTACCTGGAAGATTTCCTCTACAACAAGGCCAACTTCACCTTCAACTGGACCACGCGCGGGGGGCGCACCGAGTGCGTCAAGCGGTACCAGCCCAACGGCCGCGGCGAGGCCATCTTTGCCCAGCCCCAGGCTCGGTTGCTGTCTGCTGTCTTGATGATCGACAAGACCTGGGAGCGGGATCGCGCCGTGTTCAGCATGCGCGTGTACCACAATCCCTGGTGCGAGAAGCCGCTGCCCGTCGAGGCGTTCGACGGCTTTGCCCAGATGCGGCCCTACCCCACGGGAATCGTCGAGGATCACGCCTATCTGGGCTGGGATAACCTCGATCGCGTCCGTTTCCTGCTTCCCTGACGTTCTCTTTACATCCTGGAAAATAAACAGCGGGCCCACCCGTCCGTTCACCTTGACGTTGATTTACCCGCTCTGGTACGACAAAGCACCACTCTTGAAGGAGGAGGTAAAATCATGAAATACGGACATTGGTTGCTGGTTGCCGTGATGGCATCTGTTCTGACAATCCCGGCAGCGGCCAAGGTCGGGGTCAAGGCCTCGAGCTCGTACGACGACAGCGAGACCGACCATAGCGCTGCCATGGCCTTCGATGGGCTCCTGGAGACCTCCTGGACCGAAGGCCAGGCGGGCGAGGGGATCGACGAGTGGATCGAGATCGATCTCGGCGAGCTGACGGACATCACGACCATCTCCATCTGGGGCGGGGACTACTCCGACGGCTCGAAGCGCTTCTCCGAGCAGAATCGCATCAAGCGCGCCGACGTGATCCTGACCACCGAAGACGGTGAGGTCACCAAGACGATGGAGCTGGGTGATCGGTACACGCGCACCGAGCTGCGCACCGGCAGCAAGCCGATCCGCAAGGTCCGCGTCGTGATCAAGGAGGTGTATTCCGGGTCGATCTTCGACAATACGCACATCTCCGAGATCGCCTTCGACTATCCGGCCAAGCCGGCCGACGCCGCGCCCAAGCTCGACAAGTGGATGGAGAGCCGCGAGTACGAGGCCAACCAGGAGGCCTACGAGGAATCGCGCAAGGAGTCCTACAAGAAGTGCAAGAACGGCGACGAGTACTCGGAAAACTTCAAGTACCTCGCCTCGGCAGCGGTCCACGGCCCCCACTTCATGTGGAGCAAGGTCCAGGAATACGCGCCGCTGGGATTCCGCGGCAGCTACATCGAGCTCGACCCGGAGGCGGTGGAGAGGCTACAGCGGCTCAAGGACGTCAACGTGATCCCCTACCTGGAGACCGCCGCTGCGCGCGCCGTGGGCGATGACCAGTACTGGCTCGAGGACCTGGTCAAGGCCTTCCGGGCCCACGAGGTGCTGATCTCTTCCAAGCGTCACAACATTCCCAACTGGGGGACGACCGGCCTGGAGCCGGGCGCTCTCAACGGGTTGGGTGAGCCCCTTTCCATCGACGTCAACACCAGTGGCCGGATCTATGTGGCGGACGTGGGCAACAACCGCCTGCAATGGTTCACCCAGGATGGCCGCGTCGAAGGTGCCTACGGCAAGGAGGCCGGCGTGGCCTGGAGCTGGTTTGGCGTCGAGGGCGACCCCTACGCCACGGGCGCGTCCCCGGGTGAAGGGCCGATGGAGTTCGAGCAGCCCACCTACGTGGCCATCGGCAACTACGATATCGTCGCGGTGATCGATGCCAAGAAGCGCGTCCAGACCTTCAACGAAGAGGGCGCCCAGATCGGGAACTTCAGCATCCCCAGCGACGCCTACGTGGGCTACGGCCGCGGTTGCGGCACCCCCATCATCAGCTGGTGGGGCGACGATTTCTACTTCATGATCGACAAGGAAGTCTGGGCCTTCAAACCGACCGGCGAGCAGATCGTCAAGTTCGAGACATCCTCGGAGATCCTGGGCGCCGTGATCGTGGACGGCAAACTGCTGGTCCGCCATCAGAACCGCGAGATCATCGAGTACGCCATCGAGGACGGATTCCGGCAGGGCAGCTTCCTGCGCAAGGAGGTCCCCGAGGACGGTAGCGAGGACTGGGACCTGGCCACCGACGCCGAGGACAACCTCTACATCGCCACCGATGCCGGCTGGCTCTACATCTACAACAAGAAGGGCAAATTCGTCCGCAAGATGCAGATGTTCGCCAACGCCAAGGACAAGATGCGCATCGCGGTGAGCCCGTTGATGGACTACTTGTATGTGACCGCGGGTGACGAGATCCACAAGGTGGACCTCAGTCAGTGAGTCGTAAGCGGAACAGCAAGGCGTCACCGGGGGGGAAGAACGAGCCATCGGGAACCGCCCCGTCCAGTAAGGGGTCCCCCTATCTGGTACCTGGCATCGTGCTGGGGGCCGTCGTCGTGGCCCTGGTCGCCATGTGGCTCAATCGAACACCCACCGAGGTGGAGCCCCCGCCGGTGGAGGAACCCACCGCCGCTGAAGCGGTCTTCGAGACGAATCCCGAACTGGCCGCGCTGCGGCAGGATGCCATCGTCATCTTGCAGCGCGTGGTGGACCGCTGGACGCGGGATCCGGAACAGCCGTGGCTGCTGATGCACGGCACGCTGGTGTGGGGGCCGCGGCACCTGACGACAGACAGCAAGCCGGCGGGCGAGCACCTGCTGGACAACTTCCTCGTGGCCGAGCAGCAGCACGGCCGTGAGGTGATGGTGTTCCCCATCGACGAGCCGGGGGGGGCCCGTGTGGACGCCCACACCGACCAGACGGTCAAGACCCTCGTCGAGGTCGGCATCCAGGACGAACGTATCGATCGCATCGTCGCGGACGCCAAGTGGCGCTTCGAGTATGCGCCGGAAGACCAGCTCAATCCGTTCAAGGACGCCAACGAGACCCCCTGGACGGCCCAGGCCATCTGCCAAACCGCCCACGAGGGAGAGAACACCTTCGTCACCCACGAGGGCCACACGGTGGACATGCGGGTGATGACGGAGCAGATGGTCAGTCAGTTGGAGCGGGAGTCCCGCTTCCTCGACGACATCCGCCAGGCCGGCGAGACGACGTACGAGAAACGCCGCCAGGGTATCTTCCGCTACACCTGCGGTGGGACGCACCTGTTCATGGGCGCCGATGCCTGCGTGGCCGCTGGTTTCGGCACACCCGATCTGAGCGCCCGCCTGGCCTACCAGATGGACCTGCTGTTCTGGCGCATGGTTCGTGAGATCGAGGCGGTCAACGCCGCCCTGACGGAGGCCCCCAACATGGCGCCCCTGTTCGTGGAGCAGCGGGTCAAATACCTGGGGCACTTCCTCGAAGCCGAAGCCAAGGCGGAGCTCAACGGGACCTTCGTGCCCACCGCCGAGCACCGGCAGCAGCTGGTGTTCGCCGAGACCGCGATGTACACGTCGGTGAAGCAGCTCCAGGACATGGGGGTCTTCGACCGGCTCGATTCCTTCAAAGAAAATCAGTATGAGTACTACCTGTTTACTGCTGGTGACGCCTGCCACGCCCTGCATGCGATGAACCTGCAGGACAAGCTGGCGGCCCAGCGTAAGGGCGGCGAGTACCGGACCCCCCAGCCGGTCTACCCCAGCGACGAGGAGACGGAAGAAGAAGGCGAGACCGATCCGCCGCCGTCTCAGGTAGACTCCTGACGCCGAGCCCACGCCCACGCCGCGTGGGGCCCAAATTCCGGAGACGAACATGGCCGATCAGCCCGAAGTCTATACCCCCAGTAACCGCCTGCGATTCGTCAGCGCGACCAGCCTCTTCGACGGCCACGACGCCGCCATCAACCTCATGCGAAGGATCCTGCAGCAAAGCGGCTGCGAGGTCATCCACCTGGGCCACGACCGGGCCGCAGAGGAGGTGGTGGACGCCGCCATCGAAGAGGACGCCCACGGTATCGCCTTGAGCAGCTACCAGGGCGGGCACATCGAGTACTTCAAGTACATGGTGGACCTGCTGGAACAAAAAGGGGCCTCCCACATCCGCATCTTCGGCGGTGGGGGCGGCGTCATCGTGCCCGAGGAGATCGAGGAACTGCACGAGTACGGCGTGGGGCGCATCTACTCCCCGGAAGACGGCCGGGTGATGGGCCTGCAGGGCATGATCAACGACATGATGCAGCGGGCGGACTCGGACCCGGTGCAGGTGGAACTCTCGGGCGAGGGCCTGCTGCCGCTGACCAAGAACGGCGATCAGTGGGAGATCACCGGCGACATCGACGCCAGCCAGCCCATGGTGCTCTCGCGGGTCGTGACCCTGGTGGAGCGTATGGACGAGCTCGATCCGTCCCTGCGCCAGGCGCTGAAGGACCGGATCACGGTGGCATCCGCCGACGCGAGCGTGCCGGTCATCGGGCTCACCGGCACGGGGGGGTCGGGAAAATCTTCCCTGGTGGACGAGGTGATCCATCGTTTCTTGCGCGACGAGCCGGAGCGCACCATCGCTGTGGTCAGTATCGATCCATCCAAGTGGAAGGGTGGGGGAGCGCTGCTGGGCGACCGCATCCGGATGAACGCCATCCACAATCCCCGTGTCTACATGCGCTCACTGGCCACTCGCGGCGCCAGCGGATCCATGTCCGAGGCTACTGCCGACATCGTCGGCGCCCTCAAGGCGACCGGGTTCGACCTGATCCTGGTGGAGACCAGCGGTATCGGCCAGTCGGATCGCGGCATCGTCGATGTCAGCGATCGGTCCATCTATGTGATGACCCAGGAGTTCGGCGCCCACACGCAGCTCGAGAAGATCAACATGATCGACGTGGCGGACTTGATCGTGCTCAACAAGTTCGATCGCCGCGGCAGCAAGGACGCCCTCAAGGCGGTGCGCAAGCAGGTGCGCCGTAGCAACAACCTGTTCGATCCGGCCATCGAGGACGAGCACCTCAATGTCTATGGGACCATCGCCAGCCGCTTCAACGACGACGGGGTGGACGCCTTCTACCACGGGCTACGCGGGCTGCTGAAGGAGATCAACGGCACGGAGTGGGAGACCACCATCCCGACGCCGGACTCCAAGGTCTCTTCGGATCGTGGCGCCATCATCCCCCCCGTGCGGATGCGTTATCTCGCCGAGATCTCCCGTACCTGCCGCGAGCATCGCGCCCATGCCGACGCCCAGGCGGAAGCCGCCCGTCAGCGGTGGCACCTGGAGCAGGCGGTGGAGCAGCTGCCGGATGGGGCGGACGCCTCGGCGCTGCAGGGCTGCCAGGAGCACTGGGACGGCACCTTGACCGCCGAATCGAAGCAGCTGCTCGACGGCTGGGACCAGATCGTGGAGTCCTACGGCGAGGACGTCTACACCTACCAGGTGCGGGGGCGCGATATCCACGTCGACCTGGCCAGCAAGAGCCTGGCCGGCAGCCGAATCCCCAAGGTGGCCGTGCCCCGATACCGGGATCCCGGTGAAATCTTGCGCTGGCGCCTGCTGGAGAACCTGCCCGGCCACTTCCCGTTCACCGCAGGGCTGTATCCCTTCAAGCGCACGGCAGAGGACCCGCGACGGCAGTTTGCCGGTGAGGGGCCGCCGGAGCAGACCAACAAGCGGTTCCACTACCTCACCGCCGGGGACGACGTGGCCCGCCTGTCCACGGCCTTCGACAGCGCAACGCTGTACGGCAACGATCCCGACGATCGCCCGGACATCTACGGCAAGATCGGCGAATCGGGTGTGAGCATCTGTACCCTCGCCGATATCAAGAAGCTCTACGCCGGCTTCGATCTATGTGCCCCGACCACATCGGTGTCGATGACCATCAACGGGCCGGCGCCGATGATGCTGGCCATGTTCCTCAACGCGGCCATCGATCAGCAGGTGGACGGCTTCGCCGAGGAGCACGGCCGCCAGCCCGACGTCGACGAACTCGCCCAGATCCGGGCTCACACCCTGCACACGGTGCGCGGCACGGTGCAGGCGGACATCCTCAAGGAGGATCAGGCGCAGAACACCTGTATCTTCTCCACCGAGTTTGCCCTGCGCATGATGGGGGACATCCAGCAGTTCTTCATCGACAACGAGGTGCGCAATTACTACTCGGTGAGCATCAGCGGCTACCACATCGCCGAGGCGGGGGCCAACCCCATCTCCCAGCTGGCCTTCACCCTGGCCAACGGGTTCACCTATGTGGAGTATTACCTGTCGCGGGGCATGCCCATCGACAGCTTCGGCCCCAACCTGAGCTTCTTCTTCAGCAACGGCATGGAGGCCGAGTACGCCGTCATCGGGCGGGTGGCGCGGCGCATCTGGTCCGTGGCGATGCGCAACCTGTACAAGGGCAACAAGCGCAGCCAGATGCTCAAGTACCACATCCAGA
>CAZDDH010000163.1:0-19808 GCA_964504165.1 uncultured Rickettsiales bacterium | reverse complement strand
GCGCCCCTCGAGCTCGGCCACGCGGGCGTCGGCCCCGCCCTCGTCCAGGGCGGCCAGCAGCGCCGCCGCCCCCGCCGCCCGCGCCCCCCCCCGGGGCGCGGCGGGCCCCCGCGGCCCCCCCCCCCCCGCGGCCGGGGGGGGGGGGTAGTCCGTGGCCGAGGGCCCCGGAGAGTCGCACCCCATCGATCTGGGAGGCCGGCGGCAGCCCGACCGGATTGACCGCATAGGGCCATTCCCTTTCAGGCTGTTGGCCCTCCTGGCCCTCCTGGCCCTCGTCGCGACGTCCAGCTGGGCCGCATGCATCACCGATCAACTCGTCGCCTACGAGGTGGGGGGTGCCCCCGGTGCGGATGACGATGATGGGGGCGATGAGACCGCCGGAGTGTGGTTCACCGTACCCGATGGGACGTTGGCCGGCAGCTACTCCTACACCTCCCTGTCCAGCTGCGAGCAGGTCGGTGAGGACATCTATTCGCTGTTCTGGGGGAGCGAGGGCTGGATAGGCGAAGGGCTCCTCATCACCGTGGTTCCCGACGATCTGTTCAACACGCCCGAAGGCGTCGGGTTGTGGGAGCTGGAGTGGATAGACACTGACGTGCAGGCGGACGTAGGGCTGGACTTCAGCTCGGACCATCTGCTGACCGTCGAGTCCTGGACACCGACGCTGAACGGTACCTTCTCGATCAGCGGCGCATGCCTCGCCAATACGGATCCGCAGGAGCGGCTCGACCTGGAAGGCACCTTCGTCTGTCCGTGATCGGCCCCCAGCCAGAGACCCGGCGCGCCGCGCGGGGCGGTTTCAGTTCGTCGCCCAGACCGGCGTATCCAGCCCATCCATCAGCGACTGATACGTGCCGCGGGCGTCGTCGTCCGTTCGGGCGAGCTTGCGGGCCTTGGCCGCCAGCACCGCCACGGTCGGGCGACGGACACCGAAGAGTCCGGCCAGCTCGGCGGCCCGTGCCGGGGTGTGATCCCGGCACACCAGAAGGGTCATCAGCCGGGGCAGATTCAGTGTCCCCCGCTGGCCCCGGGTCAGCTCCTCGCCGCTGCGGCCGAACACGCGCCGTGCCGTACTCAATACCTCCTCCGGGGTGAGGGCGGCGAGGCGGGCGGCCTGGGGGCTGCTGGACGCCAGTCCGCCCTCCCTGCGTAGCCGGGCCCGGATTCCGTCGACGAAGGAATCGCTGCCCAGCACGGGGGACCAGCGGGCCGGCTCCAGGGCCGCTTGCATCTCCGGCGCGATGCGCTCGTGGACGAAATCGTCGAACCACGCCAGTCGCTCCGGCTCATCCCCGAGCAT
This sequence comes from uncultured Rickettsiales bacterium, assembly GCA_964504165.1. GTDB lineage: Bacteria > Myxococcota_A > UBA796 > UBA9615 > CAYRNR01 > CAZDDH01. Next base: position 18,508 of record CAZDDH010000163.1, on the reverse strand, counting down.
CTCGAGCACGAGGTCCTTGCGGAGCCAGGGGACGGTCTCCCCGGCGAGGTAGTGCCGATGGCTGCTCCAGCGGTAATCGCCGGCACGGCGGGCCAGCTTGGCGGCGACCGGGTTGGCGTGGATGTAGCGTGCCACCTCGAAGAGGTAGGTCTCCGCCTCGACGACGCGGGACAGGTACCGCCCACGGAACAGGGATCCGTCCCGGCCGTGCCGGTTGTTGGAGCGCTGCGTGTAGACGCCGTTGAGGTGGCGCATGGCCCGGCTGAGGCGGCCCTGCTCGTCGTGGATTAGGAGGTGGTAGTGGTTGTCCATCAGGCAGGCGCAGACCGTCCATACCCGGAACCGGGATCCGCACTCGGCGAGCAGATCGAAGAACATCTGGCGGTCCTGATCGTCATCGACGATGGGGCGATGGGCCGCACCGCGGTTCATGACGTGGTGCCACATGCCGGGTTCCTGGAGCCGTAGGGGTCGGGACATGGGGAGGCCTCCAGGGGCTAACTATATAACAAACGATCTGACCCCTGGGAGACTCCTGGGAGGGGGATCAGCTGAGCTCGTCGAGGGGGTAGGTGGACACGGCGATGCGGCGGCCGTCCGGATCGCGGAAGTAGAGGGTGTAGCCGGTGCGGTCTTCGATTTCGATGCCCCGCTGGGACAGGGCGCCTTCGATGCGCTGGCGAGCGTCGTCGTTGACCCGGAAGGCTGCCAGTTCCAGCGAGGCGCCGTCGGGCACGGGCTCGTCGCCGGCCTGCTCCAGCATCAACACGGCGGTCTCGAGCCCGAGCCAGACCGAATAGCCCTCCTGGCGGCGGACCACCGGGAGGTCCAGGACCTGGCGATAGAACGCCTCGAGCCGCTCCAGTTCCTGCGTGCGGAAGGCCAGGTGGTGCAGCTTCATGGGCCGCACACCGGAGCCTCGTAGGCCGCGGCCGTCGCGCCCTCCACGTTGGAGACCGGGCATCCGCCGCCGCCGGAGAGCAGCACGGTGTAGGTCGCGGTGCCGATGGCTGCACCCTCGGGGTACAGGGAGGGGCCGAACTCACCGGCGACCTTGCAGTATCCCGTCCAGCTGTCCCGCGGGCCGAAGGAGCCGTCGGCCGGTACGGCGATGGCCACCAGCCGCTCGTCGCTGGCATCCGGTGACGCCGTCAGCTGGCTGGCACCCAGCGACACGGCATGGTCCACCCGGCCGTCGCCGCCCGGCGGCGGCCACAGCAGGTAGCCGGTGCCGTCCTTGGTGACGTTGTAGAGCTGGACCCGGGCGGGGCGGTTGACCCGCACGATGGGCTCCACCACGTCCCCCTCGCAATACCGGCCACTGTTGCCGGGGATCTCGATCTCGACGGTCAGCTCGTCCTCGCCGACGAGCTCGCTGTCCTCCAGGCCCAGGGCCTCGTCGGGCCGGCAGGCGCCGCACTCGTCGGGATCGACGCCGAAGAGGTCCAGCGAGAACTTGGGCCCCTCCAGCGGTGTCCATCCCACATCACCGGGTAACCGCAGTAGGCCTACCACCACCACGCCGCCGGGGCCGGGGGCCAGCTGCATGCGCAGCCGGGCGGCCTCGGCCTGGCGCTCGGGGCCCAGATCCAGCTTGAGGGACTCGGCGTGGCCCAGCTGGCCCTCGACGGTGACCTTGAGGTAGGCGCCTACCTCGCCGGCCGCGCAACCGGTGCTCCACACCGGGGCGTCCACGTACAGCAGCTCGGCCTCCCGCCGGGCGACCTCCTCGGCCAGTCGGGCCAGGTGTTGGTCCAGTGCCACCGACTCGGCCTTGAGCTGGTCGAGTTTGTTGGCCTCGATGGCCACGGCGGAGCAGGCGGAGCGCTTCCCCGGTGTGTAACGGCCATCTTTCCACGGACGGATCCATTGTTTGATGCCCTCGCAGCGGGCATGGGACAGGCCGGCACAGATCTTCTGGATCAAGCGCGCTTCGGCGTCGCTGCGGGCTTCTCCCAGCGCCTTGGCCTGATTGCCGTCCCCGTACCCGACCTCCAGGACATAGCCATGGGGCGGCGTCGTGGGGCAGGGATCGTCCTTGGGGTCGGCATTCTTGGCGCCGATGGCGAGCACCGCGATGATGGCGAGCGCACCGAGCGTACCCAACTCGCGCGAACGGCGGGCCATCTATCTGGACCCCTTGGCGGGAGCCCCAGCGGCCGGTCCCTTGTCCGGAGGCGGGTCTTCAGCTGGCCCCTCTGCCGGTGGATCGATGACCTCCACGGCCTTTTCCTTCTCCTTGTCGGGCAGGTAGCTCAACGCCTTGGCTTCGAAGCGCATGCCACCGGGCGTCTCGTGTTCTTCGATACACCACGCCCGGTCCTTGACCAGCTCGGCGACCCCGGTGGCCGCGGACTGGATGAAGTCCTCCGACTGCAGCTTGGTGCTCAGGTCCCCCAGCCCGCCGCTGGTGCTACGCAGCTCGATGGAGCCCGCCTGGATGGCATCGCCCAGGTATTGCACCACCTGGACCCGGGCGTCCTTGCGCGCCTGGTCCCGGGCCATACGCTCTGATTCGACGATGTCGGACAGCCCGACAAAGTACTGACCGCGGCCGCTCTCGGGGATCCTGGTCTGCCAGTCGCCGCACTCCTCGAATTCCTGGACCAGCCCCGGCGGCACCGTGGTGGTCTTGAAGGCGAAGTAGACCGGATTGGGGAACTGGATCGAGCGGCTCCAGCTGACGCCGTCCTTGACGTCGACGTCCGCCTCCACCCCCTTGACCCCCACACCGACCTTGACGCCGGTGGCGTTGCCGCTGATGTGGTAGACCTCGCCCTTGCCCTCGAGGAACTCGCCCAGGTACAGCCCCGTGCAGCGGCTGGGGCCCTCCTCGCAGCATTCGGCGAAGGCATCTGGATCGTCGATGGTCGCCACCATCTTGCCCACCAGCTCGTACTGCACGCGCACCACCGACCCACCGGAGTACCCGACCTCGGCGCCCAGCGAGGCCATCTGGCTGCTGAGCAGCGGCACCCCCAGCCCCACCGAGACCTCGGTTGAGGCGTTGAAGTAGTCGTCGTAGGTCACGCCACCGCCGCCGACGTACTTGTAACTGATGTACTGGCTGCAGCTGGTCTGCATGGCCGCCGCGTCATCCACGTCGACAGCCGCATCACCCGAGGGGATGAAACGCCCGAAGTAGGGCGACGGGTCGGTGTCGAACGCATTGCGTATGAAGAAGTTGGAGCGGCCGGTGGTCACCCGGTCCACCAGCGCCACCAGCTCCTCGGGCGGCTTGTTCTTCTTTTTCTTCTTGGCGTGGGCGGCCGGCAGCATCCAGCCGGCGACTCCGAGCATCACCACGATCATGATCGCCAAACGAAAACGGGACATCTCGCCTCCCCTGTTACGGGTTGAACCAGCTCAGCTTGTTCGTCCACTCACTATCCGTCGGATCCAGCGCGAGGGCGCTCTGCCACGCGGAGATGGCCTCCGCCTGCCGCCCCTCGTTCATGTAGGCATCACCCAGGTTGCCCCACAGCTCGTCCGTATCCACGCTGCGGGTCTGTTGCTCCAGGAGGCCGACGAGGGTCTCCTCGCTGAGCGCCATGGTCCACATCATCCAGGTGGTGTCCGTGGGATCGGCGTCGAGCGCCTTGCGGAAGTAGAGGCTCGCGTTGGCCCAGTCGTCCTGGGCCACATAGCCCATGGCGATGGCACCGGCCAGGTCGTCGTTCCAGGTCTGGCTGGCGTAACTGGACACCAGCGTGGCCAGCGGCAAGCAGCGTTCCTGTCCCGTGACCCACTCGGTGTCTTCGGGGTCCAGCGTGGCCGCCTGGCGGTAGGCATCGCAGGCGTCCGAGCGCCGGCCGGCCGTCAGCAGCGCGTCGCCCAGATCGCCCCACATCTCGTCGTCCGGCGTGGTGAGCGACATGGCCGCCTCCAGCTCCACCACCGCCTCCCGCGCCGCGGGTAGCACGTTGCGGGTGAGGACCAGCTGCTTGTAGGCCCACTCGGTGTCGAAGGGATCGATGCTGGCCGCCCGCTCGTAGGCCTGCCGGGCCTCGTTGTCGCGGTTGAGCTCCAGCAGGTGGTCACCCAGGTCACCGTAGACCTCGTCACTGCCCGATGCCGGCGCCAGGCGTTGCAGCATCTGCACACGCGTCTCGTTGCCCCACAGCAGCACGTACCAGCTCCACTGCACATCCACCGGATCCATGATCAACGCATCCTGGAACCAACGCAACGCTGTTTCCCGGTCTCCCGCGGCCAGATAGGCCTCACCCACGGCACCGGCGGTCTCGTCGGTGGGTTCGGCGCTGTGGGCCGCCAGGGCCGCATCGACTCCCGAGGAGGAGGAAGCGGTGGGGGTCGCCCCGGCACCGCCGCAGCCCTCCACCTTGCCGATCCATTCGCTATCGGCGGGCTCCAGCGAGAGGGCCAGCGACCAGGCCTCGCAGGCCTCCGCCCGCCGCCCCGCTCCGTCCAGGGCGTCCCCGTAGTCCCCGATCAGCTCGTCGTTGCTCGAGTCCGAGGCGATGGCCTGCTCGAAGGCGGTGAACAGCCCCTCGCGGCCCGCCAGCTCCCCGACCTTGCCCTGCCATTCGCTGTCGGAGGGCTGGAGGAAGAACGCCTGGCGGAAACAGTTCAGCGCCAGGTCGGAGTAGCCCAGCATCCGCACCTGGTCCCCAGCGTCACCCCATAGCTCGTCGTTGCCCTGATCCCCCCGCAGCGACGCCACGATGTTGTCCAGCGTCTCGTCGGAGCTGGCCAGCTCGGCCACCTGCTCCAGCAGCGACGCCGAGGTGTCGACCCGCGTGGACGTCCCGGAGACCAGCAGCGAGGTCTGCATGCAGCCCAGCAGCTTGTCCGGCCATTCGGTGTCGGCGGGATCCACCTCCATGGCCGCCTGGTACATGGCGCATGCGTCGTCGATGAAGCCGGCGTGCATCAGCGCATCGGCGAAGTCCCCCAGCCGTTCGTCGTTGTCCGAATCGTTGAGGGCGGCCTCGCCCAGCGCTGCCAGGATTTCCTCCCCGGCGCCCTCCTCCAGCAGCCTGCGCTGCCATTCCAGGTCCGCCGGGTCGTACTCGTAGGCCCGCTGGTAGCAGCCGATGGCCAGCGCGGTGCGTCCGTTGCTGGTGGCCAGATCCCCCAGGTCTCCCCACAGCTCGTCGTTGGTGGGTTCGGCGTCGAGGGAGGCCTTGAGGGCCGCGGCGTCGCTGTCATAGCTGGCCCAGCTGTCCAGCTCCGACTCCACGTCGACGGCCTCGACCCGCGTCTCGATGCCAAGGTGGCTGCCCACCGACGCCGTGGGCGTGAACAAGGCGCTGCCCTGATCCGGGCACCCCGCGGCGCCGTTTTGCCACTCGGCATCCGCCGGATCCAGGGCGGCGGCCCGCCGGTAGGCGGCGCAGGCCTCGTCCGTGCGGCCCAGGGAGCTGAGGATGTCGCCGTAATCGCCCAGCACCTCGTCGTTGTCCGGGTACTCGGCCACCCGGCGCTCCTGCAGGAGCACCACGATCTCGGTCATCTCGCAGTTGAGCAGGCCGGTCTGCCACTCGCTGTCGCTGGGGTCCAGGGCCGCCGCGTGCAGGTACAGGTACGTGGCCAGCGCCGTATCCACGTGCTCCATGGCCTTGTCGCCTGCGTCTCCCCACACCTCGTCGTTGTACTCGTCGCGTTTGGCCTTCCTCACCAGCCGCCTGCCCAGGGGGGAGTCGGCGGCCCACTCGTAGCGCCACGCCTCCTCCATCAGGAGATCGGTGAGTTCTGCGGGAGCCTCTTCCTCCGCTAGGTAGAAGCCGGCGGGTTCCATCTCGGTCTCGGTGTAGGCCTCGGGCTCGTACTGGACCTCTGAGACGTCGGCGGTGGCGTCCGTCAGGCTCGCCAGCCAGTCCCGCGCCTTGTCCACCTCGGGGATCTTCACCCGCTCGGTGAGGTCCTCCATGGTGACGCTGGCGCTGCCGTACATGTCGATGAACATGCGGGCCGCCTGCTCGGCGATGGGCCCGCCTTGCTCCAGCAACGGCTGGGTGGCCACCCAGGCGTCGGTGGCCTCCTGCTGCAGCTGCTGGCGGGCCTGGGTCATCTTCTCGGTGCGGGCGCTCTCCATCTGGGCCAGCTCGTCCTGCAGGCGCTGCAGCTCGGCCAGCTTGGCCATGTAGTCGCCGCCGCCGCTGACCACCGCCGCCGCGCTCTCGGCGGCGGGCTTGTCCGGCTTGGTGGGTTTGTCCTCCGGCGCCTTGTCCTCCTTGCCCAGCCCCCGCTGGCCAAGGGTCAGTTCGGCCAGGTCCGGCCCCCGCTCCAGCGAGTTGCTGGTGGGCGTGAGCGGGGTGGCGAGGAGATCGTTGCGCTTCTCCTGGGTCGGATTTTGCTCACCGCCACCGATGGTTCGCACGGCGCCGAAGACATATTGCTGGGCCTCACCCAGTGTCACCTGGCCGTCACTCTGACCGTCGATCTCGCCGTCGGCCCAGCCCCGCAAGGCCCCCACCAGGAAGTAGGTGAAAAGACCGTGCTTGGCGTCCTCGAAGGGGCCACTGAGTTCGTCGGCGCTGGTGGCGGACCACACCGTCACCTGGGGACGGGGGGTCATGGCGTAGGCGGGCACCGCCAGCCGCTTGCCCTCGATGAGCTGCTTGCCGCCGCGGCCGGTGCCGGCAAAACAGGCGTCCACGACCACCATCGTCTGGCCCGGGCTGGCCCCCTCCAGCAGGCTGTCCATCTCGTCCAGCTGCAGGGCGTAGGCCTCTTCCTCCAGCGCCCCCACCTTGCCCTGCACGTCCACTCCCAGGAGGATCCGCTTGCCGGTCTTGGGGTGGGCCGCGCCGTGGCCAGCGAAGTAGACCCACAGGATGCCGTCCCCGCTCACCTGGCCCGCCGCCTGGCGCACCGACTCCCGCATCTCCTTGGCCGTCGGCGATCCGGTCAGCAGGTTGACCCGTGTCGCCGGCACCCCGCGCGTGTAGACCAGGTAGCGGTAGAACGCTTCCGCGTCCCGCTCGGCGTAGGGCACCTCGGGCAAGAAGGCGTACTTCTCGATGCCGATGACCACGGCGGCGTCGCCGGTGGCCCGCAACCCGGTTTGAAGCTTGTCCAGCACCCCCGGGGGCGGCGGCCCGGATCCGGCGATGGCTGGGAATATCAGTAAAAGCAGTAACGCATAGATGCCCCTCGAGCCGTGCATGGTCACTCCTTGAGGATGAATCCCCTATGATAGTCGAAGATCGATCATCGGGAGGACACATGGCATCTGACCAGGGGTACTTTGCCCACGAGACCGCCGTCATCGATCTGCCCGCGGAGATTGGCCCCGGCACGCGCATCTGGCACTTCTGCCACGTGATGGAGGGCGCCAGGATCGGCCGGGACTGTAGCTTTGGCCAGAACTGCAACGTGGACCGGGGGGTGGTCGTCGGCGATCGGGTCAAGGTGCAAAACAACGTCAGCCTGTATACCGGCTTGGTGGTGGAGGACGACGTCTTCTTGGGCCCGTCGTGTGTGGTGACCAACATCACCAACCCCCGCAGCCAGGTGGACCGGCACGCCCTGTACGAGACCACCGTGCTGCGCCGCGGGTGCACGGTCGGCGCCAACGCCACCATCGTTTGCGGCGTCACCGTCGGCCGTTACGCCTTCGTTGGAGCCGGCGCCGTCGTCACGGCGGACGTCCCCGACTACGCTCTGATGCTGGGCGTTCCGGCCCGTCAGACCGGCTGGGTGAGCCGGCACGGGCTGCCGTTGACGGACCCGGACGCAGACGGCGTGTTCACCTGCCCCGAGAGCGGCCTGCGATTTCGCGAGCGAGACGGCGCGCTGAGCTGCCTGGACCTTGACGAAGAGGCGCCCCTGCCCGCGGATCTAGGCACGGGAACGGCCCCCTACGTCGAGATCGTATCGAGCGGGCGTTCCCGCTGATCCCCAAAAACCGAACGATTCGTCCTACAGGAATCGGATTTCCGTCCGATGACGCGGTTGTCCAGAATCTGGACACATGCTGTGAGGTTCGTCATGTCTGCGGGGGAGTCGAAGAGTCGCGGTAGCATCGACCAGAGGGGCCTAGAAAACGCCCTCGGTTCGCCCCTACGGCTGCGACTGATCGTGGAGCTGCTGGACCGCGGTGATCAACCCCTGTCCCGGGAGCGGGCGGTCCAGCGGACGGGGAGCCATGGCCAGGACATCGTGGCCTGCCTACGGCCGATGACTGCGTGGGGCATCGTCGAGACGCTGGATGGCGGCCAGGCCTTCAGGCTCAACCCCTCGATGGACGCAGAGCATCGGGCGACCCTGGAGCGCATCGTCGCTGCCCGCGGCGAGTTCGTGGAGCGGGAACGGACCGTGCGGGGGCAGGTGCTGTGCGGGATGATCGGCGTCGATCCCAAGATGCTGATGGTCTTCGAGATGATCCACCAGGTGGCACGGCTGGATATCCCGGTCCACGTCACCGGAGAGACCGGGACCGGCAAGGAGCTGGTAGCCCGTGCGATCCACGAACTCAGCAGCAGCCGCAGCAACGAGTTCGGTGCCCTCAACTGCGGCACTGTCAGCGACGAACTGTTCTCCTCGGAGATGTTCGGACACGTTCGGGGCTCGTTCACCGGTGCCCACAAGGACCACATGGGGCTCATCGAGCGTTGCCACCGGGGAACCCTGTTCCTCGACGAGGTGGGGGAGCTCAGCTTGGCCAACCAGGTCAAGCTGCTGCGGGTGCTCCAGGAGCGCACCTTCACCCGGGTTGGCGACGAGAAGGCGCGTAGTTCCGAGTTCCGCATCGTGTGCGCCACCCACCGGGATCTGGCGCGCATGGCGGCGGAGGGGAGCTTCCGGGAAGATCTGTACTACCGGCTCAACGTCTTCCCCCTGCGGCTGCCGTCCCTGCGCGAGCGCCAGGAGGACATCCCGTTTTTGGTGGACGAGCTGCTGGGCAGCAAGCTGCGCCGATACCACCCGGAGGGCCGGCAGCTCGCCATGACGCCCCCGGCCCACCAGCGCCTTCGCGCCTACCACTGGCCCGGCAACGTGCGGGAGCTGGAGAACGTCCTCATGCGGTCGCTGGTGATGGCCGGGGACGGCCCCATCGACCTGCACCATCTGCCCGATCTGGGCCCCGTCCCCAAGGTCGCCGTCGCCGATCCCGGCGAGTCCAGCACCCTGTTGACGTTGTCGGAGGTGGAGGCCCGCCATATCCGCCGCGTGCTGCGTGCCCGGCAAGGCAACATCTCCGCGGCGGCGGCGGTGCTCGGCATCTCCCGCACGACCCTCTACAAGAAGATCCGCGATCACTCCCTGGAGCCCGACGGATCGGGCTGACACCCGTCTTCCTGAAGCCCACTGTCCAAGATCTGGACACCCACTTCGAGGATTGTTCAGGAACTGGACGACGGCTGGTGCCATCTAAGGCTCGCTCCGGCCTCACGCGCGCGTGGACGGGCCCGTAACCCCCTGGAATTGTTGGTTCCTTGGAGATTTTTACGCGTGGCCTCCGATTCTGGTCCGCATCTTGCTTTTGTTTTGTAGCGTCATGAAGGAGCCCCACGAGATGAAGTCCCAGGCCAACCGCATCGTCGTCCTCGCCATCGCGGCCCTGGTCGTTACTGCCACGGGCTGCTGGGAAACCGTCGTGGACGGCTCCGATGACACGACACATTCCTCCGGGTCCGCGGACGACGGTAGCTCAGCTATGACCGTCGACGCGGCCTGTGAGGAGGTCGGCACCACCGGCGACCCCAGCGCCTCGACCGTTCAGCGTGACGCGCTGATGCGCATCAACTGCTACCGCAACCTGATGGGCCTGCCGGTGGCGGACCTGGGCAGCGGCCCGGATTCCGCGGCAGCCAACCACGCCGCCTACATGGACGAGACCGACGAATACAGCTTCATGGAGGCGGATACCCAGGCCGCCAACTACACCGGGTACGACATGCTCGATCGCCTCGAGGCGGCCGACTACGAGGTCGATCTCTCCGTGGAGAATCCGCGGGAGATGCTGGCCGCCGTAGCCAACGGCAACGACGCCGACGCCGCGCATGCCATCGACAACTGGATGAACACGGTCTACCACCGGCAGCCGCTGGTGGTGCCCATGCTCCAGGAGGTCGGCGTGGGCGTGCGCGGGTCGTTCGTGGACCTGATCACCGTGGCTCCGTGGGACACGGCCGTCAACGACGGTCCGGGGGGCCGTTGGGTCGTCCCGTACCCCGTGGCCGGGCAAGAGAACGTCCCGACCTCCTTCCGCAGCGATGCCGAATCGCCGGATCCGGTCGCCGGGGTGGACGAGGTGGGCTCCCCCATCTCCGTGACCTTCCAGGACGAGGTCTGGGTCGACGACAGCAACCACTTCGACATCCACCTCGTGCCCGAGGGTTGCAGCCTGCAGACCCAGGGCGGTGACCCGGTGGAGGTCAAGCTGCTGGAGCCGGACAACGACGGCCACCTCAACGATACCGTCGTGATGGTCCCCATGAGCCCGCTGGATGCGAACCAGACCTACGTCGTCGAGTTTTCCGTGCTCGTCGGCAACCTCACCTGGGAGCGCAGCTGGTCCTTCACCACCGCTCCCCACTGAGACACCCCCCACCTTGGGTTTCCGCCCGCTCGCAGATTCGATGAGGATGATTCACTTCGTGAGTTCCCTGGAGTAGGCTGCGTTTTTTACGGTCCAAACAACGCCCATGCGAGGGAACATGAGCTCCATCGACGTCCGTCCCATCGAGCTTCCCGGCGGCACCAAGGCATTCGTCAAGTCCTGGTGGCCCATCTATCGCGACGATCCCCACTGGGTGCCGCCCATCATCTCCGAGCGGCAGGCATTCTTCGATCCGGCCAAGAATCCCTACTTCAAGGTGGCCCGAGTCCAGTGCTTCATGGCGTACAAGGACGGGCAGGCGGTGGGCACCATCGCCGCGACGGTGGACCATGAGCTGCAGAAGGCTGAGCCGGGGGTCGGGCTGTTCGGGTTCTTCGAGTTCATCGACGATATGGAGGTGGCCCGAGCCCTGTGGACCGCAGCCTCGGGCTGGCTACACGAACAGGGCATGACGGTGGCGCGGGGGCCGTTCAACTTCAACTCCAACCACGAGTTCGGCCTGCTCGTGGACGGCTTCGACACCGATCCCTGCGTCGCCAATCCCCACAACCGGGACTACTACGGGCCGATCTACGAAGCGCTGGGCATGACCAAGGCGATGGACTGGTACGCCTACTGGGTCCCCATCGGGCCGGTCCCCACCATCGTCCAACGCCTCTCCGACCGGGTCCTCAGGCGGCACCCCGAGGTGGAGATCCGTACCTTCGGCAAAGCCGATTTCGAGACCGGCGTGCAGGCCTTCCGCGATATCTACAACGACGCCTGGGAACCCAACTGGGGCCACATCTATGGGACGGAGGAGGAGTTCCGCTTCACCGCCGAGAACATGAAACAGATTATCGACGTCGGGCTGTGCTACTTCGCCTACATCGGTGACGAGTGCGTCGCAGCGTCCATCACGCTCCCCGACTTCAACCAGGTGGTCAAGAAGATGAACGGCCGCATCTTCCCCTTCGGCTGGTGGCACTTCCTCACCGGCCGCAAGAAGATCGACGCCATCCGCATCTTCACCCTCGGCGTGAAGCGCGAGTACCAGAGCTGGGGCCTGGGAGCGCCGCTGTATCAGGCCACCTGGCAGTATGCTCAGACCATGAACATCCGCGGCGCAGAGGCATCCTTGATTCTGGAAAACAACCAGTCCATGCGTGGCGCCCTCGAGAAACAGGGCGGTACGATCTACAAGACGTACCGTAGCTACGAGGTCCCCACGGCGGCTTCTCATTGAGATAACTCGACCGTCCCTCCAACCCTGGTGCCGGGTTCGTGGCACAATGTCGCCGGCAAAAAGGTGGGGGTGAGGTTGGGATCTGCATGCGTGACGAGACCTCTTCGGATAGCTGGAACAAGTTCAAGCAGACGACGTTGGATGGCCGCGTCACCGACTCGCTGTCCATCGAACTGGACCAAAACGGCCTCGCCGATCTGCCCTGGGCCGCCGAGTACCTCTTCCAGCTGCTCACGGAGAACGTCAGCGATGTCATCTTCATCACCGACATGGACCTGCGCCTGGTCTACATCAGCGAGTCCATCGAGGCGATCAGCGGTCTGCGGGATGATGCGGTCAGGGGGCTGCTGCTAGAGGATCTGGCGACGCCCAGCTCGTACGTGGAATTCACCCGCAACCTGCTGGACTGGATCTCTGCCTCCGAGGAACTCGAGTCACCGGCCGCCGAGGCGCGCCTGGTGGAGCTGGAACTGGTGTGCCGGGACGGCCATATCGCCCACACGGAAGCCACCGCCAGCCTGATCATGGACGACGATGGTCAGCACGCGGGCCTGATCGGTGTGATTCGCGATGTGAGTACCCGGCACGAAGCGGTGGCAGCCCTCAACCGGCTGGTGGACATCGAGCGACGCCTCGCGGAGATCTCCACCCGTTTCATCCGTGTGGATGTAGCCGATCTGGACCACGAGATCGAACGGGCCATCCGCGAGGTGGGCATGATCTGCGGCTTCGACCGCGGCGCGGTGTTCTTGCCCCGTGACGGTCAGTCCGGCCCCCTGCGCGCGGAGCAGCAATGGCACCGGCCCGGCACCGGCGTCCCCTCCAACTGGCAGCAGATCCTCGTGACGGTGATGTCCACGTGGGGACGCCGGCAGTTCAATGACAACGACATGGTGATCGTCGAGAGGCCGGCGGCGCTACCGATGGAGGCCGGCCGGGAGAGGGAGATCCTCGTGGCAGCCGGCACCCGCTCGTTGATCGCCATCTCGCTGGTGCGCGGGCAGGCGAGCGCCGGATTCCTGTGTATGGAGACCGTGCGCCACGAGATGCCCCTCAACGTTCAGCCGACCACGGCGCTACAACAGCTGGCCAGCATCCTGGCCAGCGCCATGCAACACCGTCGGGATAGCGTGGAGAAGGCTGGGCTGGAGGAGCAGCTGCGCCAGTCCCAGAAGCTCGAGGCCATCGGTACGCTCGCGGGCGGGGTCGCGCACGACATGAACAACGTGCTCACGGCGATCCTGGGCAACGCCTCTTTGCTCGCGGCCGAGGCCGTGGAGGGGGAGGCCAGCTACAACGAGGCTGTCGACATCGTCCAGGCCTGCAAGCGGGGCCAGGAGCTGACGCGCAACCTGCTGGGGTTTGCCCGCAAGGGGAAGTACCGGCGGGAACGCATCGATCTCAATGACATTCTCATCAAATGCGCCGAGATCCTCGAACGGACCCTAGACAAGCGCATCCGCATTCTCACCCGGCTGGATCCCGATCTCCCGGCCATCGTCGGGGACCCGGGGCAGATCCATCACGTGCTGATGAACATCTGCCTCAACGCCGCCGACGCCATGGCGGGGGACGGCATGCTGTCCATCGTCAGCGAGCCTCTCCTGGAGAGTCTCCTCGAACCCCCCGCCCGCCATGGCCACGAGGTCATGCCGCTGGCCGTGGTCCAGATCCGCGACACGGGGCGGGGGATGGACGACGAGGTGCTGGAGCACGCCTTCGACCCATTCTTCACCACCAAGGCGGAGGGGGAAGGGACCGGCCTGGGGCTGTCGATGGCCTACGGCACGATCAAGAACCACGGCGGAGAGATCACGCTGGAGAGCAAGCCCGATGAGGGGACCACCGTCACCCTCCGGCTGCCCGCCATGCTCGAGGATCCGTCCGGCAGCACGGCCTCCTCCTCTGAATTCGATCTACTCAACATCATGAGCGGGGTGGTGTTGATCGTGGAGGACGAGGAGCTCGTCCGTCAGGTGGCGGTGAGGATCCTCGAGGGGCTCGGCTGCACGGTGCTGCAGGCCGAGGACGGGGTAGACGCCGTGGAGGTCTACAAGCGTTCGACCGAGTCCCTGACCCTGGTCATCTTGGACATGGTCATGCCGCGTATGGACGGGGAGGAGGCCTTCCACAAGATGCGGGAGATCGACGACTCGATCCCCATCGTCGTCGCCAGCGGCTACGGCAAGGACGACAAGATCGAACGGATGCTGGCGGGGGGGGCCGCCGAATTCATCGAGAAGCCCTACGATCGCGCCCGATTCTCCAAGCTGCTCAAACGATATTAGTTGGGAGCCTGTTCGCGAAAGGCTCCCACCACTGAAGATCTTCGAACCTCACCCGTCCGTCGGGATCAGAACGAACATTTGTCGATGTTCCGAACGATAGGAGGTTCCATCATGAAGACGTTGAGACGATTTGGTTCCCTGGTCGCCGTCACCGTGGGTTGTGCGGGATTGATGTCCTGCTCCATGGTGCGCGAGCCCCGCGCCGAGCGCCCGGTGCAGGCCCCCACCCCGGTCAATGTGTTCTATACGGCGAATGACAGCGGCAGTTCCGCTGACCTGGCGCCGGTCTACGAGGAGCCCGCCTACGCGGATGCCATCCAGCCGGCGACGGCCGTCAGCCAAACAACGGAGGTCGTCTACGTCACCGAGGAGACTCGCACCGGCGGCAAGCCGCTGGACAGCTCCGAGGTGAGCTCGGAAGGGGATGTGTTCGTGGTCATCGTCAGGCCCCCGCCGGTACGGGTGGAGACCCGGCCGCCGCGGCCCCACACCGACCACGTCTGGATCCCGGGCCACTGGGCCTACCGCCACGGCCAGTGGGTTTGGATCTCCGGTCGTTGGTCCTGCGAGCATCCGGGCCAGACTTGGGTCTCGGGATATTGGGATCACCGCGGCAACCGGTGGGTCTGGGTGCCCGGTCATTGGGCCGGTAGCAGCAGCTCCCATGCTCGCGGTCACGGCCACGGCCATGGCCATGGCCACGGCAACCACGGTCACCACGTGGACCATGACGGCGACCGGGGTGGCAACCACGGCAACAGCAACAGCGCCGGCAGCCGGGCGAGCCACGACAGGGACGACCGGAACGGTCGGGCCAGCTCCAACAGCCGCTCCAACAGCCGGACGGCGGGCCGTACCGCGTCGGCGAGCAGCAGCTCGAACAGCCGGCCGAACAGCCGTAGCGCGTCGGCGGGCAGCAGCACCGGTGGCAACGCGAACAGTCGCCCGGCCGGACGCAGCGCTTCTGCGAGCAACGGCTCTACTGGCAACGCCAACCGCCGCGCCGACCGCAACGACGACAGCCGCTCGACCACAGCAGCGGCCGCTAGCCCCCGCCCCGCGCAGCGCACCGCCGCCATCCAGCCCGCGGACGAGGACGACGATGAGGACGACGAGCCCACCGCCGTGAGCAACCGTCGTTCCCGCGATGGGCGTCGCTCCGCAGCCCGCCCCAGCTCTGCCGCCAAGTAGTCCACCCCCTCAAGGGCAGGCCGGCACCTCGTTGTACCGGATCGTGATCGTGTCACCGGTCTCGGGGATGTAGTCGGACTCGAAGACCACCGCTTGATAGACCGAGTCGTAGTACCAGCCCTGAGTGGACTCGACACCGTTGAGCTCCACCACGATCGTCTCTTCCAGCGCCGGTTGGCTCAGCTCGAAGGTGTCCTGCCAGCTCGACGAGAGCCAGGCCAGCTGACTCAGGGCGTTGATCCAGTTGGGGTTGTTGTTGTCCACCACCAGCCCGCCGGTCATGGCGGCCGCCTGGTCGTAGCGGATCCCCACGGCCGGATCGACGATGGCACTGAGCACCACGTGATCCGGATTGACCTCGAGGCTCTGGTACATGGACACGTAGTTCGTCACTGTGTCCGGCGACTGATCCTCCTCGTCGCTCACGTAGACCACACGCAGCCCGGCCGGATCCCGCAGGAAGCCTTCGTTCTCGCCCCCCGGGTCGGTGAGGGGGGAGGTGAGGGCCTGGATGCCCATCTCCAATCCCTGTTCGGTGGTGTTGGCCTCGTCGACGATCATGTAGTCGGCGAAGGGATTGCAGTTGGGACTGGCCAGGCCGCAGATCGGGCCCAGGAAGTACGGCGAGTCCGTGGATATGGCTGCGATCTGATAGTCGATATCCAGGACATCGAGAATATCCAGGAAAGCGCTGTAGTTGTTGAGCAGGTTGATCTGGTCCCCGTTGTTTTCCATCGAACAGGAGTTGTCCACCACCCACAGAATATCGGTCTGGTTGCTACCGTCCTGCACGAACTCGTCCACCACCTGCGTGCCGTAGTGGCCCGACCCGTACTGGGTGGCCAGGGCATCGGGGAGCTGGGGGTCGTTGCTGTACACGTGCAAATAGGCCGTGTCCACCAGCTCGTCTCGGGGTTCGTAGTAGACGGTGACGGCCTCCTCCCCCGCGGACTCCAGGATGAGCGGAGAGCTGAAGGTGTAGCTGATGACGAACTCGTCGCTGGTGGGCTGGAAGGTCATCTCCTGGACGTACAGCGGCGCGTTGCCCACGTTGCGGATGGTGATCTCCACCTCCTGTTCACACCCCGCCTGCACGTCGCCGAAATCCCGTTCCGAAGGATCCAGCTCGATCTTGGGGGCGATGCTGACGGCGGTGAGGAAGGTGGTCGTCTCGGGGGTCGTGGGATCGTTGCAGGCCACGGTGAGGTGGCCGTCGACATACTCGTAGCCGGTGGGGGTGTAGGTCACCGACACCGTCGTGGAGGTGCCGGGGGCCAGCAGCCGATCCGTGGTGGCGTCATCGAGGGAGAACGATGCCGGCCCGTCGATGAATAACTCCTCGATGTGAAGGGTGT
Source organism: uncultured Rickettsiales bacterium (assembly GCA_964504165.1). Classification (GTDB taxonomy): domain Bacteria; phylum Myxococcota_A; class UBA796; order UBA9615; family CAYRNR01; genus CAZDDH01. Next base: position 1,918 of record CAZDDH010000163.1, on the reverse strand, counting down.
TGTTCCCCACGTTGAAGATCGTGGCCTGGTGGGTCATCGATTCACCCACGAGTGTCGAGGCAAAATCCAGTATTGCCGGGTGGACCTCGATGCGGGGCGTCCCCGTGTCCTCCACCGGATCTTCGGTGCGCGGGCAGCCCCACAGCAAAGTGATGCAAACGAATGCCAAGTAGATGATGCCCCGGTTCACGATGTGTCCTCCTCCAACCCTCCATTAGTGTACCGCGGCGCCCAGATCCTTCAGTTGAGCTGGAGCGGGCACAACTGCACACTCGACAGATGGGCCGCCTTCGGGTCATTTTGATCCGTTGCCGGGGGAGCTCCGCGCTGGCATGGTTTTACTGGATGAATGGGGCTCACCGCTGGCGTGAGCCAAAAACTACGGGGAAATCCATGAAGTACCTCCATTTGCTACTCGCCTGTTTGCTGATCGTCACGCTGGTGTCTTGCACGCAAGACCCGGACGACGACGACGACGACGACACCGGTCCGACGATCGTCGATGCCCCGGAGCTCACGATCACCTCCCAGCCCGAGCTATTGACGGATCTGGCCCTCGAGGCCATCGCCGCGACCCCGGACTGGCTGCAAGATGACTTGGCGGTGAACCTGATCCGCATGGAGGACGATCTTCAGGACGAGCTGGCCGCCCTGATCGTGGACGTCGAAGACCACTACATGATCGACGAGATCGCCTTCACGATCGCCCACACCTCCTACGAGGTGATGGGCTACACGGCCTTCTATCCCGAGTTGATCCTGGAAAACGCGGAGGGGATCTACGCTGTGGACCCGGTGCTGGAATACGTCCAGCTCGACGACGTGGGCGAGCCCGGCGTGGACGCCGACTACTACACCACCGCCACCTACCGCGTGGGCCTGGAGGACGGCACGGTCGTCGAGCGGACCGTCGACAAGGAGATGTACTACTGGAACGTGGTGCACCCCCGCATCGAAGACGAACCGCCGCTGTACATCGACGCCTGGGATTCGGACAACGCCACCACGGCGGCCAACGGCTACTTCTGGCGCGCGTTCCTGTGGGAGCGAGCGGTTGAGGAGTGCCCCGAAGAGCGCGAGTGCCCGGTCCTGGAAGACTACTTCGAGGACGTGGACGTGCTGTGGAACTCTCACAGCGGCGTGGACGACAACGGGGCCATGCAGATGCTGGTGCAGTTCGTGCGGGACGCCATCAACTGGGGCGCCGGGAACGAGCGCCCGGTGCAACCGACCCGTGTCTACACCGTGGGCTGCGGCAACTGCGGGGAGCACGCTGACCTGAGCGCCGCCGCCGCCCGTACGGCGCTGGTGCCGTGCTGGAACGTGGGCGCCCGCGCCAACGACCACACCTGGAACGAGTTCTGGGACGACGGCTGGCACGGCTGGGAGCCCATCAACAACTCCCTGGACTACATGGGCTATTACAGCGGCGGCGTGGGCCGGGATCTCATCGACAACAACTGCGACGGCACGACCGACCTGGGCGACGATACCGAGGACCACGACGGCGACGGCATCAGCGGCGCCGACGGCGACTGCAACGACAACGACGACACCATCTACCCCGGGGCCACCGAGGTCCTCAACGGCTGGGACGACAACTGTGACGGCGTCTCGGACGAGGGCCACGACGGCGGCGACCTGGACGGGGACGGGGACGGCTACACCATCAACGACGGGGACTGCGACGACGTGGATCCGGCGGTCAATCCCGCGGCCGTGGAGAAGCAAAACGGCAGGGACGACGACTGTGACGGCTGGGCCGACAACGGCTTCGACGACGCCGACTGGGACGGGGACGGGGATCTATTCTCCATCAACGACGGGGACTGCGACGACACGGACGCGGCCATCAACCCCGCCGCCGTCGAGGTCCAAAACGCCCGGGACGACAACTGCACAGCCGAAGAGGACACCG
>CAZDDH010000162.1:0-19974 GCA_964504165.1 uncultured Rickettsiales bacterium | reverse complement strand
CCCCCCCCCCCCCGCCCCCGCCCGCGGCCCGGGGGTAGTCGTCGTCCGAGGTGTCGTCGTCATCATCGTGCGAAACGTCGTCGTCATCCGGGGACACGACCGGACAGCCGGAGTGGACGACCAGCGCGGCGAACACCAGAGATAGCCCGAAGGCACGCATCGAGACCCCCTACGACGAGACCTGCGCCCTTACCCAGGTATATATCGATCCGTGTGGGTAGGTTGAGGAATCTTCAAACCGCGAGTGGGAGCGGGGGTGCCGGGAGGGGTCAGCCGTTGCTGATCGTCAGCCGATATTCGTCGGCATCCTCGATACCGCTGTAGCGGTAGACCCTGATCAGGAATTCCTCGCTGTTGTCCGAGCATTCCGTATAGCCCAGGTCCGGTGTGGTGGTGTTCTGGCACGGGCACTCGCCCATGTTGTAGGCGGTCGACACGTCCCAGTCGAAGGTCTGCAGGTCGGCGCCACAGGTCGTGTCCTGATCGGGCGGATCCGGCATGTCGTAGTAGTAGAGCGTGCCCGTCATGTCGTAGACCTCGAAGCGGAACTCGCCGTTGGGATTGGACGTGAAGAGGAACTCGACGTTGAACGGATCACAGTCCCCGTCCGACTCTCCCATGTCCACGGCGTCGACGTAGTACCAGTCCTCGTCGCCGGCCGGCACGATGTTGCCGATGATGGTCTCGCTCGTGGCCGGGTCGTCGTAGAACGGCCCCCACTCATCGATATAGTTCAGGTAGTCTCCGCCGCCGTAGACCTCGTAGATGTCCTCCTCGGCTTCGCAGCCATCGCTGTCCACCAGGTTCATGTCGTGGAAGGGGTCGTCGCAGGTGTCCACGGCGCACGACCCGGCGTCGCACGAGTGCAGGTCCACGTTGGTCAGGTCGCAGTCGCCCCAGGCCTCGTCGGTGCTGCCGTCGCAGTTGTTATCGATGCCGTCGCAGACCTCGGTGATCGAGGGATTGACGCTGTATTCGGTGTCGTCGCAGTCCGAATCGTCGGCCAGGTAGCCGGCGGGCTGGTCGCAGTCGATATCGGCGTCGCCGGGGTCACCGTAGCCGTCGCCGTCGGCGTCGCGGTACCAGGTGATGGCGTCGGCGGCCGAGTCCTCGTCGATGTCACCGTCACAGTCGTCGTCTTCGCCGTTGCAGTACTCGGTGGCGCCTGGATAGATGTCGGGGTCGTAGTCGTCGCAGTCGGTGTCGTCGGCGAGGTAGCCCACCGGCTGGTCGCAGTCGAGGTCGAACGCCGCGGCATCGCCAAAGCCGTCCCCGTCGAAATCCCGGTACCACACGGCCACATCCACGGCGGAGTCCTCGTCGATGTAGCCGTCGCAGGTGTTGTCCACGCCGTCGCAGTACTCGGTGGCGCCCGGGTAGATGGCGGCGTCGGAGTCGTCGCAGTCCGTGTTGTCGGTGACGTAACCCACGGGCTGATCACAGTCCACGTCGCTGGCGTTGGGGTCGCCGTATCCATCGCCGTCCGAATCCAGGTACCAGGTGATGGCATCGGCTGCGTCGTCTTCGTCGATGTCCCCGTCGCAGTCGTTGTCCACGCCATCGCACAGCTCGGTGGCGCCGGGGTTGATGGCCGGCGCGGCGTCGTCGCAGTCCCCGTCGGCCAGCACCCAGTTGGCGCCGGGGGAGGCGCAGTCGGTCTGGCTGTTGTTGCTGTCCCCGTACAGATCGGCGTCGGCGTCGTAGAACCAGTCCTGCTGGGTGATGCCGTTGTCGATGGCGCCGTCGCAGTCATTGTCTGCGCCGTCGCATTGCTCGGGGTTGCCCGGGAAGTTGTCGGCGTCCGTATCGTCGCAGTCCGACGAGTCGGTGACATAGCCGGCCGGCTGATCGCAGTCGATGTCCGACACGGCGGCGTTGCCGTAGCCGTCTCCGTCCGCGTCTTCGTACCAGGTGACCACGTCGGCGGCGTCGTCCTCGTCGATGGTGCCGTCGCAGTCGTCGTCCAAGCCGTTGCAGGTTTCGGTGGCACCTGGGTTGACCGAAGACTCGGTGTCGTCACAGTCCGTGCCGGTGGCCACGTACCCCGATGGCTGATAGCAATCCACCTCCCAGATGGCGGCGTTGCCGTAGCCGTCCGCGTCGTAGTCCTGGTACCAGGTGATGGCATCGACGGCGGTGTCCTCGTCGATGACGCCGTCGCAGTTGTCGTCCTCGCCGTTGCAGTACTCGAGGGCGCCGGGGTTCTGCTGCGGGTCGGCGTCGTCGCAGTCCATGTCGTCGGTGACGTAGCCGGTGGGCTGGTAGCAGTCGATGTCCGAGGCGTTGGCGTTGCCGTAGCTGTCGCCGTCCGCGTCCTGGTACCAGGTCTGGGCGTCGGCGGCGCTGTCCTCGTCGACATCGCCGTCGCAGTCGTCGTCCTCGCCGTTGCAGTATTCGAGGGCGCCGGGGTTCTGCTGCGGGTCGGCGTCGTCGCAGTCCGTGCCGGTCTGGACCCAGCCGGTGGCCCCCGGTGGCCCGTCGCAGGTGCTCTGGCCCGTGGCGGCGTCGCCGTACAGATCCCCGTCGGCGTCGTAGTACCAGTCCAGGAATGCCAGCCCGTTGTCCGCCGTCCCGTCGCAGTCGTTGTCGGCGCCGTCACAGGCCTCGGGGTTGCCCGGGAAGTTGTCGCCGTCGTTGTCGTCGCAGTCGGTGTCGTTGGAGACGTAGCCGGTGGGCTGGTAGCAGTCGATGTCGGTGACCTGGGCGTTGCCGAAGCCGTCGGCGTCGGCGTCCTCGTACCAGGTGGAGGCGTCGATGGCGTCGTCGTCGTCGATGAGGCCGTCGCAGTCGTTGTCGATGCCGTCGCAGTACTCGTTGGCACCGGGATTGACCTGGGGATTGCCGTCCTCGCAGTCGTTGGCGCAGGTGGCGTAGCCGTCCCCATCGTTGTCGTAGCCCTCGTCGGTGTCGCCGTCGCAGTCATCGTCGATGAGGTTGCACAGCTCGGGGGCACCGGGATAGACGGCCGGGTCGGTGTCGTCACAGTCCACGTCCACGCAGGTGTAGGCGGTGCCGTAGCCGTCCCCGTCCGTGTCGCTCTCGGCGCAGGTGCACTCCCGGTCCACGCCGTCGCAGTCCTGGTCGATGCCGTCCAGGCAGATGTCGAATCCGGCCGGGTTGACGGTGGGGTCGTTGTCGTCGCAGTCCAGGTAATCGACGCCGCACACCGGGTCGGTGCCGAAGCCGTCTTGGTCCAGGTCGCTGTACCAGCAGTCGCAGTCGTCGTTGTCGGCCCCGGGGGTGCCGAAATCCCCCCACTCGAACAGCGGTGTGGTGGCCCCACACCAGTTGGCACCGTCGTCGTTGTCCGTGGCGTTGAACATGGCCAGATCCAGGCTCATGGACTGGCCGCCCGGCATGGGGAAATTCATGCCCCAGTCGTACTCCACCACGTCCACGTCGACGGTCAGGAACGAGAGCACGACCTCGTCTGGGGCGTTGTCCAGCTCGAAGTTGGCGTACTGGTAGTCCACGCTGACGCCGCCGTTGTTGATGTTGCTGGCGTTGATGCCCAGCACCAGGTAGGCGCCGGGGAGGACCTCGGCCAGCCCGCCGCTGTTGATGACGTGGGTGTCCGCGCCGTCGTCCGAAAGGGTGAAGCCGTCCAGCAAGATGGCCTCGGCGGCGGTGTTGTAGATCTCGATGTACTCGCCGGCGGTGTCGTCCACCTCTTCGGGGTTGACCATGATCTCGGTGACGACCAGATCCCCTTCCCAGGGGAGCACGATGGCCGACGCCTCGACCCAGCTGGAGGTATCGGTGCCGTCGTTTGCGCGGGCGCGGCAGGTCCACTCCTCACCGAGTGTGGTGTCTGCGGCGGGCACGGTGCCGCCGGTGAGGCCGGCCTCCAGCACGCCGTCGCGCTCCCACTCGTACTCGTAGACGATGGCGTCGTTGTCGTCGTCCGGGGCTGCGGTGACGATGGTGCACAGGATGTCCTCGTCGTAGTGCAGCGGATCCGGATCGATGGCGATGTCCGGGTCCCCCGGCGGCGTGTTCTCGATGGTGATCGTGTTGGAGGTCAGGGGGTTGCCCAGGTCCACCCCGTCGAAGGGGTAGACCACGCAGTAGACGTCGTCGAAGTGGTCGAAGTCTGCGCCGTCGAGGGTATCGGTGACGGTGGCGGACTGGATGCCGCCGACCCACCACTCGTAGATGGCCCCTTCGGGGTCACCGTCCGGGTCGAACCAGCCGGATGGGATGCACTCCAGGATCGATGTCTCGTACGCCTGGTAAGGCTGGAGCACCAAGCTGGAATAGCTGGGCAGGGTGTTGTCGATGGTCACCGTGGCCGAACCCGGCGCGCCGTCCAGGTTCTGGTCGTCCCAGGGGGTCACCACGCAGCTCCACTCCTCGCCGGTCTGGGTGGTCGCTGCCAGCAGGGTGATCGCCGTCCAGCCGGAGGAGACGCCGCCCAGCTGCCAGTCGTAGGTGTAGGTGACCACGGCCCCCTCCGGGTCCAGGGAGCCGGTGGCCTGGCAGTCGAGGTCGTCGTTCGTGGTCGGGCCCAACGGGTCGATGGTGACCGTGGGCGTCGAGGGGGGCTGGTTCTCGGCGATGATGTTCAGACGGATGGTGTCGGTGGCGCTCTGGTCCATCTCGTCGGTCACCTCGATGGTGATGTCGTGCTCGCCGGGGATCATGTAGTTGGCCACGAACTGGACCGAGCCGTTGGAGGCCGGCGGGACGCTGTCCAGCACGCCGGAGAGGCTGCTGCGCCATTCCACGCTCAGCAACGACGTGTCGTGGTCGTCGCCGGCCACGGCGGTGAAGTTGACCACTTCGAACTCGGGGACGTCCGTGTTGTGCAAAGGGCTGGTGATGGAGACCGTGGGCGGCAGGTCCTCTGCGATGACGTCCACGTTGACCCAGTCCTCGGCCGTCAGATCGTCCGAATCGGTCACCGAGGCGTAGACGGTGTGGACGCCTGTCTGCAAGGCGCTGGTGATCAGGGTCGAACGGCCGTCGCTCTCCACCGTCGTACTACCCAGCTCTTCGGTCCTCTCGCCCCCTTCTTCGAGCCAGGTCGTGGACCACACCACGGCCAGATCGTCGGCAGAATCGTAGTTGTCGCTGGCGTTGGCCAGGAAGGCCACCTCGTCCCCCAACAGGTACTCGGGGGTCACGTTGTTGTCGTCGGGCTCCAGGATGGAGATCTCCGGCGGAATTGGGGTGCGCTGCGTTCCGGTGTCTGTGCAGCTGAACAGGAACACGAGGCAAGTTGCGCACAACCAAAAGATGTTCCGTCGCATCAAAACCTCCACCCCCCCGGAGCTCATTATGACAGGCGCGGGTGCCCACGTGAAACTCTTGGAGTACCCTTGGGATATGGCGGATCGTATAGACCATCAGCTAGGCCGAATTTTTCCGGCCGGCTCCGATAACATGAATGCAATTCAGATTTTTGAAATTCGCCCGGCGGGTTTTGCGCTACACGCGGTTTTCGAGCGGCCCGGAGCTGAACGGGTGGCCATCGAGTTGTTGCCGGTGGGAACGTCGCGCCAGGTCTTCGCCCGGATGCGGGGCTTCGACGCCATCCTGCCCGCGGGGCCCGGGACGCCCACTCCCGAGGCGGAGGACCGGCTTGCTCGGGAGGTGGTACGACGCATCGAAGACAGCGGCCTGGCTCCGTCACGGGCGGACTGGATGTTCACCCTCGGGGAGGAGGGGCTGGCCCGTTTCCTGTCGGGGGATGTGGCGGAGATCAAGCTCACGGCCGCCTGCGATCAGGCCTGCGTGTTCTGCAAGTCCCCCCGCAATCTGGCCAACTATGCCGAACCGGATGAGGTATCCGCGGCGTTACCGGGGCTGGCCCGACGGGCGACCTTCCTGACCCTCAGCGGAGGCGAGACGACGCTGGCCCCGGGGCTGCTCGGGGTCGTGCAGGAGGCACGGGCAGCGGGTTTCGAGCAGGTGGAGATCCAGACCAACGGCATGAGCCTGGCGGATCCGGCACGAGCCCGAGAGCTGGCCGGCGCGGGGGCCACCAATGTGCTGGTCTCATTGCACGCCCACCGGCCTGATCTTTCGGACCAGATGACGGGCACGCCCGGGGGGTTCCGGCGTACCCTGCAGGGGATCGACGCCTGCTTGGAGGCCGGCCTGCACGTGGCGCTGTGCCACGTGATCTGCGAGGCCAATGCCGGGGCGCTGGTGCCCTGGGCGGGTTTTGTCAGCAGGCGTTTCCGTGGAGTGGCGTTGCAGGCGGTGTTCACCATGGCGATACCCACCTACCGGGTGCGGGATGATCCGGGACTGATGCCGAGGTTGGCCGATATTGGACCTGAACTGAGGGCGGCCTTGCAGCGCTTTGCGCCGGCGCGGGTTCCGGCGCCACGGAGTACCTCGTACCTGGCGCTGGACAGATTCCGTTCGTTATTGCTGAGGTATGGGCCGGCTGGTCGGGCGTCGGTGCAAAGGCTGGGAGCGGGGGCCAAGCGCCTTACCGGGGCGGGGGCGCGGCACAAGGCCCGCGTCATCGGCCATTGCGGGCTGCCGCTGTGTGTACTGGGGGCGCAGGCGGTCTATCACGACGAGCTCTGGGACCGGTCCCCGGCGGAAGCGGACGGGGAGATGGAGCATCCGCGAGCCTGTGAGGGGTGCGGTTACCGGGGGCGGTGCAGCGGGCTGTGGTCCGCCTACGTGGAGCGGCACGGAGCCGCGGGGATCCGGCCTGTGCCGGCGGGGGAGGTGGTGCGTCCGTGATGACTCCAGACCCCCGTGAACTGGCCTGTATGGATGCCTCCGTACGGATCCGGGCCGCCGGCGAGTCCCGGTGCGCGCTGCTGCGGGCGTACCGGCGGGCCGAGCCGGTGCCAGGGTGTGGAGAAAAGGGACCGGTCCCGCAGGTGCAGCCGGGGCGGGTGTTGTTGTTCGAAAACCTGTTCGCCGACCCGGACCGCCCCGGCGAGAAGCGGCCAGATATGGCGTTGGGCACGTTCCAGCTGGCGTCGGCGCTGCGGGCGGACGGAGTGCCGCTGACGCTGGTAACGGGGCAGCTGTCGGCAGACCGAGGATTCGACAACCACGAGGGATTGATGCGGGCGCTGGAGGAGGAGCCCCCGGCGCTGGTGGGGATCACCTTGCTGGAGGCTTGCTTCGACGCGACGGCCGAGCTGGTGCGAAGCGTGGCCCGGGCGTCGGACGCGGTCATCGTACTGGGTGGGGCCATGCCGACGTTGGCGCCAGCCCACGTGCTGGCCCACCTACCCGAGGCTCACGTGGTGGTGCGTGGAGCGGGGGAGGGGCCCCTGCCGCGACTGGCCCGCCTCCTGGCCCGCCGACCACTGGGCCCGGATGCGGAGGCGGCGATCCTGGCCATGGACGGGATCATCTACCTGCGGGACGGGCTGCTGCTGGCCGGTCACGCCGGGCGGGTGAATGACCTGGATCCGGACGGGACGGAGATGCGGTTCGAGCTGCTGGAGCCACGGCATCTGGCGCCGGGGCTGAGCCTGGAGACCGGGCGGGGCTGCACCCATGGCTGCCGGTTCTGTACCACGCCGGGGCGGGGGCGCTACCGGGGGCGCAGCGCGGCCGCCGTCGCCGGTCATCTGCGCGCCTACCGGGCCCGGCTGGGGGAGCTGTATGGCGAATCGCCGCCACGGAATGCCCGCCGGATTCACATCAACGATGACGATTTTGCCTGCGATGGGGAGCGAGCCGTTGCTGTGTTGGGGGCCGTGAGGGAGCTGGCTGGGGAGACCAGGCTGGCCCTGGCACCGGTTCAGGCGTCGGTGCGGGATTTCCTGGACCGTGAAGGGGGGGAGACCGGGCTCGACGAGGGGCTGCTAGACGCCTTCGAGCCGTCGGTGTTCCAGGATGCGGAGCGTTTCGAGGCGTTGCGGAGCGGGCCACCGCGAGGGCTCCTCCCCCGGGGCGCGGATAGCTTCGTGCAGCTGGGGGTAGAGGCGTTCAACGACGGGGATCTGCGCAGGCTCGGCAAGGGCTACAGGGCGGAGGATGCCATCGCCGTGGTCGGCGCCCTCGACTCCCGGGGTATCGTGCACACGGCCTACCTGATCCTGGCCAACCGCGGCACGACGCTGGACGACCTGGTGACCACGTTGCTGACGGTGGCTCGGCTCAAGCTCCAGCATCCGCACACCTTCTTCATCCGTCCCCAGGTGGTGCCGTTCGTTGTGCCCATCTTCCCGTCGGCAAGCTACCGGGGCTGGATCCGGGAGAAGACGCGGGGCGAGGCGGTCGGGGCGGTGGAGGTGTCTCGGGTACGTCATCTGGATGGATACCCCGAATTCGACTACCCGGTGGTGGAGCGCGACCTGCCCGGAGATCCGGACGTACGGGAGGCCTGTGAGAGCTGGGCCTCGATCATGGAGGCGGACGCCGAGTACCTGGCGCCGGCAAGGAATCTCGAACATTGGCTGCGGGCCCGGTTGCCGGGTGTCGAGGAGGAGGTGCGGGGGCGGCGAGTGCGCCAGGCCGTACGGCAGCTTTGTGGCGTACGCGAGCGGTTGCTGCTGTGGGGCGCCGTCGGGGCGCGGCGCGGGGAGCTCTCTGGGGCCGTGGCTCAACGGTACTGGGATGGGGTGGACGTCCTGGGGCCGGCGGAGGAGGTGGCCCGGAAGGTGACCAACCTCATGGACGTGGGGGACCCCCGGCTGGTGGTCATCCCCACCCGCGATTGTTCCCTGCGCTGCAGCTACTGCCCGTCGGCCAAGCAGTCGGGGATGGAGATGCCCCAGGCGGTCTTCGAGGGGGCCGTGGAGTTGCTGCTGTCGTCGTCCTCGGAGCGTCCGATCCTCCAGTTCTTCGGCGGCGAGGCGCTGCTGAGGCGGGACTTCGTGCTGGGGGGGATGGAGCGGGCGCTGGAGCTGGGCCAGGAGGCGGGCAAGCGCCTGGGGTTCATCCTCTCCACCAACGGCATGGCGCTGGATGAAGACACGCTCGGAGCGCTGGAGGGGCTGCCGGTGAAGATCGAGATCAGCCTGGACGGTACCCGGGACGTGCAGATGACCCACCGCCTTCCCCGTGACCGGGCCTTCGACTCCTACGACGCCGTGGCCCGCATCGCTCCGGCGTTGACCGCTTCGAGCCTGCCCCACGAGGTGATCATGGTGGTCACCCCCCAGACCGTGGACCGGCTGTGCGCGAGCTTCACCCACGTGGCCTCGCTGGGATTCCGCCGGATCCAGATCAACTATGGGTTGGCGGTGCACTGGGGCCGGGTACACAAGGAGCGTTTCGCCGCCGAATTGCAGGCCATCGAACGGCGGTTCTACGCCAGTGGTCTCCCGGACACGGTGGAGTTCATCAACCTGCGCACCTACCGCGACCCGATGTTACTCAACGGCGAGATCACCGTGGACCACGACGGCACGGTCTACAACGGCAACGGCTTCTTGATCCGGACGGCCGATGCGGACTGGTTCCGAGCGGGCCACATCGACGACCTGACCCATTTTGATACCTATCAGGCCCATCGTCCGGACAACAAGGCGCTGGTCGAGCACACGTACCCGGCCCAGATGACGGCGAACAACGTGTCCGTGGGTCGGATCTATGGGAGTTTCGTGAAACACATGCGGCGGCGTTTCCCGGAGCTCGGAGAGGTCTACGCCACGGAGTCGCCTGCGGGTCATAACTCCAAATAATATTCCGGGCAGACCAAGGCCGTGAGCGCTGCTCCCGCCAAGATGAAGATACCGTGGACCAACTAGCCGACGGGGATGAACAAGACCTTACACCACCGCATGGTTACAACCATGGCGATGAATGAATTCCAGCACCGCGTCCATGGACTTTCGGGGCCGTGTTTGCAGTAACAGATGGGGCCCCTCGACAGGCCTGATCTCGGCGGTTGGCAATGCCCGCCGTATTTGCTGCGCCCCACGCGACCCCACCAGCCGGTCTGCGGTTCCCTGCAGGTAGAGAACGGGCTGCTCGATGAGGGACATCTCTCGCCTGACGTCCAGGGAAGCGAGGGATCGGATCCTGTGCGCCAACACGGATAGAGATACGGCCTCGATGGCGGCGCTCACCTCCTCGATGGCTGACGCCGGGGCGCGGGAGCCGACGAGCAGCGCGCGAATAGCCGATCCGGGTGGGGACGGGGCCCCGAGAGTGGGGAAAGCGAGCCGCGGCAACCAGCGCAGGGGGAGCGGCAAGGGATTGCGGATGAAAGAGGCGCACAGGATGAGCGCCTTCACGTCATCCGGCCGCCGAAGTGCGTAGCGGATGCCGATTGGCCCCGAATAGGATTCGGCCAGGACGACGTGCGGTGTACCTGCTGCGAACTGGCTCTCGACCACCGACAACAGGCCGTCCAGGCCGAGTTTCTGATCCACCGGATACTCGACGACACGGGCTTCGACGCCGCCCGGCAAGCAATCCAGAATTGGTACGAACAAACGCCCGGTTCCATCCATTCCGGGCAGGAGCAGGATACGGACGCTGGCCGTTGTGGTCATTGGCCCGACCTCTTCGCCATGGCCCAATGATCCCAGTCCTCCCCCGTGCGCCCACGGACACCCGAAGCGGCGCACGGATCGGATCCATGATCGAGGGCCGCGCGCAGCCGGGCTGCACCTTCGTCGCCGTCCACCACAAAATCGATGTATGGATCGGCCAGCACGACGGCCGCGTCCGGATCCTCCGCTGACCACACGACGAGACGTCCGGGATCCAGGATCTTGGCGTAGCGAGCCATCCTGTGCAGTACCGAATGACGGGGGTCTGTCCCGCACAGGAGCACGGCGTAGGGCCAGGCCGCCAGGAGGGCCAGGGTGTCGGTCGCCGAGAGTGCCTCATCAAGGGCGTCCTGCCGGATGGTCAGCCAGTCGTCTGCAGGTGTTTTTTCTGGCTTCGGGGGGTAAGGGAATGCCCGGGGTCCGCGGAGGCGTGACACCAATCCTTGTATCTCCCACATCGAGGGGGATCTGTCGCCGCGGATTCTCAAGCAGGTCCCCATCGTTTTATGAACGAAGGTATCCGGGGCGAGCTCGGGCCCGGGCCGATAGGGCAGATTGAACACGTCCAGGGCTTTGCCCGCGTCTGGGGAGATTTCGATGCCGAGCTTTTTAGGGCGCTGGAACGCCGGCGAACTCAAGCCAAGGTTGAACCGTTGGGCTGCAATATCGCTGAGCCCGTTGGCGTTGCGATCGCAGAACCGGAGGGTCTCCTCCAGGTCCTCGTCCCGTTGCCCGGGAAGGGACATCACGAACAGGCTGATCTGGACACCGGTGCCGTGGGCGTCATCGAGTAGCTGCTGGACCTGCTCGACGCGGATCCCCTTGTCCAGGCGCACCAACTCCTCGGGGACCGCCGATTCCAGCCCCAGCTCCAGTTTGCGGCAGCCTGCAGCAGCCAGCTTCTCGAGCGCCGGCCGGTCGAATCCCGCCTCGACGCGGGCCAGTGACTGCCAGCGAACTTCCAATCCCCGCCGCAGGATTTCATTGGAGAGAGACCCCAGCTCGGCGGCCGGCGTCGATAGATTGGCGAGCTCGAACTCCCGGATACCGTGCCGGTCGACCAGCGTTTCCATCCGATCGATGGCGACGCGGGTTGGTAGGGACTGCTCGGGCCCGCCGGGGAACTCGGTCAGGTGATGGCAAAACACGCACCGGCTCCACGGACAGGTGCGGCGCGTGCTCAGGGGCAGCCGCCGTTTTGTATAGAGATCGAGCGCGAGACCCTCGAAATCGGCCGGGGGTAGTTGTGCGACGTCCGTCCGGCCCCGATCCTCCCCGAGCACCACCCGGTCACCGCGTTTTGTCGCGAGCCCGGCGATACCCGCCGGATCTCGGCCCGCACGAAGCGCGTCGATCAGCGGTGGCAACGTGTGCTCGCCGTCTCCGAATGAAACGGCATCCAATCGGTCGAACAGAGGCGCCCAGGTGTGTAGGACCGGCCGTGCGGCTCTGGCCCAGGGGCCTCCCACCACGACCCATGAGTTCGCCGCCTCCTTGAGCAGCTGGGCCAGCTCGAGGGCCGGCCCCAGCTGGGCGGCGCAGCACACGGACAATCCAACCACCGGGGGCGGATCGGAACCGAGCAGGTCATCCAACAAGCCGGCGAAGAAATCCCCCGTCAGGGAATTCGGGGCCTCCTCGTCCAGCCGTTCGATTGTCCAGTCTTCCGTACGTCCTCCGTATCTCCTTTGCAGTTCAATGAACAGAGCTCGCCTCGCCGCATGCGACTCCCGGTACAGGCGAGTCAGGTCATCCACCGGGTCCTTGCCCGGTCTCGCCCGCGGGCCACCGACGGTCCGCCGCCAGCCTGGATCTTCGAGGATCCGGCTCAGGTGGTCCCTGCCACCGAGGTGGTGGACGAATTCAACGTTCAGATCACGTTGCTCGACGTGGAATCCCTCGTGGCGGAGGAATCCGGCGATCTGGGGCATCCCCAGCTCCGCGTACTGGAAATCGATCATGGCCGGCGGGAACAGAAGCAGGGCGTCGGTCGGGCGGCTCACACGCCTCTTACGGCCGGGTCGGTGGGAGAATGCCCAATCCACATGGCTTGGTTTCCCCTGCGGCACCCGCGCCGAAGTCCAAAACGGTGAATCGAAGACCTGGGACGCCGATTGCGGATGACTCCGGATCAGGGACTGCAAGCGCATCCGCCGAACCGGTTCACGGATGATGCGGGTGCGCGCATCCCTCACGACGTCCGCAAAAGCCTCATCGGAGAGTGTGCTGACGTTGAATGCCCCGTGGTCATAGTCGAAATCGTCGCCGGTGAGACCGGCGGGGACCAGCCCCTCAGCTGCCGCCTGTTTGAATAGCTCCGTCCCCGGAAACGGACAGACCTCGAACAACCGTGGCATGTCGAACGCACTGTCCACGACGGTCTTGACCGTGGCCTCCATCTCTTCGCGAGTCTCTGTGGGGAAACCGAGCATCACGAACCCGCTGACGATCAGGCCGAGCTCCCGGGCCAGCCGGGAGTTCTCCAGTACCCGGTCCACATCGAGCCGCTTGCCGATGAGGCGTTGTAGCCGCGGCGACGCCGTCTCCAGCGCAAAGTTCACCGAGTAGCACCCTGCGTCGCGCAACTTGTGCAATTGATCGGCGGTGATCAGGTCTCCGCGGATCCCGTTGGGGAATGCCAGACGTATCCTCAGATCGCGGCGCAGGATCTCATCGCAGATCGCGATCAGGCGATCCCCGTCGATATTGAATACGTCGTCGATGATGTGGATCTCGTGGACTCCATGGCGGCGAACCAGCCGCTCCATCTCGTCCACCACGCCGTCCGCGCTGCGCAAGCGGGCCCGACGGCCAAACAGGTTGTGGCAGAAGGTGCAACTCCACGGGCAGCCCCGACTGGTGATCATCGTGGAGTAGGGCGGTGCCACCAGGGGTAGATCGTGAAAATTGAAATACCGCGAATACCGGTCGAGATCGACCAGGTCCCATGCGGGGAGGGGTAGGTCGTCGAGGTCTTCGACGAGTGCCCGCGGCGGTGCGAAACTGGGCTGCCCATCCTCTGCACGCCATCCGGTGCCGGCGATCGTTCTCGGATCGCCCCCGCGTGCCAGGGCATCTACCAGCTCCACGACCGTCCGTTCCCCTTCTCCGATCACCACGCCATCCAGCGCCGGTTCCTCGAGGCAACGTCCGGGGTTGAGGCTGGCGTGGGGGCCGCCGGCCAGGATCAGCGCATCGGGCCGCGCCTTCCTGACGCGCCGCGCGCACTCGAAAAGCCGTCCCTCGTCGATGGTCATGGCACCGATCCCCACCAGGTCCGGTTGGATGGCGGCGATCCGGGTGTCCAGGTCCTCCATCGTCTGCATATCCACCGACAGATGGCACAGCGATAGTTCGACGTCTGCGGTGCACGATTCTCGGATCGCGCCAGCGAGGTAGAGGAGGCCCAGTGGGGGGGCGACGGGTGGCGACGATGTGGGCTTCAGCGCCGTTCGGAGAGGTGTCGCCTGGAGTAGCAGTACTCGGAACATTCATTCCCCGGAGCCGTCAGCTAGAGTGCGAATTCACGGCGGCCTCAGTTTGCCAGTCCATCATAGGTTTACCGCAGCGGCTCCACATACCCCAACGCCTCCAGCTGCTCCAGCACCGATTCGTCGATCTCCCGGGCTTCATCGCGGTTGATGGGCGCCCGCAGGGCGTGGTGCGCCTCCCAGCGCCGCAGGGCCGTCTCCATGTCCTGGTGCGCCGCGGTGTCGGTGCCGACCCGATTGAGGCCCTGGACGACCGGATTCTCGGCGCCGGGGAGGCGGTACAGTTCCCTGGGGCCACACCGCTGGATCGCCTGGCGCACCGATTCCTTGGTTTGTGGATCGTCGAGGACCGGCCGCAGTCCGGCGACGTAGGCCTGGTGATCCAGGTTGACCACGAGCTTGAATCCAGGTTCGCGGGCCGAGAGCTTGTGGACCTCACGGTAGCGGGTCTCGGAGAAGACATACCGCGGCAGCGACGGCGGGGATTGACCGCGCAGGATGGGGGCCAGCGACTGTCCTGCGGCCACCTCTCCAACCTCCAGGCTCATCAGCTCGGCGAGCGTGGGTAGCAGATCCAGCAGCTGGACCTGCCCGGCGAACCGCCCGGGTAGCACGAGCTCCGGGTGCACGAAGATCAGCGGCACCCGCAGGGTGGAGTCATACAGGTTGTAGCCATGAGCCTTGGATTCGGGCAGGCCCGGGTGGTCGTCAAGCCCCTCGCCATGGTCCGAGGTGATGACGAACAGGGTGTCGGGGTAGCGCTCCTGGATCCAGCGGACCAGCCGGCCCAGCTCGTGGTCCACGAAGGCGATCTCCGCGTCATAACGCTCGAGGGTGTCCCGGGGATTGTCGTTGAGTGGATGGACGAAGCGGTCCGGCGGGCCGTACGGGCTGTGGGGATCGATGTACAGGAGCTGCAGGTAGAACGGCTGGTGGTTGCGGGCGCCGTCCACGTGCTGTTGCAGGACGCTGATGGCCCGGTCGGTGAGCTGATCCGCGTCTTCCCGCCGGTCCCGGTTGCCACCGGCCCCGGGGGACGGGGCAGCCAGCGGATCCATCCAGGGCCACAGCTCGGCACAGTCCCCGTATTGGTCGAATCCTTGGTTGAAGCCAAAGACGGTGTTTAGGTTGGGATTTGCGGTGAGGCCGTACGTGGCATACCCCGCCACCTGGAACATCTCGGCGAGGGTGACGGCGTCCTCGTGCAGGGCATCCCAACGGCGCTTGGCCACACCGGTCGTGCGGGGGTAGGTGCCGGTGAGCATGGAGGCCATCGACGGGCGGGTCCAGGGGCTGTTGGCGATGGCTTGCTCGAACAGGGCGCCCTGGGCGGCCAGCCCGTCGATGACCGGGCTGGTCGCTCGTCCGTAGCCGTAGCAGCCCAGGTGATCCGGCCGCAGGGTGTCGATGACGATCAGCACCACATTGGTGCCGGCCTGGGGTGGCTCCAGCGGGGGCTCGGGTCCCTTGCAGCGCAGCAGCCCGCCCGCGGCCAGTGCGATGGCCAGCAGCCCGAGCCGCGCCAGGGATCGGCGCCTCACGCCTTGAGCCATTCCGGCACGGAACGCACCGTGCGCAGGTCCCCCTCGCCGAAGAGGGCATGGTAGGACCTCCACACCCCCTCGCAGGGCTCGTCCAGCTTGCAGCGGGTACAGATCGCCTCGGGCTTGATCTTCAGGGCGTTGCGCTTGCGGGTCGTCCAGCGGAAGCGCTGGGCCTGCTGGGATGCGTCCTTGGGCGCGCGGAAGATGGCGACGAAGGTGTCCAGATCCCGGGCTTCCCCCACCACGCGGTTGGCTAGCTGTGGGGCCGAGAGTACCTCCCAGGGGTAGGCGCACAGGGGCAGATCGCCGTAGCTGAGGCTCGTTTTCAGCCGCCGCTCGTTGAAGGCTGTCGTGTGCAGGATCTGCTCGCGGACGTGGTCCAGGCGGGGGGTCAGCTCCCTCCCCAGATCGGCGCAGGTGTCGGTGCGGATGAAGTTGAAGCGCACGTCCCGGATGCCCAACTTGGCAAAGGTGGCCAGGAACGCAGGCATGGTGCCGACGATGCGGTTGGTGAGCACGGCGTTGAGGCTGACGTTGTCGGCCAGCCGGCCCTCTTGGCGTAATCCGACCAGGTTGCGCAGGGCTTGGATCTTGCGCAGGAAGTTGCCCTGGCGGCCGGAGAGTTCGTCCTCGATGGGGGGGAGGTGCCCGTGGATCGAGACGGTGAATCGGGTGACGCCGCCCTCGACCAGCTGGCGGGCGAACGCCCCGTCGTCCAGCTTGAGGGCGTTAGTGGCCAGGGCGATGCGCTGGAAACCCAGCTCCCGGGCCGCAACGACGATATCCAGGATCCGAGGGTGGGCGGTGGGCTCTCCCCCCAGCAGCCCGACGCTGACTGCGCCCTCGCCCCGGGCTCTCTCCAGCTCTTCACGGGCACGTTCCACCGGTAGCCAGTCCCGGGACTCACGGGGTGCCGTGGCGTCCAGGCAGAAGACGCAGCGGTTGTTGCACCGCCGCCCCAGGTTGAGCTCCAGGTTGCGGCGGGTCACGGGGCGCCCTCCGTCTCCAGGCGCACCAGATCCGCCAGGTGGCTGCGCTGGAGGGTAGGCGCGGATTCGTTCACCAGTTTGCGGCCCAGCTTGAGGAAGAACGCGTCGAGCCGATCCCCCAGCTGCTCCTCCAGCGATTCGGCCAGCCGGGGTAGATCCCGGCGGACCGCTGCGTCCAGCTCCACGGCCAGGCTGACCACCCGCCATTCGCCGGGCTCCCCCAGGTCCGGTTCGTGGCGCAGCAGGTTGCCCAGCCAGGGCTCCTGTGTGGCCATCGCCCGCTCATAATCGGCGGCGGACTGGACCGTGCAGCGCATGCCGTAGTCCCGGGGATTGTTGGCCAGAGGTGACGCCGGATCGGTGGAGTAGGGGTAGTGGAAGACCTCGGTGTGGTCCCCGAACCGTCTGCGTAAACTCCGGACCCAGCCCTGGGTGGCGCGGAGCTCCCGCAGCCCCTCCAGCGGCGCAAAATAGCCGAAGAACACCTGGGCCCGCAGTCCCAGCTCGCCGATGCGGGTCAGCGTCTCTTCCAGCCCGTCGTTGGTGAACGGGAAGCCGCGGGTCCGGCGGCGGATGCGCTCGTCCGCCGTCTCCGGTGAGAGGATGAGCCCGCCCCCTTCGAAGACCTGGGCGAATCGTTCCAGGAACGGGCGGGAGGGAAGCCCGAAACACTCGAACAACATCGACGTGTGGATGCCCCGCCGTTCGACCTCGTCCATGAACCGGAACCAGTGGGGCCCCCCCGGAGCCGGATCGAAGCAGGCGTGGATGCTGGTGCAGCCCAGCTGGGCGGCGCGTTCCACGTCGTCGGCCAGCCTGGTGGGGGAGCGGAAGACGAAGCCCTCCCGCCGGGAGTGGAGCCGGTGCGCCGTGCGACCCCCGCCGCAGGTGGCGCAGTCTACGCTGCAGCCCCGGCCGGCCTCCAGATAGAACGTGCGGCCCAGATCGCCGGGGAGCCCTGGGCTGCCGTCGGTGATGGCGCGCCACGACGAGGCGGCCAGGTGGTGCTCCAGGTTGCAGATGGTGTCCAGTCCGCCGAACTCCAGGGCGTCCAGCTCGTCGGGACCGCCCACGTACTCGAAGGGATTGGAGCGTACGGTGCCGCCGTCGCGCCAGACCAGATTGGGGACGACGTCCAGGGATCTGCCGTCGGACAACTGGCGGACCAGCTCCAGTAACGGCGCCTCGCCGTCGCCGCGGATCACCCCGTCGAGCGCCAGATTCCGGCCGAGCAGATCCTCGGCATAGAGGCTCGCGGTGAACCCGCCCAAGAGGATGAAGCCGCCGAATCCCTGATCACGGGCAGTGCGGGCCAGGTGCATCGCCGACGGGAGTTGATAGAACCAGTGCACGGAGATCCCCAGGATCTCGACGCCTTCCAACGGCCGGGCCAGCGCCCCCCCCCCACGATGGGCAAAATCGGCGTAACGGTTCCATACCTGGGCCGGGTAGCCGTGGTGCTCCAGCCAGGCCGCCATCGCGGGTAGGCCGGCGGCCATGATCGGCAGCCCGTCGTGGACCAGCAGGGTCCTTACAGCGCGATGGCCATCAGCCATGGATTGCCTCGATTCCATCGTCCCCGAAACGCTCCACGTGCACCCGGAAAAGGCCACCGCAGACATCGCGGTACCGGCACCCCCGGCAGCGCCGAGTCTTGCAGCGGCCGCGGCGCGGCAGCCGGGTCGCCACGTTGCCCAGCCGGGCAATTCCCCGGGCCCCCCGCGACCTCTCCACGGTCACCCGCGCATCGTAGTACAGGTCGTTGGATTTCATCCGCGCCGATCCCAGGACGCACAGCGGGAGCCCGAAGAACCGGATCGTCATGCCTGCGGCCTCGGCCAGGCGAGTGAGCTCCGGTGCCATCCGGCGCCAGGAGGGGAGGGGGACCGCCAGCTCCCCGTACGCCTGCACAGCGCGCCCCTCCGGAGCGGTGGCGGACACCAGCAGCCGCTGGATGTCCAGCCGGGCACAGAGAACGACGATGGCCGGCAGATCCTCGAAGTTGAGGCGGCTGACCACCGTGTTGACGGCCAGGGGCAGTCCCGGCACCCGTTCGCGGGCGTTGCGGTGGGTGGCCAGCAGGCCGGCATGGCTTCCCGGCCGTCCGCTGCAACGGTCGTGTAGCTCGGCACCGCTGCCGTGCAGGGACAGGCTGAGTTCATCCAGCAACGGCAGGGCCCGTGCGGCAAATCCTTCCACCGCCAGGCGGGCGCCGTTGGTGCCCACGCAGGTCCGCAGCCCCAGCTGACGTGCCGTCTCGAGGGCGTACAGGAATGCCGGGTGCTCGGTGGGCTCGCCGCCGGTGAACAGGACGTGGTCCCCCCCGGCGCGGGCATGGGACTGCAGGGTCTTGCGCACATCATCGGCGGATACGGGATGGTCACACCAGCGCTCCAGGCGATCCGCCTCGGAGCAGAACACGCAGCGGTTGGTGCAGGTGTACGAGAGGTGGAACTCGAGCCTCCGGGGCCTCACCCTCGCCGCCCGCCCGGCACCCGATGTCGTCGGCCCGCGTCCGCGGCCTGCACGGGGCCGGGGCGCTGCGCTCGCGGTGGCCACGAAGCGGCGGAGGCAGGCATCCACCTGCCCGTTCGAGCGGCGGACCTTCGCCGGCAGCAAAGCCTCCAGCCGTCGCCGCAGATCCGGTGGCAGGGGTGGAGCCTCCGGCCCCCCGCGCAGCTCGGCCAGCAGCGGTCCGGTCATCGAGTCGGCCAGGACCAAGTTGGTGCGGTAGAGCCGGCCATCGGCGTCCATGCACGTGTCGTCGTTGAACAGCGGGACGGATCCCCGCCGCTCCAGATTGCGCAGCTGCACCTCCCCGTCTCGGAGCCGGGGCGCCAGGTACTCGGCGATCCCTTGCAGCCCCTCGTCCAGGGCCCGCAGCTGGCCGGCACTCCAGGGGCGGTAGTACACCGGCAACAGATTGAAGCGCCGGGCTCCCAGCGCCCACAGGTACAGGAAGTTGTCCAGGGATCCGCCGGCCTGGTCCGGCGGGATGGTCTGGGTCACCCACAGATTGTCCAGCGCCAGCAGTTGCTCCAGGCGCGGAATGTGGGCCCGCCCGGAGGACCGCTGTGTGGTGGGGGTACCGTCCACACTGACAACCAGATGGATCCATGGCTGGTCCAGCAGGCGGATCTGTGTCTCGTCCAGGCCCAGCCCGTTGCTGCACAGCTCCAGCTGCAGGTCACCGCCCGCCGCTCGGAGGGACGCGACCTCCTCGATGACGGATAACACGGTAGGCCAGACCAGCGAGGGCTCCCCGCCAGTGACACGTACCCGCGTGCCCCCCGCATTGGCGTGGTGCCGCACGGCGGCAACAGCGGCCTCGGGGCTCAGGTCCAGGGGCCCCTTCTCCACGGGACAATAGGCGCACTCAAGATCACAGCGGCGGGTGACGACGAGGGCCAGAGCTGCTGGCATGCGGCGGGGGAGTCGTGGGGCCTACCACTGACCGTGGGAGCCGTGCGAACCGTGGGAGCCGTGGGAACCGTGGGAGCCGTGAGAGCCGTGGGAACCG
>CAZDDH010000161.1:0-20004 GCA_964504165.1 uncultured Rickettsiales bacterium | reverse complement strand
AACACTCTGAATCTAATGGTACCCCAATAAAATCCCCCCCCAAAAAAAAATTGCCCGCAAAGGACCTCCCAAGCCCGGATCAGCCAACAAACGTCTACTCTGCGGCCTCCGCGCTCCCCCTCCGCGTCCTCTGCGTTTGTTTCTTTTCTTTATGGAGGATCAAACACCCTTTTCATCGAACGGCATCAAAGCCCTGACTTCAGCCACATCCCTGTCGATCTGGGCCACGAGGGCGTCCTTGGACTCGAACTTGCGCTCGCCGCGGATGCGTTTGACGAAATGCAGCTTGGCCTGCACGCCGTACAGGTCCCCCTCGAAATCGAACAGGAAGGCCTCCACCGAGAAGTTGTCTTCGGCAAAGGTGGGCCGGTAGCCCAGGTTGGCCACGCCGCTGATGCGTTGGTCTCCCGCTTCCAGCAGGATCGCGTAGACACCCGGCCCCGGGATCAGCTCGGTCCTCGGCGAGATGTTGGCCGTGGGGAACCCCAGTGTCCGTCCCCGGCCTCGGCCGCGGACCACGGCGCCGCTGATGAAATGGCGGCGCCCCAGCAGGCGGCTGGCCAGGTCCATGTCTCCGGATACTACCGCCTTGCGGATGCGGGTCGAGCTGACCGGCTCCTCGTCCACTAGCACCACCTCTTGCTGGCTGGCCGTCGCCGAGGTGATGGACAGCTCCTGCTGAAGCAGCTCGATGTTGCCCTTGCGCTGCTTGCCAAACCGGAAATCGTAGCCCACCAGCAGATCCCGCGGATGGAACGATTTGAGCAACACCCCGCGGATGAACTCCTGTGCCGTCAGGGCGCGGAAGCCGCTGGTGAAGGTCTCGGTGACGAGGATGTCCACTCCCAGCTCGGCGATGAGCCGGGCCTTGTCCTGGAAGGTCGTGATCAGGAATGGGTTCTCGGTGCGGCCCAGCACACGCCAAGGGGGGGGGAAGAAGGAATACACGACAGATGTGCCGCCGTGGTCCTTGGCCTTCTGGACCACCCTCCTGAGGATGCGCTGGTGGCCCAGATGCACGCCATCGAAGGTACCCACGGTCATCACCGTGTTTTCCAGGGGAGTCGCGAGGGTCTCGTGGCCGTAGATGATGCGCATGACGTCGGGCGGTTTGGTAGCGGACGGCGCCTCAAATGTCAATGCAGGTGCGGTCGCCACCCGCCCCTTGCACCGGCGAAACGGGAGACGCATCATGACGCCCCGAGGAGCAACGACATGGCCAAACGCTACCGCACCGAACCTTACCTTACCGAGGCCGAAGCCACCGTGACCCGAGTGGACGGCGACGACATCTGGCTAGACGATCCCATCCTGTTCGCCTTCTCCGGTGGCCAGCAGTCGGACGCCGGCACCATCGCCGGCCTGGAGATCGAGGAATCCGAGGCCATGGACGACGGGACCATCCGCTACCGGCTTCCCGAGGGGCACGGCATCGGCGAGGGGGACACGGTCGTGCAGTCGGTGGACTGGGAGCTACGCTACCGCATCATGCGCATCCACACCGCCACCCACATTGCCTACTGCGCCATCACCGAGCAGATGGAAGAGGCCCACGAGACCATCGGCTCCAACGTGCACGCCAGCAAAGGACGCCTGGACTGGGCCATGGAGGGCACCATCTCTGCGCTGGTCCCGGCGGCGTTGGAGCGGGTCCAGGCCATCGTCTCCCGGGACCTGCCCGTCGAACGTTTCGCCGAGGAGGAAGGCTCGGACCGCTGGCTGTGGGAGATCGAGGACGACGACCTCGCCCCGGAGATCTGGCAGATGCCCTGCGGCGGAACCCACCTGTTGCAAACCGGCGAAGTGGGCAGGGTGAAACTCAAGCGCAAGAACATCGGCAAGGGCAAGGAGCGGGTCGAGGTCACCTTGCTGGACTAGGTTGCTGTCGGAGATAGGAGTTGTAGCCGTTTGGCTACAGCAAGCGTGGATAGGGACCTCTATCCAGTGATATCCGGCCCAAAATTGCCATCCTGCAGACTGCACCCGCCGCCGCATTACCCGTAAATAGTGTGATATGGGACAGAACCAACCTGTGTTGTAGACAGATGGCTACAGTTGTTCCATTCTTGAAAGAAGGTGTGGAAGAAGCGTGCCGTTCGGTGTGTTGCCAAACGGCTACAAGGGACGTCGTGGCCTACGGGCCGTGACTCAGGAGAGCGTGGGCGCGTGCGTGAACCGTGTCAGACCGAAGCTGGGTGAGCTGCTCGGATCCCTGTATGAAAAGACGTCCGAGGCGGATCGGAGCCTGGTCGCCGATATCGAGGCCTCCATCCGTGAGACCACCGTCGAGCTGGAGCGGGAGCGTCGCTTCCTGGACAAGGCTGCCCGTCTCTACCGCGCCGAGCGGGACATCCTGCGGCTCATCGTCGGCATCTCCACGGCACGGGACGGCGGGCAGCCGTCCCAGCAGACCTTCGTGCGCGAGGCGGTCAATGCCATCGGGCGCATGCCCCGGGTGGAGCACGGCTGCGTCGTGCTGTTCGACGACGACGGCCGGCCCAGCATCCTCGAGACGATCCGGGTCGACGAACACGAAAAATCCTTGCTGCTGGACCAGATCAGTCGGGGCATCGTGGCGCGCGTGCGGAATTCCGGCGAGGAGATCTACTGCGAGGAAGCGGCGGAGGATGCGGTCTTCGGCGGCCTGCGAAGTGTGCAGACCCTGAAGATGCAGACGGTGCTGTGCTGCCCCATCATGGGGGATGGGGACGGCCCACCGCGGGGGGCGGTGTACATTGAAAATCGTAGCCAGGTCGGGGCTTTCCCGGACATCTGGCGCCGGTGTGTCCGGCTGTTGGCAGACCAGATGGCCCGCCAGCTGGCGATCTTGGAGCGGGGCCAGGATCCCGGCGAGGATCCCACCGCGCCGTTCCGCAAAGCGGGGCGGTACCGGGAGTTCATCGGGTCCAGCCTGGCCACTGCCCGCTTGATGGAGAAGGTGGACCAGCTGGCCAGCTACAGTGGGGCCCCACCCACCGTGATGCTGATCGGGGAGACCGGGGTCGGCAAGGACCTCACGGCACAGATGCTCCATCGCTACGGGCCGCGAGCGGAGGGGCCCTTCGTACCGGTCAACGCGGCGACCCTACAGCCGTCGCTGGCCGAGAGCGAGCTGTTCGGCACGGTCAACGGGGCCTTCACCGGGGCCCAGTCCCGGGAGGGAGTGTTCCACGAGGCCCACGGCGGCATCCTGTTCCTCGACGAGGTGGGTGAGCTCCCACCGGAGGTGCAGGCCAAGCTGCTGCGCGTGCTGGACGACCACCGCGTACGCCGGGTGGGTGGCAAGGGCGAGCGGACGCTGGACGTGTGGGTCATCGTCGCCACCAATGCGGATCTCGAGAAGGACGTGGACGCGGGACGCTTCCGCCGCGATCTGTACTATCGGCTGGCCCAGGAGATGATCTACATCCCGCCGCTGAGGGAACGGCCTGAGGACACCGAGGAGCTGGCCAAGCACTTCCTGGCCATCGCCGCCGGCCGTAGGACCGGCCCGGCGCCCTTCGTCTCCCCGGACCTGATCATGGCCTTGCGGACCCAGCCCTGGCCCGGCAACGTGCGGGAACTACAGCACCTCATCGAACGCATGATGGCCAACGCCCGGCAGCCCATCCTCACCAGCGACGATCTTCGACGCCAGGGGTTCAAGACGTCCCATGTGGACCCGGAGCAGTACGGCCTCACCTGGGACAAGGCCTCCAATGAATTCCGGGCGAGATATCTGCGCTGGGCCATCGAGACCTGGGGTAGCTCCCAGCAGGAACTCCTGGAGCACCTGGGTATCCACCGCACCACCTTCTACAAGCTGTGCCGTCGCCACCAGATCGACATCCCGGACTGGCGCGCGGAAGCGGTCCAAGAGGACGACTGAGCTCGATGGCTACCGAGATATCCGATCGGCCCGACGCAGCCGAGAACGAAATCACCGTCCAGGAGGCTGAACAGCTGTCCGATGTCGTGGAGGAACGCCCTATCTCCGTGTGTAGCCGGGGTTCGGTCACCTCGGCGGAGATGGTGGCGGACGATGCCATCTCATCGACGGACGTGGATGACCCGGTGGACGTCAACGACGCCAAGGCGCTGGCCAGTGGGATCGGCAATCGCCTGCTCAAAGGCCGCTGGCACCGCGAAGGCGGGATGGGCCGGGTGGACGAGGTCTTCGACGAGCTACTCACCCGTCGCCTGATCCGCAAGCGCCCCAGGGAGGAGCGGCGGGACGGCGTGGACAACCAGCGGGCCTTCATCTACGAGGCCCGCATCACCGCTCAGCTCAATCACCCCAACATCGTGCCGTTGCTGGACCTGGGTTTCGACGGGGATCAGGGGTTCTATTACGTGATGCCCTGGGTCGAGGGATTGACCCTCAACCAGGTGCTCACCGGTCTGAGCCGCAAGAAGCCGGACCTGCAGCGCCGGTTCGGGCTGCCCAGGTTGCTCCAGGTGTTCCGCACGGTATGTGGCGCCCTGGCCCACGCCCACGGTATGGGGGTCGTGCATCGGGATCTGCACACGGGCCAGATCCTGTTGGGGCGTCACGGAGAGGTGCTGGTGCTGGACTGGGGCATCGCCGCCCGCCTGGGAGGCATCTATCAGGCGCCGGAGAGCCCGGAGGGTGTGACCTCCTCGGCCGGGTCGATGCAGAGCGGGGTCACGGTGCTCAAGGGGGTACACGGAGTGCTTCGCTTCCAGCCCCCCGAGCGTCTGGTGTCCGAGCCCGTCGAGGCGGATCCGCGCCAGGACGTGTACGCGCTGGGCATGATCCTCTATGTGCTGCTCACCATGGAGATGCCGCTGCGCAGGCGGTCGGAGGGTGAGCCTGCTCTGGAATACCACCAGTACGTGCGCCGCTCCATCGGCCGCTTCAAACGCCCTAGCGAGCAGGCCTGGGCCCCCCTCGATCCAGTCTGGGACGGCATCTGTCTGCGTTGCCTCGCCCGCTATCCCGAGGATCGGTACGCCGACGCCACCCAGCTGTTCGAGGCGGTGGACGCGGCCCTGTCCGATCAGGAGGAGCAGGAGCGGCGCCAGCAGCGGGCCGACACGGCCTTGATCGATGGTGCGCGGGCGGCGCGGCAGCTGCATCAGGTCCAGGAGGTGGCGACGGCTACGCGGCTCGAGCGTCTGGAGCTGGAGGGCAAGGTGGCACCTCATATGCCCTTGGAGGAGAAGCGGGTGCTATGGGAGGCGGAGGACCGGGAACAGGAGCTGCGGCTGGAGGTGGCGCGGAGTTTCGCCGAGGTGGAGCGCTGCTATGAGCTGGCCCTGTCCCATGACCCCAGCGGCAGCGAGGCCCGTAACAGCCTGGCTGACCTGTACCAGGAGCGGGTGCGTCAGGCGATGGAGGAGGGGGAACGGACGGATCAGGCGTATTACATGGCCCGTCTGGAACGGTACGACAACGGGGGCCGGATGGCTGCGTTGAGTTCGGGGGGTACGCTGACTATCGGCGGTGATCCCCGGGGAGCGCGGGTGCGCATTGCGCCGTTGTTGGAGCTTGAGCGCCGGCTGGTGCCGGGGGAGTGGCGGGAGCTGGGGACGACGCCGCTGGATTCGCTGGCGTTGGGGGCAGGTAGGTACCAGCTGGAGGTGTTGGCAGAGGGGCGGGCCACCGCGCGGTATGCGATCCTGGCGGAGGCGCAGCAAGAACTAAGACTGTGGCCGCGGTTGCCGCTGGCTTCGGATATTCCCGAGGGGTTCGTGTATGTACCTGCGGGGCCATGCTGGATTGGTGGAGATCCGATGGCGGCCGATGCAATGCCGCGGCAGCGTGTCGAACTGAGTGGTTTTGCGATTGGGATTTTCCCGGTGACTTTCCGGAGTTATCTTGATTTTCTCAATGAATTGGAGTTGGACGAAGCAGAACAGCGAGTGGCTCAGGATGTCGACCGTTCAAAGCTCATCGTACTCCAGGACGGGGAATGGGTAACGCCAGAGAAAGATCATACTGGTGACCATATCGAAGAAGATTTCCCGATTTTTGCGATAAGAGCAGAGGATGCAGAACGCTACTGCGATTGGGCTTCTGAACGCGATAATCGGCGATATCGATTGCCGACGCGGAATGAATGGGAGTACGCGGCCAGAGGCAGCGATGGTCGTAAGTTTCCCTGGGGAGATCGATTCGAAGCTGGCTACTGCTGGGCGGCGGAGATCCAGAAGGGGCGCCTCTCGAGCGCACCGATAGGTCGCTGTCAGTTCGATTGCTCACCAACTGGAGTGAGGGATCTTTCCGGTGGGGTAGGCGACTGGATGGCCGATTCCACCACACATGACAAATCACGTCGGAACATTGGCGGCGGCACGTGGTTTGCGCACAAGAATTTCACGCGGCTCGCGCGCCGGTTTGGAATCGAGCCAGATCTTCGTAATACGGGGCTTGGTTTTCGCCTGGCGCTTGATCTCTAGGCCCAGCCTCCTCCATCCCAATACCCCGCCGGAGACTCATCCAACTCATAAACTAGATCCTTCAGCTCATAAAACTTCTCGCTCTCCCACTTCGTATCCCAGTCGCCAATATCGTGGATCTCGTAGTTCAACCAATCGCGGAACTTGAGGAACCGCACCGGCCCGGAGCTGCACGGGTAGGCGATGAAGTACACCGTCAATTCGGTCCAGTGGGGATCGTCATGGCCGTCCAGATAAGCTTCCCAGGTGGACTGGCTGGGGGGATTCGTGGGGCAGGCGCTACTGTGGTTCTGCTGCGCGTAGACGGCGTCCCACCAGTCCCAGCCTTCGGTGGCGAAGGCCTCGGTGGGGCTCAGGCTGACGGCCAGGGCAAATGTTAGAGCGGCAAAAAGCGCACGGGTGCGGTGATTCTTCATGGTGTTATCTCCGATGGCTGTGCGGGTGGGTTGCCACACCCGCGGGGTTGAACCCTCAGATTGCTAGTAACGTGCCAGCGGGGCGGAGGATGGAATCTTTTTTTGTAACCCGCTGTAATTTCTCTGAAAACGCTAGTTTCCGGCGCGGGTCGTGACGTCCGTCAGACGGGGATTCGGTAGCCAAACAGCTACTGCCAGGCCGGATCTTTTATCTTTTTGGGCAAGGCTGTAGCCGGGGCGCTACAGACGGCCGCCCCTTCAGCTGAGGCGGCGAGGGATCGCGGGGAGTAGCACGTCGAAGGTCGTGTACATCGTCGGGCGCAGGGTCACCATCCCACCGGCCTCCCGCGCCACCTGCGCGACGATGGTCAGGCCGAGCCCCAGCGAGCTGCCTTCCGGATTGGTGGTGAAGCCCGGCTCGAAGATGAGCGCCGCCACCGACTCGGGGATACCTGGGCCGGTGTCGCTGACGGTCAACCGTACGTAGGCCCCCCCTCTGGGTAAACCCAGCTGCCGGGACAGCGTATCGTCGATGGTCTCGTTGACCGTCAACAGGGTCACGGTGCCGCCGTCCGGCATGGCGTCACTTGCGTTGTTGAGCAGGTTGACCACCAGGCGCTGGATCTGGTGCACGTTGGCGTGGATCGGATGCAAGTTGTCCGCGAGGGTCAGCTCGCACTGGATGGGGCTGCGCGGCCTGACGGGCAGCGCGGCCGCCATTTCGCGGATGATGGCGTTCAGCCCGAGGGGCTGGCGCGGCCGGGCGGGTTCGTTGCCGAGCAATTGTTTCACCAGTTCGGTGGCGTACCGGGTGACGGCGAGGGTGTGGTCGAGGTTGGCGCGCTGATCGGTATCGAGTTCGCACGAATAGCCAATGTCCTCGGTCATCATCACGAGGTGCTGCAGGGCGTTGTTGATGTCATGCGCCAGCATGCGGTGCTCGGCGGCGAGTCGTCCCGGGGGCTCCCCGGTTGCAGATGCAGGTTCGTCCACAGCGACCGGGCGTTCATCCCCCGAAGCGAGGGAAGGGTTGCTCATGGGGCCTCCTCGAGTGGGCTCACGGCCTGTAGCCGTTGGGCTACAAACGGCGCGTGGCCCAGCTAGTCGCACGAGGCCTCCGGCTCTCTCCACCAGCAACGAACCCAGTCATCGTGTGGCTCGAGCATGCGTGCGACGTCATGTTTGCTGTGCATGCGGATGAATCGCGGGGTCACCCCCAGGGTGCTGCGGAAGGCGGCCGTCATGGCCGGGTTGCCGCTGTATCCCGCTTCCGTGGCGACCTCGCCAATGCGGATCTCCTGGTCCAGCACCAGCAAGGTCACCGCACGTATCAGGCGCAGATCGCGGCAGTACGTGCCCCAGCTCACCGATAACTCGTCGCGGAACTGCCTGCTGAACTCCCGCTCGCTGATGTCCTTCTGGATGGCGATCTCCCGCCGGCCAGGGACGGGGCCACAGCGGAGGGTGAGATCCCACAGCAGGGACCAGATCGTGTCGTCCTGGATCTGCCGGTAGGGGTAGGGAGCGGCGACCGACGCCAGCGATTGGTCTAGTTTTTCTTTCCAGATCATGGCTGCACCTCGTCGATTGGTGCTCCAAGACTCAGCAAGACCCGTGCCCGCTGGGCAATCGCTGCGCCGGCATAAACAGTAAAGACAGTGATTACGGTAGGTTAGCGCGTCGTTTTGAATGCGACAGTGCTGGGCTCAACATCGGTTGTGTCGCCAGACGGCTACAAACAACGGTTTCCGGGCCGGAGAATTGCGGGGTTTGTAGCCAAGCGGCTACAGGGCGCCCTCCGCCAGGACGTGCTTGAGCGATTTGATGGCGACCTTGACGTGCTCGGGGAGGGTCTTTTCAGCCAGCAGCAGGTTGAGGTCCCGGTCCAGTCCGTCGGTGCGGCCGAGGCGCCGCTTGAGGTCGACGACCAGGTAGGCGTAGTAGACCCGCTCCTCGGCGGACCCGGAGCCGGCGGCAAGGCCTTCCTCGTAGTGCTGCAGCGCCTTGTCCAAGAAGCGATTCTCCATCTCGATGGGCTCGTACATCCATCGTTCGCGGCCGGAGGCCAAATCCTCGGGCACGGGCTGCAGTTCGTCCAGGCGCGCCAGGTAGGCGTCGCGGCGGGCCGGGAAGCCACCCCGGTGCGCCACCCTCGCCAGGTCGAACAGGGCCTTCTGCTGGGCGCGTAGATCGGTGAGTTCCAGCCACTGCTTGTCCATCTCCGCCAGCCCGTTGAACACATCGACGGGGCCGTCCACCTGGGGAATGAAGCCCACGATGCGATCCCGGATGGTCCAGGCCCCGCTGAGCAGCAGATCGCCTCGCTCGAGGGCGTTTTCATCGAGCACGCCCGCACACAGAGCGGCAAGCTGGTAGCGATCCCAGGGTTCGAGCTGGTCCACCGTGGTGTGGTTGTCGCGAGCGGTGGCCAGCATCTCCAGCAACGCCTTCTTCTGGCCTTCGTCCAGCGGCTGCTCGAACTTGCTTTGCATGGCCGAGTAGAAGCAGGTGGGGCAGGTGGCCACACCGTGCTCCCGGGCGTTGCCCCCCTTGGCGTACTGGCAGAAGTCACTGTCCGTGCCACCTAGGGCGTTGGTGGCGAGCATGCGCTGCGCGTTGACGACAGTGCCGTCCACCGGGCAGTTGTACACCTCGGGGAACAGCTCGCCAGCGGTGACGGGGCCGGCGAGCAGCACCAGCACCACGGCGACGAACCACGGGATGTTGGGGAGGTGTCGGTAGTTCATGGAAAGCCTTTCAAGGGGCGACCAGCGCGTCCGGATCGAACAAGGAGTCCGGGAGCTGATCGGCGGGCACGTCCAGCTGGTGGGCCGTGACCTCCATGGTGGTGGAGGTGCCCTTGCCCAGATTCTCCATGCGGATCAAGGTGGGCAGGGTGGTATTGCCGACGGTCTCGACCTTCTCGAAGGTCATCTTCTTGATGGCGACCCCGTCTTCGTTGTGCAGAAGGATCTGGCGGGGCACGTAGTTGCCGGTCTGGACCCAGGTGATCAGCTTGCCGTAGGCGGTCTCCAGGTCGGCCCGGGGTGTGGTCTCGATACGGTGGCAGGCGTAGCTCTGGCCCGCCACGGTGACCTGCTCTTCGCCGATGAGGTTGTGGCTGCCCGCGTCCGCGTCGCCGATGTCGAGATCTTCATACGAGAAATCGGTGCCCATGAACTTGCCCGAGCGTTTCGAGCCGCTAATGCTGTTGAGGCTGCCCCCCGCGGGCATGTACATCCACGTTTCGGTATCGGCACCTTCATTGGCGATGCTGAGCAGCACCACCCCGGCCAGTTCGTCTGGTGCGGTGAACTCTGCCCGGCTGGCCACCTGCTCCTCAGCATGGCGTGTGTGGACCTCTAGCGTGTAACTCGTGGTTTTGTCCTTGACGTGCTTGACCAGCTGCATCGTCTGGATCGAGTTGCCCGCCGCCCGTCCGTCGTTGGCCTTCTTGATGATCTCTTCCGCCGATTCGCCTGCCACCGCGGGCATGGCCACCACGACCAACAGTCCAACCATCAACCACATTCCGCTCAGAACCATCCGCATGGGCTCACCTCCAGAAAAACTGCGTGTAAGGAGCCTGTCGTGGATAGGCCCTCTGGCTGCAAATCCGCTGTGCACGTCACCTCTGGATGCCGTCATTCAGTCGAATATGGCCAGATATGCTCCTTCTTCCGTCATCCAGATTCGACGCACTCATCGAATTTTCGCTTCAGAGCCCCTATCCACGACAGGCTCCGTGCCCATCCGGGCCTTTGTAACGGGTTTGGACTCCCGACACGGGGACTTTGTTTACTCGCTGGCCTTTTCCAGGTCCAGGATCTCCGTGTCCCCCACGTAGCGCGTCGTCGTGAACTTGGTGATCTTACCGATGCGCCGGACGATGGCGCTCATGCGCTCCGTCTCGGCGTAGACCCGGTCCAGCTGGCCGCTGAGCTGCTCGTTGTCCTCGCAGGCAAACTGGAGCATCTCCACCAGCCCCATGATGGTGGTCAACGGCTGGTTGAGCTCGTGGGCGGCGGTCCCGGCCAGGGCAGCGACGGCGGCCTGCTTCTCCGATTCCACCAGCTGGGCGGCCATCTCCTGCAATCGGCTCTCCAGGGCCAGTCGCTGCCGAAGGTCCTGGAACATGCCCACGGTGGCGATCTCCTCGTCCCCCTCGTAGAGGATGGCCGCGGAGAGGCTGACGGGGATGATCTGGCCGTCCCGGGCCAGCACCTCGGTCTGCAGGTTGTGCACGTACCCCGGCTCACCCAGATCCTTGCTGCGAAGGATCCGCATCATCTCCTGTGCGCCGCCGGGCAGGTAGACGTTGCTGACGTCGAACTGGCCGATGACCTCCAAGCTGGCATAGCCGAACAGCTGCTCCGCCGACCGGTTGAAGACCATGATGATGCCGGACATGTCGGCGGCGACGATGGCATCTGCAGAGTGCTCGACCAGGTTGACCAGCAGCTTCTGCTCCTCGACGGTATCGTCGAAGGTCGACGAAGAGGGGTGGCCCGGTGAGTCGTCCGCCCAGGCCATCCGGAACAGGGGGCTGTAGCGCATGGCGGCCAGGCGGGGACCGCAGACCTCGGACGCCTTGGTGAGGAACCGCAGGTCGTGCTCGCTGAGCTTGGACGCGATGTTGGGCAGGTGCAGGATGACCACCCCGTGGACGTCCCCTTCGTGCACCGCCGGGAACAGGGCGAAGCTGCGGCCGTATCCCTCCTCGCTGGTGTCGTCGTCCTGCGAGAGGGTGATCTCCAGGGGATCGTAGACCACGTTGTCCTGGACCAGGGGCTGGCCGCTGTCCACGGCCTGTTTCAGCTCGGGAATGCTGTCGATGTCGATGACCAGGTCTTCGGCCCCCTCCTTGCTCCAAAAATCGGCGGCCTCGGTGGCCACCAGACCCTGCTTCCAGTCGGGGGAGATGATGACGATGGAGCACGTGCTCAGCGGGACGAGGGCCGCGATGCGGGCGGCCACCGGGGCCAGGATCTTCTCCGGCTCTCCCTCGGCGGCCAACAGGAGATTGATGTCGATGAGGGTTTTGTATTCGATGACGCCGCGCCGCTGCAGGTCCCGCTCGTTCGCCAGCCTCAGCACCCCCCGGATGGTGGCGATGAGGTTGGCGTCCCGGACGGGAGAACACAGGTATCCGTCCGCACCGGCCTCAAGTGCCTCCTCGGCCAGGGCCGGCGTGTCGTCGTTGGAGATGACGATGATGGGTATCTCGGAGAACTCCTCGCCGTGACGTATGGCCTTGAGCAGCGTCAGCGGCTCCTCGCCCGGCAGGACGCGGTCCATCAAGATCAGCTCGGGTAGAACGTCCCCGATGAGGCCGAGAGCCATGGCGTGGTCCTCGGCATGGACGGCCCGCAGGTCGTGCTCGATGAGCAGGCGGGACCTGGTCTGGAGGCTCGGGTCGTCGGGGGCGACGAGCAGCACGGTGGGGAGGCTCACGCGTTCTCCTCGGCCAGGCGACGGGCCGCGTCCACAGCTGCGTTGTGGACGTGGAGCACCGGCAGGTCATGTTCGTCAGCGAGCCGACGACAATCCTCGAATTCAGGCATCTGGTTCAACACCCCTCGTCGTCCGTAGCTCTCCTTGATGGACACCTTGCCATAGGGGGTCTCTACCGTCACGAACCGTCTTTGCAGGCAGCTCCGCCAGACCTGCTGGCGTCGCACACCGATGGTCGTCGTTTCCCGGAACAGCAGGTCCTCCATGGCGGTGCGCCGTTCCGGGCTGCACAGCACGGAGATCTGGACCCCGGGACGCCCCTTCTTCATCTGTACGGCAGTGAGGAACACGTCCTGAGCGCCCGCGGCCAGCAGCCGGTCCGACAGGGGACCGAAGAACTGGGGGGACAGATCGTCGATGTTGGCCTCCAGCATCGTGGAGACCTCCTGTGGAGCGTCCTCCGTATCGGAGGTTCCGACGAGCACCCTCAGGGCGTTGGGCAGGACCTCACCGCGAGCTTTGCCCAGGCCATACCCCACCGTTTCCAGCTGCATGGCTGGCAGTGGGCCGAACTCATCGGCCAGCACCTTGGCGATGGCGGCGCCGGTGGGGGTGACCAGCTCCCGGGCTTCCTCACCGGCATAGGTCGGGCAGCCGCGGAGCACCTCGACCGTGGCCGGCGCCGGGACGGGGATCAGGCCGTGCTGGCAGCGGACGGTACCGCTGCCCAGGGGGAGGGGAGAGCAATGGATACGCTCGATACCCAGCAGGTGTAGCCCGGCCACCGCCCCGACGATGTCGATGATGGAATCGACGGCGCCCACCTCGTGGAAGCCCACCTCTTCGGCGGGCTTGCCGTGCACCTTGCCCTCGGCGATGGCGAGGCAGTGGAAGACCGCCACGGCCCGTTGCTGGACGGTCGGGGGCAAGGTGGAGCCTTCGATCATGGCGCGGATATCGCGGAACGTGCGGTGCACGTGCTCTTCGGGGGGGCATCCAACGATCACCGAGGTCCCGCCGACCCGGTGGTCGCGGGCGTCCGGGTCGGTAGCCAGGGACCAGCCTTCCAGGGGCAGGCTGGCCAGCATGGTGCTCAGGTCTTCGATGGGGAGGCCGGCGTCCACCAGCGCGCCGAGCATCATGTCGCCGCTGATGCCGCTGAAGCAGTCCAGGTATAGGAGTTTCATGGGCCCGTCAGTGATT
Source organism: uncultured Rickettsiales bacterium (assembly GCA_964504165.1). Classification (GTDB taxonomy): domain Bacteria; phylum Myxococcota_A; class UBA796; order UBA9615; family CAYRNR01; genus CAZDDH01. Next base: position 6,529 of record CAZDDH010000161.1, on the reverse strand, counting down.
GATCCGCGACGCCGCTGCCGCAGCGCCGAAGCCGTTGTCCACGTTCACCACCGTGACGCCCGTGGCACAGGAGTTGAGCATTCCGAGGAGTGCGGCCAGGCCACCCAGGCTGGCCCCGTACCCCACACTTGTCGGGACGGCGATCACCGGGGCCCGGACCACGCCGCCAACCACGCTGGCCAGCGCCCCTTCCATGCCGGCGCAGACGATCAGGACCGAGGCCTGCCGGAGCCGGTCCTGGGCCTCTAGCAGCCGGTGGATCCCGGCCACGCCGACGTCGCTGAGTAGCTCCATCTCGTTGCCCATGTGGCGGCCGCTGACCATGGCCTCTTCCGCCACCGGCAGGTCGGACGTGCCCGCGGTTATGACCAGCACCTTGCCCCGGCCGTTGATGGGCACCGGGCCGTCGGACCAGGTGACGCACCGGCCCAGCACGTGGTGGACGGCTTCCGGGTGTCGCTCCAGGATGGCGGTGGCGGCCTCTGTGGTCACGCGGGTGGCCAGCACGGGGCCTCCCGCGTCCTTCAGAGAGGTGAAGATCTCCACGATCTGTTCGGTGGTCTTGCCCAGGCCGAAGATGACCTCGCCGATGCCCTGTCGCAGAGCTCGGTGATGGTCGACTCGGGCAAAACCCAGGTCCTCGAAGGGGAGGTGCTCGAGGGATCCCAGCGCGTCATCCACGGCGACGTTTCCACCGCGCACCTGTTCGAGAAGTTCACGTAGTTGTTTTGCGTCCACCAGAGCGTTTCCTTTGTAAGGGCCGCGAAGTTTAGCACGTGTTGCGGGGTGCGGCGTTTCGTGCGACGCTCCAAGCCATGCGGAGCCCCCTTCGAACCCTGATCTCGATCCCCGTCGTGTTGCTGCTGCTGATGCCTCTAGATGGCTCGTCGGCGGCGGACGATGCCGGTGGGGAAGACGTGCTGTTACACGCCCTGGAGCTGGTGGACGAGCGCTACTGGAGGCCGGGAGAGGTTCATCTGGAGGCTTTGCTGGCGTCCGGGCTCCAGCAGCTCGAGCACGCGGGCGACCCGGTGCTGGTCACCGGCCCAGACGAGGGAGGCAGCTGCACGGTGGCCATCGGCGAGCAGACGATCCAAGTGGAGACCACCGGGTTGCAGGACGTGCAGCAGGTCGTGGAACGCATGCGGCGCGCGTTGGCCTTCATCGACGAGCATCTGGAGCCGGACGACGCCCAGGGTGAACTACCCGACCTGGAGGTGCTGGCGCTGCAGGGGCTGCTCAAGCCGCTCGACCGGCATTGCCGCGTCATCGATGAGAAGAAGATCGCCGATTTTAATGCCCGCTACCGGGGTACGCTCGTGGGGATCGGCGCCAAGATGGGGCGACGCAACGACGTGCTGACCGTCCTCAAGGTCTACGAGGCCACGCCGGCCCAGGAGGCGGGGTTGCTCGAGGGCGACGTGATCACCGCCATCGACGGGGTGGCCACCCTCAACATGAAGGTCGGCGACGCCATCGACCGCATCCGTGGGCCCGCGGGGCTGGCGGTCACGCTGACCATCCGCCGATCCGGAGAGTCGGGCCGCCGGACCTTCACGCTGGTGCGGCGCAAGGTGGTGCTGCCCACCATCGAGGAGCGGCTGCTGGACAACCGCTATGCCCTGCTGGTGCTGGACCACTTCAGCCAGAAGACCGCCGACGAGTTCCTCGTCAAGCTGTTGCGTCTGGAGGAAAAGGCCGGGGGCGAACTGGGCGGCGTCATCATCGACCTGCGCAACAACAAGGGCGGCTCGATGCTGCACTCGGCGCGCATCGTCAATTTTTTCCTCAACAGCGGCGAGATCCTGCAGACCCAGGGGGCCAGCGGCGGGGCGGTGGATGGCCTGCGCCACAAGGTGGTGGCCAACACGGACAAGACGCTGACGGATGTGCCTGTGGTCGTGCTGGTCAACCACAGCACGGCGTCGGGATCGGAGATCCTCGCCGGTGGGCTCAAGTTCAACGGCCGGGCGCTGGTGATGGGCACGCAGACCTTCGGCAAGGGCACGGTACAGAAGCCCTACGAGCTGCGCGAAAAGCTGCAGATGAAGCTCACCGTGGCCCGGTATCTGGTGGCCCAGGATGTCTGGATCGCCGATGTGGGGATCACGCCGGACATCCGGCTCGAAGAGGTCTACTTCGGCGATGAGATCATCGACTACCCGGATCTGATCTTGGATCCGGAGGCCTCCACCGAGCCACCTCACGGCCGCTGGCGCCCCACCACGGACGGGACCAACGCCCAGCCCGAGATGCGGATGCTCTACCCGTATCACCACGAGAGCAAGGACGGGTACCTGGCCGACCGGGACGGGGCGGTCCCCCAGGAGACGCCGTTCCCCATCCCCCAGGCCAACGATCTCGACGATCTCGAGGGTGGCTGGCACGCCGACCTGCTGGTAGCGCTGGCCACGAGGATCCTCGCCACGGCCGAGGGCCCCGAACGCAGCCAGCTGCTTGCCGCCGCCGGGCCGGTCATCACCACGGAGAGTCAGCGGCAACAGAAACGGCTCATCCACCATTTCGAGGAGCAGGGAATCAACTGGGCGGACATCGAGTCCCACTGGATGGACCTCTCCCCTCAACGCGAGGAAGCGGATCGTGAGGCCATGCTCCAGCCGCCGCCCAAGGGAATCGCCGTGAAGGTGGACGGCCGCGATCTGTACGCTGGGGAGACCACGGATCTGGTGCTGCGGGTGACCAACCGTACCGGCGAGCCGCTGAAGCATCTGAGAGCCCGCACTGTCTGCGACCGGAGCTCGCTGGACGGGCTGTCGTTCGTCATCGGGGACCTGGGGGTCGGCAGGTCTGCCTCGTTCGCGGTGCCCATCGAGGTTTCTCGCCGCGCCCAGACCCGCATGGATCGGATGCGGCTCTATCTGATCAATGACGACGGACCGCTGGGCGGAGCACACGAGTTCAAGGTGATCACCCACGGTTCCGAACCGCCCCGTTTTGCCATGCAGGTATCCCCTTCGGTTGAGCTGATCGATGACGGATCCCGGATGGTGCGTTACGACATCGACGTGCTCAACGAGGGGGTGGTGACGTCGGGCAAGGTGCGCGTCTCCTTCGCAAATCCGGGCCGTGAAGGGGTGGAGATCCAGGAATCGCATCGGGAGATCGTGTGGCTCGATCCGGGAGGATCGGACCGGGTCGTGCTGCAGGTGCTGTTCCGCCCGGGGGCCGCTCCAGTGCGCATGGTGCTCAAGGTGCGGGACGTGAACTACGGCGTGGGGATGTCGGTGGGGCTGCACGTGGACCCGCAGCAGCCGTCCACGCGGGGTGACTGGTACCGCCCGCCCGAGATCGGCCTGGACGGCGTGAAAGGGGCTCTGTCGGCCAGCGGCAGCATGGATATCGAGGCCCTGGCTAAAGACGACGAAGGTATGGAACGCATGCTGGTGTGGCTGGGTAGGGACAAGATCGAGTTACTCGAGGCCACGACGAGCAAGGGAACGACGACCCTCACGCTGGACTCCACCGTCCCCATCGAGGAGGGCATCAACACCCTGAAGCTCGAGGCGGTGGATGCCACCGGGATCCGGTCCGAACGTCGTTATGTTGTGTTGGGGCAGTAGGGGCGAGGGGCGGGGACGGGGTCGGCTAGCAGAACTCTTCTTCGGCGTAAGAGATCGTATTCACGCACAGGCGCTTACCGGTGCAGATCGAAGCCTCGATCTGGTCCATCGTCACTTTCTTGAGCGGGAAGGTCGCTTTGCGGATGCGAGCGCTGCGCATGGTGACGCCTTCCAGGTTGGCGAAATCCAGATCCGCTCCTTCGAGGTTGGCGCCGTCGAGGATCGCGTTCTTGAGATTGGCGTGCCAGAGGCTGGCGTTGTAGAGATTGGCGTTGGCCAGGTTGCACTGGAAGAGATTGGCGTCTCCCAGCTTGCTATTGGGGAGCTGGATGCCTGACAGATCCAACCCAGAGAGGTCGGTCCCGCGGAGATCGGCCCCGTCCAGGCTCTCGCCGCGTTCCAGCATGTTGATTACTTCATCCTTGGTGTAGGCCTTGGGTGATGGCATGGCTTCCCTCTTGTCAGCGGCACATCATGGTGCCCGAGCAATTCGACGGTACGGGCCCCCGTGGACCCCTGCTTCTTCAAGCGGCCTGTCTGCAGCCGCGCCGCGAGCTTCTCGACGATGGAGCCGGCTAGCGGCTGCCCAGTCGTCCGTTCGATATTGGCGACCCCTCCCGGAGACACCATATTCACTTCCACCGCCAGGCCGCCAATCACGTCCAGCCCAGCCAGGAATATTCCGTCCGTGCGGAGCCTGTGACCGAGCGCCTCGCAAATCTGCCGGTCTCTCTCGTCGAGTTCGGCAGCCAGGGGGCGCCCTCCCACATGGAGGTTGTGGCGGAACTCACCGCTCCGCCGCATCCGCACATAACAACCGACAGGTTCCCCATCGACAAGCAGGATCCGCTTATCGCCTTCACGAGTACTGGGCAGATACTCCTGGAGCACCAGGTAGGCGTCAGGCTTGCTGCGCACTGCCTCCAATGCCCCATCCAGGCGTTGCTCGCCGCCGGGTTCGATCAAGACCACCCCTCTCCCGCCAAAACCACGCACCGGTTTGAGCACGCCCCGACCGCCCTGGTTTTCAAGGAAGGCCTCGAGCACCGTCCGATCGCGGGTAACCACTGTCTGTGGCTTGAACTCTGCCGGGAGTTCGGCGAGGTAGGTCTTGGAAGCCCCTGCTGCAATGCCGTCCGGATCGTTGAGCACGGTCACGCCGCGGTCGCTCAGCAGGCGAGCGAAATCGAGAACCGTGTGACGGACGGGGTTGTTGCGCAGGAGGATCCCGTCGAGTTGTTCCAGGTCCACCAAGCCCGCCGGGAGTGCGCCCTCTCGTGCCGCCGCTACCAGACGACGGGGGTCATCCAGATGAGAAGCAGCTCGATACGAACGGGCCAGCAGTCGCCCCTTGGGATCCAGGGTGAACCCAGTCATTTCAATGAGCAGTACGCCGTGACCCTCCTTCAATGCTGCGACAGCCAGTCGGGTCGTGGTATACGAGTCTCGGAGCCCCCGGAGACGATTGACCACGAAGCCGATCTGCATCGTCACGTGGCCTATTCCTCCAGCGGGCTCCGTCAGGCCCACTAGGGTCTGAGTGATAAAGAAGCGCGGAGAGTTAGTCAATAAAAAACGGCAAGCGCGCAATACGCGTCAACTACGCGTCAAGACGAGGCATTCAGGGTAGAAGGGCCTGAAAAACTTTTCTTGTAATTCGCGTTTTTCCGATTTTGGGGTAAACTCCGCTAATTGACACTATCCGGCTGACGCCGGCGACGGGAGGTCGAGACCGATGCGCACGACGACGACAGTTTGGCTCGGGATGATGATGGCCACGATCGGTCTGCTGCTCGCAGGCTGTGGCACCGCAGAAGAGGAGCCCGGGAGCGTGAGCCCGAGTGGCACGCCCGAGACGCTGGGCGGGCAGATGGCGGATGCCAACCAGATCACCGCCATGGAAGGCCAGCTCAAAGAAGAGCAGGCCGACTACCTCCGGCTGGCCGAGCAGTACAAGGAGGCCACCGGCGAAAGCCTCAAGGGCATCGAGCTCTCCCCAGAGGAGGCCAAGGTTCTCTCCGAGAAGCTGGCCAACGAGGAGGACGTGACCTACGAGGGCTTGATCAAGGACATCATCGCCAAGCAGGAGAACATCGACAACCTGCGTGCCGAGATGGAAGAACTCAAGAGCCGCTTGCCTCTTCCGGTGACCGTGCAGCGTGGGGACACCCACTACGGCATCGCGATGGACTATTTGACCAACCAGATTGGCCTCACAGAAGAGGAGGCCAAGAAGGCCATCGAAAAGGCGTTGATCACCGATCGATTGGTGCCAGGTCACGAAATCTGGAATTTCTACGAGAACGGCGTCTATGGCACAGCCGTGACTCAGGGTTCGGCGCGCGTCAGCCCGTACTTCCTCAACGTCCAGTACGAAAAGAAGATCACCGGGGAGCGGGACGCCGCATTGGACCAGGCGGCTCATCTGCAGGCCGAACTCGAGATCCTCGAGCATCAGCGGGACGAGCTGACGGCCGAGCTGGAGCAACTCGAAATTCTGCACGAAGAGGTCGTGACCGAACGGGACGTCCTTCACGAAGAGAACGTGGTGATGGAGACCCACATGTCGTCCGCCCACTACTACGTGGATACGCAGGCCAACCTCAGGGCCGACGGCGTCGTCAAAGTCGGCGGCAAGAAGCTCAAGGATTACGACCCCGCTTTGTTCATCTATGAGGTGGATTTGCGGGAAGAGGACACCATCATCCTGGCGGCCAGCGCCTTCGGAAAGAAAAACATCATCGGCGCCGAATTGCTGCCGAAAGAGCTCTACATCAAGAACCAGGACTACACGGTCGACACCTCGAACAAGCAGCGGACCTCCATCCGTCTTTACAACACCCACAAGTTCGAGAATCAGAATTTCGTCATCGTAGTTCGGTAGTCCTTTCTTTTCTTTTTAGGGGGGTAGACGGTTAGCGCCTCCACCCCCTACATGTTGTGGTCAC
>CAZDDH010000160.1:0-20027 GCA_964504165.1 uncultured Rickettsiales bacterium | reverse complement strand
GACGCCGCCATCGACAACCTCGACCTCGACGGCGACGGACAGACCAGCTGTGACGGCGACTGCGACGACACCGATCCCGACCTCAACCGACTCGACGGGGACGGGGACGGGTACGACAGCTGCGACGACGGCGACTGCGACGACGACGATCCCGGCGCTTACCCCGGTGCGCCCGAGTCCTGCAACGGTGTCGACGACGACTGCGGGGGGACCGTGGACGAGGGGTTCGACGGGGACGGAGACTCCTACACCACGTGCGGTGCCGACGGCACGCCGGGCACCGCGGACGACGACTGCGACGACGCCGACGCCACGACGTACCCGGGCGCACCCGAGCTGTGCGACGGGCTGGACAACAACTGCAACGGTGTGGTGCCCGCAGACGAACTCGACGCCGACGGCGACGGGCAGACGGAGTGCGAGGGAGACTGCGACGACGCCGACGGCACGATATTCGACGGCGCCGAGGAGCTGTGTGACGGTGTGGACAACAGCTGCGACGGGATCATCGACGGGTACTGCCGGTTCGACCTGGCCAACGCCGACGCGACGCTCGTGGGTCAGGCTGGGGACTATACGGGCTCTGCGCACGCCGGGAACGGAGACGTGAACGGGGACGGGTACGATGACATCCTCATCGGCTCCTACGAGAACGACGACGCGGGGAACGATGCCGGCGCGGCGTACCTGGTGCTGTCACCGGTCAGTGGCACCTTCGATCTGGCCAACGCCGACGCCATTTTCCAGGGGGAGGGGCCGGGAGGAAAGGCTGGCTACTCCGTTTCCTTTGCCGGGGACGTCAACGGGGACGGGCACGACGACGTCCTCATCGGCGCCCCGTATCTGAACGTGCCTAACGTCGGAACCAACGCCGGCCGCGCCTACCTGCAGTTCGGGCCCGTCTCCGGCACCGTCGACCTCGGCGCCGCCGACGTCTTGTTCCGTGCCGAGGACCGCGATTTTGTGGGGTGGGCCGTCTCCGACGCTGGTGACGTCAACGCGGACGGGTACGGCGACGTCCTCATCGGCGCCCAGGGCTACGGATTGCAGGGCAATGGCGCGGCCTACCTCGTGTTCGGTCCGGTCTCGAACTCCATGGACCTCGGCGACGCGGACGCGACGCTGACGGGGGCGCAGATCGCCGACTACGCGGGCAACGCGGTCTCGTCCGCTGGCGACGTGAACGGGGACGGGTACGACGACATCCTCGTCGGTGCGTATTACGCGGACAACGGGGGGGAGAGCTCCGGGGCGGCCTATCTCGTGCTCGGCCCAGCTCCGGGTGACATCTCGCTCTCCGCAGCGGACGCCATCCTGGTGGGAGAGGCAGAATGGGACCGTGCTGGCGAGGCCGTCTCTTCCGCAGGCGATGTGAACGGTGATGGCTACGACGACATCCTCGTCGGTGCGCGGAGCCGCGCCAACGTGGACGGAGATCCCGCGGCCGGCGCCGCCTACCTCATCCATGGACCGGTGTCCGGAACCCTCGACCTGGCCAATGCGGACATGAAGATCGAGGGCGACGCGAACGACTACCTTGGCTACTCCGTTGCGGGCGGAGGCGACTTCGACGGAGACGGGTTCGCCGACGTGGTAGTGGGAGCGACCATGGCCGGCAGCAGCGGCGAGGCCTATCTCCTCTACGGTCCCACGTCCGGGCTCCTCAGCTATACAGACGCAGACAACGCGTACACTGGAATACCCAATGAATTTGTCGGGCAATGCGTCAGGCTGGCCGGGGACGCCAACGCGGACGGATACGCGGACCTCCTGATCTCGAGCGCAGCAGGTGGAATCGGTGACGGCGCGACCTACCTCATACTCGGCGGGCCGTGACCGCCGGGGTTCAAGCCTCCTGCGGAAGGGAAGAAGGCTGCTACCCGCGTTCAGTTCTCATGGACACTCAGGACGTTCCCGCCATCACCCTTGGCCGCGTACAGCGCCCGGCTCGCACGGCGGAAGAGGTCCTCGCTGCCCTCGCCTGGCACGTACTGGGCTAGCCCCTGGCTGACGGTCTTGGATGTGTTGATCCCCAGGATCTCGAATCGTACGGCGGCGAATTTCTCCCGGAGGCGGTCGGCGACCTGCCGTGCCCGCTCGGTCCCGGTCTCTGGCAAGATGACGCCGAACTCCTCCCCGCTGTAGCGGCAGCCATAGTCCACGTTACGGATCTCATCCTGGATCAGGACCGCCACCGCCTTGATCACGTCGTCACCCATGCTGTGGCCGTACCGGTCGTTGAATTGGGCCAGATCATCGATGTCCATGACGATCAGGGACATCTCCCGACCGTAGCGGTCCACCTTGGCAGCCTCCTTCTCCAGCGCCTCCCAGAAGTAACTCTGGTTATGCAGGCCGGTGAGGGGATCGCGGATCGAGAGCTCGCGGAGTTTTTGCGCGTATTCGTGGCGTTCGCTGACGTCCCGGCCGATGCCGATGATCCGCTCGCCGGCGATGCGGGTACTCACCTCCAGCCAGACCTCACGCCCTTCCCGGGCACGGCACAACAGCTCGTACGGAGGGGAATGGTGTTTGACGCCGATGGCCTTCTCGCGGATCTTCTCCCGGGCCAGGAGGAGGTAGTCGGGGTCCACGACGTCGGCGACGTTCATGGCCAGGATATCCTGCTCGTTGTACCCGAGCAGCTCGGTACCTGCCCGGTTGACGCTGATGAAGCGGCCCTGCAGATCGTGCGAGTAGATGATGTCGTTGACGCTATCGATCAACTCTCGCAGCTCTTCCAGTTGCTCATGAAGTTTGTTCGGATCCGTGTCGGTCACGTGTACCTCCCACCTGCTATCACTGTAGGACACGCGGCGATTGGATGTGGAACTGTTTGTGTTTGGGTTGGTGAGGCGGGGAGTTCCTTGGCGGAAGGAGCTTGCCACAACGCGGCAGCATTCGTAGTGGGATAAGCTAAGCCGGCTCGTGGTTCTGCGGGCACGGAGGGAGGGCAGATGAGCGCGTCCATCGGGAACCGCCATTTTCTGCTACGCAGGGTCCACTCGTTGCTTGGGCTGATCCCGGTGGGGGCTTTCCTGGCGTTCCACATGTGGGAGAACTCCCAGTCCTGGAAGGGGGCTGCCCACTACAACGAGGTGGTCGAGAAAATCTCCTCGATGAACCTGGTGTTGCTGTTCGAGGTGTTCGGCATCGCACTGCCGATCCTGCTCCACGCCGGGTACGGCATGGTCATCTGGTGGAGCGGCCGGACCAACGCCATGCGCTACAGCTACCTGCACAACTGGATGTTCGGCTTCCAGCGGGTATCGGGGTTCTTGATCCTGGCGTTCATCGGCTTCCACGTCTCCGAGACTCGCATCGCCGCTGCACTGGACGAGGCCGTCAAGGCCGACCTGTTCGGGCACATGGTGGGCCTGCTGGCCAGCCCGGTGACCCTGGTGATCTACCTGCTGGGCACATCCATCGCGGCCCTGCACCTGGCCAACGGCTTGTGGACGATGGGCATCTCGTGGGGGCTGACCACCACGGTCAAGGCCCAGCGCATCAGCTTTGCCACCTGCATGCTGGTGGGGCTGGCCCTGATCGCGCTGGGGGTGCGGAGTCTGCTGGGCTTCCTGGTCTCCCCGATTCTTCTGGCCGGTCAATAGGCGGGGGCAACGATGAGCATCAACAAACCGGAAACGATCGTCGTCGGTGGGGGCCTGGGAGGGCTGTGGGCCAGCCTGCGCATCGCCGAGGCCGGCTTCCCGGTCAAGCTGTTCTCCCTGTTCGAGGTCAAACGATCCCATTCCGCCTGTGCCCAGGGGGGAATCAACGCTTGCATGGACACCAAGGGCCAGCACGACTCGGTGTGGCAGCACGTGGTGGACACCATCAAGGGCGGCGCCTACCTGGCCAATCAGCCGCCGGTCAAATCCATGTGCGAGGACGCACCGGGGCTGCTGCGGACCTTCGAGCGCATGGGGGTCACGTTTTCCCGGACCCCCGAGGGGATCATGGATCTGCGCCTCTTCGGCGGCGTGAAGAACAAGCGCACCTGCTTTGCCGGTGCCTCCACCGGTCAGCAGTTGCTCTACGGCGTCGATCAGCACGTGCGCAAGCTGGAGGACCAGGGGCTGATCGAGAAGCTCGAATGGTGGGAGTTCCTGTCCCTTGTCCAGGACGACGAGGGCCGGGCCCGGGGCATCGTGGCGATGGACATGCGCACCATGGAGGTGCGGGCCTTTGCCGCCGACGCCGTGCTGCTGGCATCCGGCGGGCTGGGGCTGGTCTTCGGCCGCTCCACCATGTCCATCAATGCCACCGGCGCCGCCGCGGGGCGCGTCTACCAGCAGGGGGCCAAGTTCGGCAACGGCGAGATGATCCAGTTCCACCCCACCGGCATGCTCGGGGACGACAAGACCCGGCTGATGAGCGAGGCCGCCCGGGGCGAGGGTGGGCGGATCTGGGTACCGAAGAAGGCCGGCGACATGCGGGACCCGCTGACCATCCCCGAGGACGAGCGGTGGTACTTCCTGGAGGAGTGGTACCCGGCCTACGGCAACACCGTGCCGCGTGACGTGGCGTCGCGGGCCGTGTGGAAGGTCACCCAGGAGCACAAGATGGGGGTGGGCGGCGAGCACCAGGTCTACCTGGACCTGACCCACCTGGACCCGGTGTTCGTGGAGAAACGCCTGCACGCCATCCTGGAGATCTACCGCAAGTTCCAGGGGGTCGATCCGGTCACGCACCCGATGATCATCTCCCCGTGCATGCATTACTCGATGGGGGGGCTGTGGGTGGACTTCGAGCGGGACGAGGCCACCGGCGGCATGAAGGCCAGCAGCCCCCGCAATCACGCCACCAGCATCCCCGGGCTGTACGCCTGCGGCGAGTGCGACTACCAGTACCATGGAGCCAACCGGCTGGGAGCCAATTCCTTGCTGTCCGCGTCCTACAGCGGCCGGGTGGCCGGTGAGGCGATGGCAGCATACTGCCAGGGGATCCGCAACGAGGAGCCCGCGGCTTCCCTGCTGGACGCCGAGCTCGGTAGGCAGCGGGAGATCAACGAGGGATTCCTGAAGGCCGACGGCCCGGAGAACCCCTTCACCATCCACCGGGAGCTGGGCGAGGTGATGCTGGGCAAGGTCAACGCCGTGCGGGACAACGCCGAGTTGGACGCCGCGGTGGCCGAGATCAAGGCGCTGCAGGAGCGCTTCGAGAAGATCTCGCTGGGGGAGGCCGGCAGCTGGGCCAACCAGTCCCTGTCCAATGTGCGGCAGATCCACGAGATGCTCGTCCTCGGTGAGGTCATCGCCCGCTCGGCACGGGAACGGGACGAGTGCCGGGGCGCCCACTACAAGCCCGAGTTCGAGTTGCCCATCCCCGAGGGCAAGTTCCCCGGAGATCCCGAGTTCGAGGCCTACCGGGAGACGTGGAAGCGCAACAACGACCAGTGGCTCAAGACCACCCTCGCCGAGCACACGCCGGAGGGCCCGAAGATCTCCTACGAGGAGGTCGATATCTCGGTGCTGCCCCCGGAAAAACCGCGGGACTACAGGTAGGGAGGAGACCATGGCCGACACGATCCATTTCAAGATCCGTCGTCAGGAACGGCCAGACAGCCGCCCCTACTGGCAGGAGTTCAAGATCCCGTACAAGCCCAGCCACAACGTGGTCTCGGCGCTGATGGTGATCCGCGAGACCCCCGTGACCACAGACGGCCAGAAGGTGGAGCCGGTGGCCTGGGAGTGCAACTGCATGGAGGAGGTCTGCGGCGCCTGCACGATGTTGATCCACGGCAAGCCGATGCAGGCCTGTTCCGCTCTGGTGGACTCCCTCGAGCAGCCCATCGTGCTGGAGCCGATCACGAAGTTCCCGCTGGTGCGGGACCTGATGGTGGACCGCTCGGCGATGTTCGAGGCGTTGCTGAAGGTCAAGGCCTGGATCGACATCGACGGCGGCTTCGACATCCACCGGGGTTCACCGCGTATCTCCCCCCAGGAGTGGGAGGACAACTACCCGTTCGCCACCTGTATGACCTGCGGGTGTTGCACGGAGGCGTGCCCCAACTATGGGCCCGAGCAGGCCTTCGTTGGGCCGGCCGCCCTGGGGCAGATCAAGCTGATGAACGCCCACCCCACGGGCACGTACAACAAGGCCGAGCGACTGCACGCCATCATGGGCGAGGGGGGATTGAGCGACTGCGGCAACGCCCAGAATTGCGTCCGAGTTTGCCCCAAGGAGATCCCGCTCACCACCGGCATCGGAGCGCTGGGGCGGCAGGTCACGGCACAGATGCTGAAGGACATCTTCGGGAAATAGCGATTGGAGACGAACATGAACGACGAACACAAACAGATCGCGGAAGGACTGCGCCGGGCGATCCTGGCGGAGATGGAGGGGCAACACTTTTATCTGATGGCGGCCCGCAGCACGTCCGACGAGAAGGGCCGGGAGGTCTTCGAGCAGCTGGCCCAGGAGGAAGCGGACCACGTGCGCTTCTTGCGGGCCCACCACGACGCCCTCATCGCCCGCGGCGAGCTGGATCTGGGCGTCTCCCTGGGGCCCAAGCTGGAACCGGACGACCCGTCTCCCATCTTCTCCGAGTCCCTCAAACAACGGGCCGGGGACGCCCACTTCGAGATGACCGCGCTGTCCATCGGCGTCCAGCTGGAGGCGTCGGCCATCCAGTACTACCGGGACCAGGCAGGGGCCACCGGAGACGAACGGGTCAAGGCGTTCTATCTGGAGCTCTCCGAGTGGGAGGCCGGCCATCACCAGATGCTCGTGGCCCAGCAGGAGTACCTGCAGGAGGAGTACTGGGGGGCTGTGGGGTTCAGCCGGTTTTAGGGCTAGGAGATCTTTTGAAGCTGGGGCGGGGTTCGGGCAGCTTCGTGTTGGGGCAGCTCCCTGCCATCCGGCAGGAAGATCGAAGGGATCGTCCGGGGCTCGAAGACGACGGTCTTCCAGAAAAAATCGGCCAGCACGCGCTGGAAGTTGGCCTGGGGATGGGCCCGGCCGACCTGGCGCACGTCCCGTCGATCCAGTCCATACCGGCGTAGCCCGTGGGTGTGCTCGGTGAACACGGCCCGGCGGAAGGCCTCGGCCTGGGGGGCCAGCCCCTCCAGGGGGCGGATGGAATGATTGAAGCGTAGGCACTGTTCGAGGATCGTCCGGTTGCCCGGATCGAGGCGGCTGGTGTCCAGCTCGCGGCGGGCCAGCGCCCAGGTGCGATCCACGTAGTCGGTCCCAGGCTCGGGGCGCACCAGCAAGCCCAGGTCGTGGACCATCGCGGCGGCGTGGGCCAGGCCGGCGTCCAGCTCGATACCCATGTGTCCCGCGTGCAGCCCGGCGTAATCCGCCAGTCGCAGGCAGTGGTTGCGGAATCCCTCGCCGGGGTAGGTATTGATGCGGTCGAAGAGCTGATCGGCCCGTTCCCGTACGATGCCCATTGAGTGCCTCCTGCTGAACGGTCTAATCAACGCGCGGATCGTTTCACTTAAAATGGGGCGGAGCGCTACAATGAAAATTGGCGCCGGTAGACGAGGGTGATACCCGACGCATCCCGGGGTCGAGGGGAAGCCAAACATGACGAGCCAAGAAATCTGCGAACAGCTGGACCAGCTGCGGGGCCAGGGGTTCGAGCAGGACAGGATCTGCGAACGCGCCGTCCAGCTCCTGCACGAGTCCCAGGAGTGCTACCACTGGACGGGGATCTATGAGTTGTTCCCCGGGGATCAGCTCCGGTTGGGTGCCTTTGTCGGGGCGCCCACCGACCACACCTTCATCGGGGTGGGCAACGGGGTCTGCGGGAGCGCCGTGGCGGAAAAGCGCAACAAGAACATCCCCGATGTGACCAAGGAGTCCAACTACCTCGCCTGCTCCAGCGCCACGAAGTCGGAGCTGGTCGTACTCATCCGCAAGGGCGACGAGATCTTCGCCCAGATCGACATCGACAGCCACGATCACGGTGCCTTTACCGAGGAGATGGAGCGTGACGTGGAACGGATCGCCGACTGGTTGGCGGACCTCTATGCCGGCTGACGAGGATCTTCCAATGGCGGTTTACACAGGGAGGGAATCCGACCGAAGTGGGTAGCAAAGAGCGCGACGAGGAGATCGCTGATCTCCGCCGTAAGGTAACCAAGCTGGAGCGCTGGAATCGGCTGCAAGAGCAGCAGATCCAGTCCCTCGAGCAAGAACGCAAGAAGCTGGCGGCCATCGTCTCCAAGACCGACACCGGGTTCTTTGTGCTGGACGCGGACCTGAGGGTGAAGTGGGCCAACGAGCGGGCCCGCGAGTGGTTCCCCGGATTCACCCTCACGGGATCCAAGGGCTCGGCCCATTGCCACGATCTGCTCTGCGGCTGCCAGCAGGTGTGCGTCGTCTGCCCGTGCTCCCAGTCTCTGCGCAGGGGGCGGGTTCATCACCTGGAGCAGGATCTCAAAGTCGGGGGCCGGAGGCGCCATATCTACGCGACCGCGATGCCCATCCTCGACGCCACGGGAGCGCCCGCGGAGGTCATGGTGATGTTGCAGGATTTCACCGACCTGAAGATCCTGCGTCGCTCCGAGAGGTCGCTGTGGGAGGCCAAGCAGCTGGCCGAGCAGGCCGACTCTGCCAAGAGCACGTTCCTGGCCAACATGAGCCACGAGATCCGGACCCCGATGAGCGGGGTCATCGGATTGATCGAGCTGGTGATGGACACGGATCTCACCGACGAGCAGCGCGAATACCTGACCATGATCAAGATCTCGGCGGAGTCGCTGCTGGCGTTGCTCGGCGGCATCCTGGATTTCTCCAAGATCAACGCAGGCAAGCTGGAGCTGGAGACGATCGCCTTCCCGCTGCGGGCCTGGCTGACCGATAGCCTCAGCCCCCTGCCGACCAAAGAAGGCGTCGAGGTGAAGTGGGAGGTGGAAAAGGACGTCCCGGACGAGCTATTGGGTGATCCGCACCGGTTGCGGCAGATCGTGGTCAACCTGGTGCACAACGCCGTCAAGTTCACCGACAGCGGAACGGTGACGGTCCGGGCAGAGGCCAGAACGATCGGCCCATTGGATGTGGAGCTGCATCTTTCGGTGACGGACACGGGTGCCGGCATCCCGCCCGAAGAGCTGGAGTCCATCTTTCAGACGTTCTCGCAGACCCACGGTTCCTCGGGCCGGGAACATGGTGGCGTGGGGCTGGGCCTGGCCATCTGCCGGCAGCTGGCCGTCTTGATGAGGGGCAAGATCTGGGCCGAGAGTGAGCTTGGCCAGGGCAGCACCTTCCACATCGAACTCAAGCTGCAGAGGCCCGCGGTGCTGCTGGAGGTCGAGACCAAACCCAACTCGTGGGATGGAGACAGCGATCCCACCAGCCTCGAGATGCCGGCGGTCAACGTGGCCAACTTCGGCAAGCGCATCCTCGTCGCCGAGGATAACCCCATCAACCAGGTCGTCGTGGCGAGGACCCTCGAGACGCTCGGTTGCAAGGTCGAGGTGGTGGACAACGGGGCGGACGCCGTCCGCTCCTGCGAAGGGACGCGGTACGACCTCCTGTTGATGGACATCCAGATGCCCGAGATGAACGGCTACGAGGCCACGGCCGAGATCCGGGAGGCCGAGGGGGATCTCCTCCATACACCGATAGTGGCCATGACCGCCCTCGCGGTCAAAGGGGATCGGGAGGCCTGTTTGGAGGCGGGCATGGACGACTATCTGACCAAGCCGGTTCGAAGGAAGGAACTGGTCGCGGCGCTCAAGCGCTGGCTGGAATAGAACCTCCTAAGGGTCCGTCAGGAAATAAGTCGGCGAACCCTAACCACCCCCGCCGGACAGGAACGCCATCAGTTTCCTGGATGCGGTCTCGACGACGGCCCACTCTTCGTTCATCTCCACCAGCAGGTCTTCGATCTCCGGCGCCTGCTGTTCCTTGGCCGCCTTTTCGGTGGCCGCGCACAGCTCGGCCAGCCGCAACGCTCCCAGGGTCCCGCACCCTGATTTGGCGCGATGAGCCGCTTCACGGACCTGTTCGAGATCGTCGGCTTCGAGTGCGCCTCGTATCCGTTCGAGCGTTTCGGGGAAATTCTTGCAAAGGACCTGGAACAGGCCGTGGACGATCGTCTCCCCGCCCGGGGACATGTCGGCGATCAGGGCCTGCAAGGTGCCTCGGTCGATCGGTTGGTTCATGGTTGCTATCCCTCAGGACTATTATCGTCGATATTGCCGATATCCCGGTGTCGAAATGGAAACAATTCCAGTTTCCAGGTTGATCCGGAGCGCTATCGTCCTGAGGTTGAATCATGGATGGCCCTGGAAGGAGCGGGATGGACGAGCAACGAGCCCTGGCAGCATTGAACGAGCTGGCGTCCTCGATCGACGGCGACGTCCTCACGGACGGCACCAGCCGGCGCCTCTACAGCACCGACGCCTCCGTGTACCAGCAGCTGCCCGTCGGGATCGTGCGGCCTCGCCACCGGGCCGACTGCGAGGCCGTGGTGCGATTCGCGGTGGAGCAGGGATTCCCGCTGATTCCGCGAGCCGCCGGCACCTCCCTGGCCGGCCAGTGCGTCGGCTCGGGGCTGGTGGTGGACATCTCCCGCTACATGACCGAGGTGCTGGAGATCCACGCCGCGGAGCGCTGGGTGCGGGTCCAGCCCGGTGTCATCCTCGACGATCTGAACGACCAGCTGGCGCCCCTCGGGCTGATGTTCGGCCCCGAGACCTCCACATCCAACCGCTGCATGATCGGCGGGATGATCGGCAACAACGCGGCGGGATCCCACTCCATCGTGCATGGGACCACCCGGGACCACGTCGTGGAGCTGGAGGCGGTTCTCAGCGATGGCAGCGTCACCCGTTTTGGGCCGCTGGGCGACGCGGAGCTGGATGACCGGCGGGGCAAGATGGGCCGGGAAGGGGCCATCTACCGCTCCCTCGGCGAGCTGCTGGAGAGCCACCGCGAGCTCATCGTGGAGCGCTCCCCCAAGCCGGAGATCCTGCGGCGCAACACCGGCTACCCCCTGGACCGCCTGCTGGAGCAGCCAGGCAATCTGGCCCCCTTCCTGTGCGGCAGCGAGGGCACGCTGGTGCTGGTCACCGAGGCCCGGCTGAACCTGATCCCCATCCCCCGCCACAACCTGGTGATCTGCGCCCACTTCGAGACCCTGGGGGAGGGAACGCGGGGCACGGTGCTGGCCCTGGAGCACGATCCATCCGCCGTGGAGTTGATGGACGGGGAGATCCTGGAGCTGAGCAAGAAGAACCTGGAGGCGGCTCGCAACCGCTTCTGGGTGCAGGGGGATCCTCAGGCCGTGCTCGCCATCGAGCTGTTCGACGACGACGCGCAGGAGCTGCGGCGGAGGGCGGAGGCCCTGATCCAGGCCTTCGAGGACTCGGGCATGGGGTATGCGTTCCCCATCGTGGAGTCGGCTCGAGTGCCCCAGGTGTGGGCCGTGCGCAAGGCCGGGCTCGGCCTGCTCACCGGTAAGCGCGGGGACCACAAGCCGGTCACCGTGGTGGAGGACGTGGCCGTCGCCCCCGCGGACCTGCCACGCTACGTCGAACGGATGCAGGCGCTGATGGAGCAGCACGGCACGGAGGCCGTCTATTACGGTCACGCCTCTGTGGGCGAGCTGCATGTCCGACCGGTGCTGAGCTTCCGGGATGCGGGGGACATGGAGACGTTCCGCGCCATCGCTTCGGACGTGGCGGACCTGGCCGGCGAGTTCGACGCCTCCCTGGCCGGGGAACACGGGGTCGGCCGGCTGCGTGCCGAGTTCATCGAGCGGGTGCTGGGGCCCGAGATGGTGGAGCTGCAGCGCCAGGTCAAGGGGGCCTTCGACCCGCAGAACCTGTTTAACCCCGGCAAGATCGTCGATGCCCGGCCGATGGACACGGACCTGCGCATCGATCCCTCCAGCGTGGTCCTGGAGTTCGAGACCCACCTGGACTGGAGCGCCGAGCAGGGCCTGCTGCGGGCCGCCGAACGGTGCAACGGCGCCGGCGCCTGCCGCAAGAGCCCCGGCCGCGGCACCATGTGCCCCTCCTACATGGCCACCGGCGA
This sequence comes from uncultured Rickettsiales bacterium, assembly GCA_964504165.1. Classification (GTDB taxonomy): domain Bacteria; phylum Myxococcota_A; class UBA796; order UBA9615; family CAYRNR01; genus CAZDDH01. The sequence goes on along the minus strand of CAZDDH010000160.1, from coordinate 8,033 downwards.
AGAGCTGCACTCCACCCGCGGCCGGGCCAACCTGTTCCGCCAGCTGCTGTCCTCCGAGGACCCGGAGTCGGCCCTCTCCAGCGACGAGCTGCACCGGGCCCTGGACCTGTGCCTGAGTTGCAAGGGCTGCGCCAGCGAGTGCCCCTCCAGCGTGGACGTGGCCCGCATGAAGGCCGAGTTCCTCCAGCACCACCACGACCACCACGGCACGCCGCTGGCGTCCGTCGTGTTGGGGCAATACGGGCGGTTCGCGTCCATGGCCCGCTTCACCCCCGGCATCGCCTCGGCCGTCTCCAACACAGCCCTTGCCAAGAAGGTGCTGGGGGTGGATCCCCGGCGTCCGGTGCCGCCCTTCGCCGCGCAGACGTTCAGTGCCTGGTTCAAGGGCCATACGGCCCATCCCGACGCCGGGCAGCAGGGAGAGGTGGTGCTGTTCGTCGATGAGTTCACCGAGTACACGGAGCCGGCGGTGGGTATCGCCGCGACGGAGTTCCTGGAGGCGGCGGGCTACCGGGTGGGCGCACCGGCGGGGCTCGACTCGGGCCGTACCCAGATCAGCAAGGGCCTGCTGCGCAAGGCGCGGGCGGCCTTCGAGAAGTCCCTCGCAGTCCTGCTCCCGTTCGCGGAGCAGGGGCTGCCCATCGTCGGGCTGGAGCCGTCGGCCATCCTGGGCTTCCGCGACGAGGCCCCGGATCTGGTGCGGGGGGATGCGATGAAGGCGGTGGCCGCCGCCGTGGCGGAGCAGGCCATGCTGTTCGAGGAGTTCGTGGTGCGCGAAGCCCGCGCCGGCCACCTGGCGCGCCTGGCGTTCGCGCCGCTGCAGCGCTCGATCCTGCTCCACGGCCACTGTCATCAAAAATCCCTGGTGGGCATCCAGCCATCCGTGGACGCCCTGGAGCTCATCCCCGGCGCCCGGGTCCAGGTCATTCCGTCCGGGTGCTGTGGTATGGCCGGCTCCTTTGGGTACGCCCACTACGATCTCTCGATGGCCATCGGCGAGCAGGTCCTGTTCCCGGCGATTCGCGAGGCGGCCCGGGGGGCGGGGGAGGGCGCCATCATCGCCGCGCCGGGCACCAGCTGCCGGCACCAGATCCATGACGGCACGGGGCAGACGGCTCATCATCCGGCGCAGATCTTGAGGGACGCACTGAATCTCGAAAACAACCCCTGAAACAGGAGAAGAACATGGCACTCAAGGTATACGGCATCCCCACCTGCGGCACCGTCAAGAAGGCCCGCAAATGGCTGGACGAGAACCGTATCGACTACGAATGGATCGACCTGCGGGAATCGCCCCCCGCACCGGAGCTGCTGGACGGCTGGGTGGCCAAGTTCAGCTCCAAGCCGATGAAGAATACCTCTGGCGGCGCCTATCGCGGCCTGGGCCCCGAGAAGAAGGCCTGGGACGACGCCCGCTGGCTGGTGGAGTTCAAGACCGATGTGATGCTGCTCAAGCGGCCCATCGTCGAGCGGGACGGTGAGCCTGTCACGGTGGGGTTCAAGCAGCCGGTGTGGGAGGAGCTGTTCGCGAAGTGAGCGGCTGGGTGGCCACGTCAGGCTGCCAAACTCACCACCCGGGGAAGTAGAATAGACTGCCGGGCCCCACCGTCTCGAGGCGGGTGAGTGGATCGTCGTCGGGGGCGGAGGCGTGGTAGCGCTCGAAGGTGTGGCTGCCACACTCGCCGTGGCTCCAGTCCCCGGCCTCCAGCTCGTCGAGGAAGGATCCCGGAACGACCAGCTCACCGGAGTCGGGGCCCTCGCACACGATCTCGGCGGCGGCAAAACCGCCGTGGCTACCGACGCAATCGGTCATGTGCAGGCGGATGCGGGCGTCGAGGATCGGGTCCTGCCATTTCAGGGTGGCGTCCCCCGCGCCGCGGGTGGTGATGGCGGTGACCCAGGAACCTTGCTCCACGGGCGGGCCGATGGTCGACGAAGTCAGGGACAGGCCGTCCACCTCGATGGTGACCTCGCCCTCCGTGCTGGCCGAGTCGGTGGCCCAGTAGCCGAGCGTCCCGTCGGGGGAGACGGTCAGCTGGCCGTCGGGCCAGGTCCATTGCAGGTCTCCCCGGTCTTCCCGTACCGGCCAGGGGACGCACTCACCGCCGACGCAGGCCGCGTCATCCCCGCAGGGCGGATCACACGAAGAGGGCGTGTAGGTCATCAGCCTGCAGTTGCCGATACGTTCGCTCTCCTCGTGGAAGCGCAGCTGGGGCCCATCCGCGAACCAGCCCATCAGCTGGATCGAGTCGTATTCGAGCCAGGCCGTCACCTGGATCAGCCCGTGAGGGTCGCTGAAGTTCGGATCGTCGCCCAGGCCTCCGGTGTAATCCCCGGAGCCACCCGGCTGGGGATCTTGCGACGGGCAGGCGACGAGAAGGGTCAGGGCGGTCAAAAAGGCGATGGCAGGAAAACGCCGGATCATCGTCGGACTCCTCATTGGCTGCGCGGAATGGGTGCACCCGTCATGCCAGGCTGCTGGGTACTTGTGTGCCCCTCGGCCGGAGTTTCTTATGTTCTTATGAGCGTCCCTTTTTCTTACCCGCCGTAGACCAGCTCCTGGTACGTCTCGTACTTGCCTTGCTCGATCCACGAGATGTGTAGCCCCAGCTGGTCTGCGGCCCCGTCCGTGGGTTCTTGCCGCACCACCTGCGCCCGGAACGGCACGTTGCCGGGCTGCTCCGTGTCCCAGATCAGCCCCTCCACCAGCTCGCCGATGACGGGCAGCGGCTCGAACAGCCCGTCGGTGTCGATGAGCAGGCCGCTGGAGGAGGCGTTGACGACCTTGCAGGTGCCCAGCTTCTGGAATCCTTCCCCCATGCGGGACAGCCGCAGCGTGGGCCGGACGACCCGGGTCGATGAGCGGCGTTCCGAGCTGGGATCGTTCATCGTGGGCCTCCGGGTTGAGGGCAGTATAGGTGCTATCGGCGGGCGATGGGGACTCTTGATACCGGCCATCGTGTGGTACCGTCGCTGCCGAGGTGTCTCGATGAGTCCCCATCGTCTCTGTGCCCTGTTCGCGCTACTCCTGAGTACGCTCACACCCCGGGCGCAGGCGGCCCCCGCACACGACATCTGTGAAGACCTGGGCCCCCACTTCCCCTTCGGCATCTCCAGCTACGGGGCGGCGGGGGACTGGCTGGAGTCGGCCCACACCGACCATGGGGTGGGCTGGGGGTTCGTCTACGTCTACATCCTGCCGCCGGAGGAGACGACGGACCTGGACGACTACACCTGGTTCATCGGCTACAAGGCGGACGTGGCGGATTCGGTGGGGGCGATTCCCACCTTCACTTTCTACCAGCTGCTCAAGATCGGCGAGTACAACGGGTACGTGGCGACGGACCACGAGGCGGACATCGTGCGCCAGGTGATGGAGACCCCGGCGGACATGCGCACCTACTTCGACAACTTCGTGCTCCTGCTGGAGACCATCACCGGCCGGGAGAACCCGCCGCTGGTTCACGTCGAGCCGGACTCGTGGGGATTCATGAGCTGGGCCATGGGGGTCGAGGGGCAGGAGGACGCCTCCCAGGTCTTCGTCCAGGTGGCGGGCTCGGGCCACCCGGATCTGTCCGATCTGCCGGACGACGCCGGGGGGCTCGGCCAGGCGCTGCTGAGGCTGCGTGACCTGTACGCCCCCGACGTGCGCCTGGGCTGGCACGCCTCCAACTTCCGGGTCGGCACCCGCCCCGAGGTCACCGCCGATTTTTACGCATCGATGGGGGACTGGGACGTGCTGATCGGTGAGCCGGCCCACGTGGAAGCGGACGCCTGGTGGGAGCCCTGGGACGAGGCGGCCGTCACCCAGAACCTGGCCTGGATCGACGCGGTGACCGCCTCGGCGGGGCTGCCGCTGATCATCTGGCAGACGAACATCGGCTGGGACTACCAGCTGCTGGGCAATACCAATGACACCGCCATGCTCGAGCGGTTCGCCGAGGCCGGCCTGGCCGGGGTGATGTTTGAACACCAGAACTGGCATGGGGCGGGCGACCCCGACGACTTCCGCGCCTTCGGTGACGCCGGCGATGTTCCGCCGGGGGACCAGGGGGGGACGGCCGCCGATCTCCGCGAACGGCTGGTGCGGTATAGGGCCGACCCCGTGGCCTGGCCGGCGGGATCGATCTGTGACGAAGGTGTGGGGACCGGAGATGACGACGACGACGACAGCCAGGCCGACGACGATGACGGCGCCGACGACGACGATGACGGCGCGGGCGCCCAAGGGGGCTGTGACTGCGATTCCCAGCCGGGAGGCAGGGCAGGCGTTGCCGCCTGGGTGGGCTTGCTGTGCCTCGCGGGCTGGCTGCGCCGTTTTGGGATAGGCCGACGTCCCCCTACTCGATATCCGCCGACTCCAGGGTGAACTCCCGCCCACCCCGGGGCATGATGGCGCTCTCTTCGCACCGTGGGCACGGGAACAGGAACGGATCGGTGACCTCGCCGGTCCAGCCGCATTTGGAGCACTCTCCCTCGGCTGGCGTACGCAGGATCTTCAAATCACAGCCTTCGGCGATGGTCCCCTGGGACAGGGACAGGAAGCCAAAGCGCAGCGACTCGCCGTTGACACAGCTGAGCGTCCCCACCCGCAGCGTCGCGGAGACCACCCGGGTGGCGTCGTGCTGCCCGGCTGCGTCGAGCAGGGATTGGAGCAGCTGGGAGGCGATGAGCATCTCGTGCATGGTCTCGGGATCCTCGGCTCATGGCCCGCGCCGGTCAAGACCCGGGGCCCGGTCGCAGCGGACGGGGCTTGGACCTATACTGGCGCCTGGCCGGGGAGGGGACACGGAGACGGATACCCATGAGCCAGATCGAGATCGAAAAGCCGCTGCTCGATGAGACGGATCGCGCGGCGCGTGAAGCCCGCGCGCGGTACACCCGTGACGGCCTGTTCGTCGTCAACCTGATGAGCTCCCCGGGCGCCGGTAAGACATCATTGCTGGAGCAGACGCTCGAAAGGGCGGAAGGGCTGCGCATCGGAGTCATCGAAGGGGACATCCAGGGGAGCGCCGACGCGGATCGCCTGGCCCGCTTCGGGATCCCCGTGGTCCAGATCAACACCGACGGTTCCTGCCACCTGGATCCGCGGCAGGTCACCGGCGCCCTGGACCAGATGGGGGACGCCGGGCTGGATGTGCTGGTCATCGAGAATGTGGGCAACCTGGTTTGCCCCGCCGAGTTCGACCTGGGGGAGCACGTGCGGGTGATGCTGCTGTCGGTCACCGAAGGCCACGACAAGCCGGGCAAGTACCCGCTGATGTTCCGCACGTCCAACCTGCTGCTGATCAACAAGATGGACCTGCTGGGGGCCACCAATTTCGACGTGGAGGAGGCGACCCGGGTCTCCCGGAGCCTGAACCCGGAGCTGGACGTGTTGCGCATCTGTTGCACGACGGGGGAGGGGCTCGACGAATGGATCGGCTGGTTGAAGGCACGGGTGATCAGTCAGGGCGGTTGAACGACTCCCCGTTGAACCCGTGTCTCTACCCGCGACGGCACAGGGCGATGGCGGCCTGACCTGCGGACAATCCGCCGTCCCCGGCTGGGAGTGTCTCTGGCCAGCGTACATCGACGTTGCGGGCCCTCATGAACGTCACGATCCGGTGCAGCAACAGGCGGTTGACGATGCACCCCCCGCCCAGGATCACCAGCTCCGGTTCGCCCACCAGCGCGGCGGCGCCGAATCCCTCGGCCAGCGCGTTGTGGAACCGTGCCGCACGGATGGGCGTGGACGATCGATCGTGGACCAGGGCTTCGACCAGCGGCCGGGTGTCCAGCTCGTCGCCCTCGAGCGGGAGGGGGTAGGCGTCCGTGTGCTCGTGGTCCGCCAGTGACTCCAGCACCATGGCGGCCTCACCCTCGTAGGATTGACGATCCGGGGCCACACCCAGCAGCGCCGCGGCGCCGTCGAACAGCCGGCCGGCGCTGCTCGTCAGGGGGGAGAAGGCGCGCATCGAGCAGACCTGGGCCATGGCCGGATCAAAACCGGGCCGCCCCTCGGTGCCCAGCCCGGCTTCCAGCAGCAAACTGGTGGCCATGCGGCGGGGTTCCAGCGCAGCCCGGTCACCCCCAGGCTGAGGTACCGGCCGCAGATGAGCGACCCGTTGGACCTCGCGGTAGCCCCCCCGGAGGATCTCGCCGCCCCACACCGTCTGGTCCGGCCCCCAGCCCAGGCCGTCGAGGATCACCCCGGTGGCCCGCACGTCCGGCCCGAACCCGTGTTCGGCCAGCACGGCGCACAGATGGGCGTGGTGGTGCTGCACGCGGACCAGGGGCAGCTGGCCGAACGCCTCCTCGGCGAACCGGGTCGAGGTGAGATCCGGGTGCGCGTCCAGGGCGATGCAGTCCGGCTGAACCGCGGCGAACTCCAGCATCCGCCGGACGTCCTGGCGGAATGCCTGCTCGGCGCGAGGGTTGTCCAAGTTGCCCAGATGCCGGCCCACGACCAGCTCGCCGCCGAAGGCCAGGCTCACCGTCACCTTCAGCTCGGCTCCCACGGCCAGGACGGTCCCCTCGGGCAGGGACGAGACATCCAGCGTTCCCGGGACATAGCCCCTGGACCGTCTCACAAAAACCGGCCCCACCGGGGTCGTCCGGATCACGCTGTCGTCGTTGGCGACCTCGATATCCCGGTCGTGCATAAGCCAGGCGTCGGCGGTCAGCTCGCGCGCCTGGCCGTTTTCCGTGGCGATGGGCTCGCTGGGGGGATTGCCCGACGTCATCACCAGGGCGTCCAGGCTGTCGTCGAGGAGCAGGTGGTGCAGGGGCGTGTAGGGGAGCATCACGCCGATGTCGTCGAGGCCAGGGGCCACCTGGGCGGAGAGCCCGTGGCCCGGCCTCGCTGGGGCCAGCACGATGGGCGCGGACGGGGACTGCAGCGACGCACGGACGCTGTCATCGAGGCACACGAGGCCATCGGCCACCGCCAGATCGCGGGCCATCACCGCCAGCGGCTTGCGCTCCCGGAGCTTGTGCTGGCGCAGGCGGGTCACGGCGCTGTCGTTGCGGGCGTCCACCGCCAGGTGGAAGCCGCCGATGCCCTTGATCGCGATGATCTCACCGGCGAGGAGCCGTCCCCGAGCGTCCACGACCGGGCCGGCCGGATCGGTCAACGCCAGGCCCGCCGTTGGGGCATCGCCCGGTTCCAGCCACACCCGCGGCCCGCAACGGGGGCAAGCGATGGGCTCGGCGTGGAAGCGCCGCCCGAGCGGGTTCTCGTACTCGGCGCGGCACTCGTCGCACATGGGGAAGGAGGCCATGGTGGTGGTGGCGCGGTCGTAGGGCAGGGACCGCGTGATGGTGAAGCGGGGGCCGCAGGCGGTGCAGTTGATGAAGGGGTAGCGATGGCGCCGGTCCCGTGGTTCAGCGAACTCCCGCAGGCAGTCCGGGCACACGTCCCGGTCGGGGACCAGGGAGAACCGCCGGGTGGCCGACGGCTCGCTGCGCAGGATCTGGAAGCAGTCCTCGCCGGGGCATGGGTCCAGCCGCTGCTGTTCGAAGCGGGTCAGGGAGCTGGAAGGGGGGAGCTCCCGGGGAAGGCGAACCGCGAACGATTCCAGCGCGGCCCGGGGCCCCTGGAGTTCGATGATCACCCCGAGGCCGTCGTTGAGCACGTGCCCGGTGAGCCCCTCCTCGACGGCCAGGCGGTAGACCAGCGGACGGAAACCGACGCCCTGGACCGTTCCTTGGATATCCAGCCGCCATCGTCTGTCACGAGATTCGGATCCCATGGTGTCTTTATACCTTTTTCAGGGGTGCCGCCTCGACCCGGCGTGAGGAATCGTGATCAAAGTCGGTAGTAGGAATCGATCGATGGACGCGGCGTTCAGGCGGCCAGCGATCCGGCCTGCTCGTCATCGCCTTCACCTGTCGCGGTGGCCCGCGACCAGCCGGTGAACAGCCCGGCGGTCCAGCCCAAGCTACTGCGGGCCCTGCAGTTCGGCGAGGTCCAGCGGGTCGGGGATGCTGGAATTAGGGAAAAGGGGGGTAGACGGTTAGCGCCTCCACCCCCTACATGTTGTGGTCACCAC
>CAZDDH010000159.1:0-20028 GCA_964504165.1 uncultured Rickettsiales bacterium | reverse complement strand
AGAGGCGCCGCACCTTATATAAACCGCTCACTGGTTATGCAACCAGGGGGTACATATAGATACCGCCCCCAGTTCCCGTGCATTCGTAGGAGACGCCCTCATTGTGAGTTATCCGTGTATTGGTGATGGTAGGGTCGCCATCATTAATATAGATGCCTGCACCAGCGAGATTGGCGTTGAACGATCCGAAGTAAGCATTCTCAGTGATTGTGATTCCATCCAGGAGAGCGTCACTATCATCCAGGTAGATACCACCCCCTCCATAGTCCATGCGTGCTACATTTCTAGCGACTATCGTGTCGAGGATTTCTGCTGTTGAGTTATAGGCGGTAATCCCGCCGCCTGTGCTGTCCGCCGTGTTGTCCACCACCATCACGTCTTGGATCAGAGCGGACGAGTCAACGAGTGATATTCCTCCACCATAAAATCCATCATTGAACTGCACGATGGAATTTTCGATCGTCGGAGACGAAGACAGGATGTGCAGGCCACCGTCGCTACCGTTTTCGACCGTAAAACCCGACAGCACCGCGGCTCTCGTCTCCCCCATCGAGAAGATGATAACCGTCGCGATGCCACCGCCATCAAGTGAGGTTACAGCCAATCCTCCGATCCCGAGTAACGTGATGTCCCTCCCTCCGTAGTCGATGTTTTCCACATAGGTCCCAGGCTCCACACAAACGACCTCACCGGCCAGCGAGTTGTCGATGGCGTCCTGGATCGTGGCGTGGTCCGCGGGAACGTTCAGGTCACAGGGAGAACAGTTGTCGTCCACGGTCCCGTTGCAGTCGTCGTCCTGGCCGTTGCAGGTCTCGGCCGCCGCCGGCGAGATCGCGGGATCCAGGTCATCGCAGTCGGTTTCACATGAGGTGTAGCCATCAGCGTCAAAATCTTCTGGATTCAGGATGGCGTCCGTGTCGTCGCAGTCCCCCTCGCAGACGGAATAGCCGTCGCCATCGTCGTCGACGAGCTCTCCCGCCGGGTCGACTCCGTCACAATCGCTGTCGATGCCGTCGCAGAGCTCAGGTGCCCCCGGGTAGATCGTCGCGTCGGCATCGTCACAGTCGGCGCAGGTGGGCGATCCGTCCCCATCCCCATCCCCCTCGTCCGCCGGTACGTTGCCGTCGCAGTCGCTATCGCGGCCATCACAGATCTCCGGTGCTCCGGGATAGACGTCGGCACTGTAGTCGTAGCAGTCGCCCTCACATTCCGTTAGCCCATCGCCATCGTCATCTTGCTCATCGTTCGGAATCCATCCATTGCAGTCGTTGTCCTGCCGGTCACACAATTCAGGTGCTCCGGGGTAGAACGCCACATCCGCGTCGTCGCAATCCCCGTCGCAGACGGAATAGCCATCGCCGTCGCCATCGATCAATTCGTCCGTTGGGTCGACCCCGTCGCAATCATTGTCGATGCCGTCGCAGAGTTCCTGTGCACCGGGGTAGACCGCCGCGTCTGCATCGTCACAGTCGGCGCAGGCTGGAGATCCGTCTCCATCGGCATCATTCTCATTTAGCGGCACGTTGCCGTCGCAGTCGTTGTCCAGTCCATCGCAAATCTCAGGTGCCCCCGGATAGATGCTGGCATCAACGTCCCAGCAGTCCCCATCACACATCGCGAACCCGTCGCCATCCCAGTCGTTTTCGGGGAACGGGATATTTCCGTCGCAGTTGTTGTCCTGTTGGTCACATAACTCAGGCGCGCCAGGGTAGATCGTCGCGTCTGAGTCGTCGCAGTCCTGTTCACAAATGGTGAAACCGTCGCCGTCATCGTCGGTCAGTTCATCGGGTGGAATGACTCCGTCGCAGTTGGTGTCCAGCCCGTCGCAGCCCTCGTAGGCACCCCAAAAGACGGTAGGGTTCACGTCATTGCAGTCCCCTTCGCAAATCATCTGACCGTCGCTATCGAAGTCGCCTTCGTCGCCCGGGACGGTCCCATCACAGTCGTTGTCTATCCCGTCGCACGACTCTTCAGCACCGGCGAACATGTCGTCCCGGTAGTCGTTGCAGTCCCCCTCGCATTCGGCCTGTCCGTCTCCGTCGTCGTCGATCTCCCATTCGGATAAATAGCCGTCGCAGTCCGTGTCCAGCCCGTCACAAACGTCTGCGGCTCCCGGATGCACGTTTTCATTTTCATCGTCGCAGTCCTCGTAGGCCGGGTACCCATCGCCGTCGGCGTCCACGGGCGCGGTGTCATCGTCGTCGTCCGCATGTGCGGTGTCGTCATCGTCCGCCGGTGCCGCGTCGTCGTCGGGGTGCAGCGTCTCGCAGCTGGCGCACAGCAGAATTGCGAAGAGAATTGCCAGCATGGTGAAGAGTTTCAAATCGGTCTCCCGCGCCCCTTGGTCCGTGAAACTCCCTGGGGCCGGCTTGGTCAAATCATTCGTCAGCGTGCCTCACTCAAGCCGCCCCTCCACCAACCCCACCGGATATCGAAACATCCGATACACGATCTTCCGCCGCCCCTGATCATCCAACCCCTGATACCACTCCCACACCGTCTCCCCATCCGCCGTCACCTCGAACACCCACCCCTGATCCGAGCTGGCGATGAGGGTGTTGCCGTTGGGCAGGCGCTGGGCCGAGCCCATGTGCTCGGAGAAGAAGCTCTCGGCGGGGGTGCCGGTGTATTGCCAGACGATCTCGCCGCTGGCCGGGTTGATCTCCAGCACCCGCGAATACCGACGGGTGGGGGCCTGGCCGTTGTCGAACAGCAGGATGTGGCCCGTGCTCAGCAAACGCGGTGTGTGCTGGCCCAGCAGCTGGCCCTGGCCCCAGTGCCAGACGACGGCGTGGCTGTCGCGGTCGAGGATGTAGATGCGCTGGGCGGCGTTGAGGCTGATGAGCCAGTTGCCGGCTCGGAAGCGGGGGTCGGTGGCTCCCAGGGGGTTGGGCGGCAGCTCCTGGACGGCGTTGAGGTGGTAGTAGTCGTAGTCGCCGCCGAAGGCGCTCTTCACCGGTGGCTCGGGGGTGGGGGCCGGCCCCTCGGCCGGGGTGTCAAGGGCCATGCGGGGGTGGGTCGCCCGTAGGGCGTCGAGGGCGTCGAAGGCGGACCAGCGGCCCAACTCCTGGCCCTCGGCGTCCAGGTGCAGGATCAGGTCGAACTCCACGGACCGGCCCTGGTAGGGGCGGACCTCCTTGGACGGCACCAGGATCGTGCCGTCGGCGCACACGGCGATGTCGTGGTGCACGAAGCGCTCCCGCTTCCACAGCAGCTGGCCGTCCCAGGTCCACTTCTCCAGCGAGATGGAGTCGCGGATGATCAGCACCGAGCCGTCGTCGAGGAGGGCGGCCACGTCCACGTCTGGCCAGGCGTGCACGTCCTCGCCGTCGTTGCGCAGCAGGGTGCCGTGGAAGAAGCTGTAGCCGGGGTAGGCTCGGGCCTGGTCGTGGACCGTGACGCCGGCCTTGTCGGGGTCGGCCGCCCCGGCGGCGTGCTCGACGTAGCCCATGGCCCGCAGCGCCTCGAGGGGCACCTCCAGGCCGTCGCCAGGGGGTGCGGCTTCGGGATCGCCGGGCTCGTCCCGGGACCCCGAACAGGCGCCGATGGCCCACAGCAGGCACAGCGCCGCCCCGAGGTGGAGGAGGGGAATCGTGGGGAGGGCGGGCCGCAGCATCGCACCCTAGCTTATCCCTATTCGCGCTCGGACCTGCGTTTCTCGGCCAGCCCGGCCTCGGGACGGCTGAAGCGGATACCCACCTCGGCGCCGTCCTCGTCGTCCATGATTCGCCGCCAGACGATCCGGCCCAGCAGCGCCTTGGATGGCCCGGTCAGCTGGACGAGGACCGGATCATCCACGAGGACGTCATCGGGTAGGGGGCCGCAGCAGAGCCCACCGTCCCCGATGTCCCTCGCCCAGATGTAATGCACCTGTCCCCGGTGCGTGATGGCGACGACTCGGACGTAGGGAAGGCGTGCGCGGATTCGATGGTCTGGCTGAGCAGCCGGGAGCCCTTCGTCTGCGGAGGGCCGATTGTGCATATCGAACATGGAGAGAAAAACCACCTTCCACCCCCGCCGGAGCGGTCTGGCAGCTCCGGCGACGTGAACATTTACTGGGGCTACTTGCAAAGCGGGTGCCATGTGCATGGCATGCGTTCGATCTGGCGCGAACACGGTGGATCGGGATGCTGGGCAAGGGGATGGGCGGTCCAGCTTGAATAGGGGATCATTCAGACTGGAGCACCCGGCGTTCCATTCTGATACAGCGGGGGAGGTGCGTGCGGCGACAGCAGGCGCTACTGGCGGCGACGCTGGCCCGCCGGTTGCGCTGAACCGACCGGTAGCCGGGATCACCCGCCCCGCCCACTCCGCCGCCCGGACGGAGTAGAATCCCTCCAGCAGCAGGAGAACTGGATGACGATGGACGAGCGAGGCTCCTTCGATCCCGAGGTCGACCGGATCTTCATCCCGTCGGTCCCCGAGGATGTCCGCGACTTCACCAAGGACGTCTGGTACGCCTTCGTCAACAAGGTGGTGTCGCTGACCTCGGCGGACGACACCCTGCTGTTCGAGCACTCGGTGTTCGAGGCCATCCGCGGCGACCACCTGAAGATCGTCGTGTCGTCGTCCCAGGCGGCCATGCGCGATCTGGTCCCCGGCGGCTCCAAGGACAAGTTCACCCAGTTCATCGCCCGCACCCGGCCCATCCGCCTGGACGACCGCCGTAACGTCTCCGCCGCCTTCCTGCGCCGGGCGATCATGGCCCACTCCCGGGAGGGGCACCTACCCGTGGACCGGCTGAGCCTGCCCGACGAGACCGTGCTGCACCCGGACCTGCAGGTCCTGCTCACCCCGGCGATGAGGCACGCCTGCATGGTGCCGGTGTTCGTCAAGGACTTGCCCATCGGCGTGCTGTGGGGCATCCACGAGCAGCCGTTCAGCGACGAGCACTGGGAGCAGGCCCAGTGGCAGCTGCGCAACCTCGCCGAGGGCATCGACACCATCGTGTCCCAGGAGCTGGACGGCGAGCGGGACGGGTACCGCGCCCGCCGGGCCATCGAGAAGATCCAGGCCGACTCCCAGATCACCTCCATCATCCACACCCGCCAGGCCCGGGGGCGGCGGCCGGTCATGTCCCTGTACGCCCACTCCTACCTGTTCAAGAAGGACTACCGGATGGACACCGCGTACGTGGTGCCCAGCGCCGACGGGTTCTCGGTGAGCATCAAGTACTATCGCCCCCGGGAGACGAATGACACGGGCCTCAACCTGCTGCTGATCCCGGGATTCTTCTGCAGCCGGTCCGCCATGGACCGCCTGGCCCGCGAGATGGCGCTGCGCTACGGCTACAAGGTGTTCACCCTCAACGTGCGGGGCCGCTCCAAGCGCACGCTCCCCAAGGGACGCAAGCTGTTCGGCAGCTGGACCATCGACGACTACATCTGGGAGGACTTCCCCACGGCGCTGGCCTGGATCCGCCGCCGCTATCCCGACGAACGCACGGTGGTCGTGGGCCACAGCATGGGGGGGATGATCTCCATGTTCTACGCCGGGGCCTACCACCTGGCCGCCCGGGCGTTCGACAAGGTCGATCTGATCGATCCCAAGGACCAGCTGGCCGGCATCGTCAGCCTGGCCTCCCCCAGCTACATCAGCCTCGACGAATCCGTCGGCGGGGTGAGCCTGACCAACAAGGTCACCGACCTGTACTCCCAGTCCCTGTTCAACAAGGCCCTCAAAGCCGTGGTGGCCAAGACCGCGCCGTCCTCCATCCGCACCATCGACCTCAACCGGTTCTTCAAGGTGCTCAACGGCCTGGGCAAGCCCTCCCAGACCATGTCGTTCAAGCTGGGCCACCGCCTGCCCACCGTGAAGGACTTCGTGGGCTACGACCAGATCACCCCCCCCGAGTGGTACTTCATGATGGAGGATGTGTTTTGCGAGGAGTCGATGAGCGTGGTCTTCCAGTTCATCCGCGCCCAGTTCGGTGACAACGCCTTCACCTCCTTCGACGGCAAGATCAACTATACCCAGACGATGCGGAACATCACGCTGCCCATCTACTCGTTCTACGGCAGCGAGGACACCATCGCCCCACCCGAGTCGGTGCTGGGTGGCCACGAGGCGGTCATTTCCGCCAACCGACGGGAGACGGTGGTGGACCAGGGGCACCTGGGCATCATCATGCACCCGGCGACGGTCCGGGATATCGGCGCCCTCGCCGACGAGTGGATCCAGGAGTTGTCCTGACCCGGCACGCTGTGCCGGCTACATGGTGCTGGTGTCCCACCACGGATCGACGTAGGAATCCCGCAAGGTCGAGGGGACCAGGTAATACTCGCCGTCCACCTGCTCCACCTTGAAGACCAGCACCCGGGCCCACGGACCATCGGCCATGTGTTTGATCCTCACCTCGATGATGGGCAGCTCCAGCCGGGTGATCTCCCACTCCACCACCGTGTAGCGGTTGAGCATGATCGTGCCGTAACGCTGCTTGAGCTCGGCTACCCGCCACGGGGCCAGGAACGACTCGTCCGATGGCATGTTGCTGCGGTCCATCATCGTCGCCATGAAGCGGGTGACCAGATCCACCCCCTCCGTCTCGCCGGGCTCGGCGGTGAGCAGCTCCTCGATGCGTTCGTCGGTGAGGCGCAGGGGATGGTTGCGCCACACCACCCGGCCCTCCCGCCCGACGACGGCCAGGGTGGGGACGCCGTAGACCCCGTGATCCGTCGTGGTCTGGTACGGGGATGGCTCCACGGCGATGGGGTAGCTGGCCCCCTGCTCGTCCAGGAACGCCTGGACCTTCTCGTCCGTCTGTTCGCGGGTGTGCTTGGTCACCCCCAGCGCCACCAGGCCGTCCTTGCCGTACCGATCCTGCCAGTCCTGCAGCCGTGGGACGTGCTTGTGGCAATGGTCGCACCACTCGTTCCAGAACAGCAGCAGCACCACGTCGCCGCGGTGGTCGGCCAGGCTCGTTGGGGTGCCGATCCAGTGGTCCACCACCAGCTCCGGGGCCGGCTTGCCGATGGTGTCCAGCGCCTGGACGTTCTTGGAGGCCGTCTTGAACTTGGCGTGGTCCGGCCAGTTGTCCACCAGCAGCTGGAAGGATCGTTTGGCCCGCCAGTGGCTCTCGATCTGCCAGGCCAGGGTGCCGGATTGGTAGGCCCCCATGGCCGCGCGGGGATGATTGAGGTGGTTGTGAGTCAGGCGGTCGTAGGCTTCGAGGGCCTGGCCGTGTTCCTCCATCGTCTTGTAGACCACGGCCTGCTGGAACAGGGCCTCACCCACCGTGAAGGGCTCGTGGGAGTACTGGTAGCGAGCGTCGTCCAGATGGGCGATGGCCTGCTCGTACTGCTTGCGTGCCTCCTCCTTGGGTGAAGGTGAACTCCCGGCCGAGGTCCGGGCCCGGGTGGCCAGGGCCATGCCCTCGACGACCATCGCATAGCCCGCCAGCCCGCTGTACGGGTATGCCGTGCGCCAGGCTGTCAGCGCGTCCTGGGCCTCGGCGGGGTGCCCCTCGTGGATCTGCTGGATGATGGCCAGTAGCTGGAGTTCTTCCTGATAGGTCGTGTTCGGTGAGGCGCTGCCCAGCCGCTCCAGGATCGGCCCGCCGGTCCGGTGGTCCGAGTTCCCCACCAGTGCTTCCACCGCTGCCTCGTAGTCTTTGCCGGTGCTCTCCTGACCATAGAATTTGGCCATCCGGTCCACGGTCAGGAACGGGTTGGTCAGCGGGGTCTGGGCCGTGGGGTCCACCGGCACCGGCGGATCCCACTCGTCGTAGATGGGGGTCGCCTCTTCGTAGACGTAGGGATCGTATGTGGGTGGCGGTGCCGAAGCGCGTACCACGGCGAACATCATCGTGGCCGAGCACATCAGCACGATGGCGACGGCCGCCACGAGCAGTACCCCGATGATCACCAGGAAGATGGTCAGCGATACACGTTTGTCCTGAGTATCTTGCACCGCGTTGTCCCCTCATCTCGATCCGTTGGCGTCCGGATCATAGCAGGAGTGGCAAAACCGCCATCCAACGGAAAAGAACGCGCCACTGCTTGGGGTTCTTCCCCGATAGAAAGGGAGCATGCCCCGGGAGGTCCTATGCGCGTCTACAACCTGATCATTGCCCTGCTGCTCGGCCTCACGGTTGCCTGCGCGGGCGTCTACACTGGCCCGGCCACGACGGACGATGATGCGGCCGCCGATGACGACGCGGCGGATGACGACGACGGCGACGACGATGCCGCCGATGATGACGCGGAAGACGACGACGCGGCGGATGACGACGCGGCGGATGATGACGCGGCGGACGACGACGCCGTAGACGACGACACTGCGGATGATGACGCTGCGGACGACGACACGTCAGCGCAGACCGACGACGATACGGGCGACGATGACACGGGCGACGACGACACCGGGGACGACGACACGGCCGGGGACCTGTGCGACGACGATGACACCACAGGAGCCAACTGCCCCCCCACCACGACCCTGCAGACGCCGCCGAGCTGCCCGGCCGAATGTACGGGGGGCTGCTCCGGCACCTTGTGCACCATCGACTGCAGCCAGCCGGCGTCCTGCCAGACCGCCACGATGGTGTGCCCGGACTACATGGAGTGCCGCGTCGAGTGCTCCGGAGCCGCGTCGTGCCAACAGGCTCTGGTCGCCTGCTCGGCCACCGGCCCCTGCGACATCCAGTGCACGGAGGGGGCGGCCTGCCAGATGATGAACGTCACCTGCTTCGCCCCGGACAACTGCGAGGTCCACTGCACCGGCGCCTCGTCGTGCGCTCTGGCCGAGATCCACTGTGGGAGCGGGCCGTGCATCTCCTGCTGTGACGCCCAGGCGGGTTCGCTGACATCCATGGATTGTGGAGCCTCCTGCGTTTGCGCGAACGGCTGCTGAACCCCGATTTCTTCCTCTGCACGTTCGATCTTCCGTCACATGGATTGATTTGCGAGCATATCACCTATACATAAGGATCTAAGGCCGACGCTCATCGTCACAAGGGATCTTCGGATGGACGTTCAGGAGACTCTGTTCAGCTTCTTCGGCGGCCTAGCGCTGTTCTTATTCGGCATGCGGCTCATGTCGGACGGGCTCAAGAAGATGAGCAGCGCTGTGTTCAAGCGCGTCCTCAACGCCCTCACTCGTAACCGCTACCTGGCCATCGTCGTGGGGCTGCTGATCACCTGCTTGATCCAGAGCAGCAGCGCCACGTCCGTGATGGTGGTGGGATTCGTCAACGCCGGGTTGCTGGCGTTCTCCCAGGCGGTGGCAGTCATCTTGGGCGCCGACGTCGGCACGACCATCACCGCCTGGCTGGTCTCGGCCATGGGGATCGGTAAGTTCAGCCTCTCCCACTACGCCCTGCCGGCCATCTTCGTGGGATTCTTGATCAACTTCACGGCCAAGAAGCGCAAGCGCCAGATGTTCGGCCAGGCGATTCTTGGCTTTGGTTTGCTGTTCCTCGGGCTGGGTACGATGTCCGGTGGGCTGCGGGAGATCAAGGACAGCCCGATGCTGATGGAGTTCTTCGCCGTCTATGGCGTGAACCCCTTCCTCGGGCTCATCGTCGGCACCGTCGTCACGGTGATCATCCAGAGTAGTTCGGTGACCATCGCCATCATCCAGCTGATGGCCTTCCAGGGCATCTTTGGCCTGGAGACGGCCCTGCCGCTGATGTTCGGCGCCGACATCGGCACCACCATCACCGCCCAGCTGGCGGCCATCGGAGGCACCAAGGGCGCCCGCGGCGTGGCCATGGCCAACTCGTTCTTCAAGCTGCTGGGGGCCCTGCTGTTCTTCCCGCTGTTGCTCTCGGGCGTGCTGGCGCCGGCGGCCCAGGCGCTGTTGCCCGATCAGATCGATCCCGAGACCGGCAACAACACCATGATCATGGCGCAGATCGCCGCCACACATACCGTCTACATCGCCATCAACGTGGTGATCTTCTCCACGGTGCTGTGGCCCTTGCTGCTGCGCATTTCCCGCTGGGCCGCCCGCTTCAAGGAGGACGAGGGGCTGGGCAAGGACACCCGGCATCTGGACCCCTTGTTGCTCAGCACGCCGCCCATCGCCATCGAGCAGTGCGTGGTCCAGCTGGGGTACATGACCAAGCTGTGCCACGAGAACATCGGGGGTGCTTACCAGGCATTCCTGAACAAGGACACCCGCGAGGTCAAGGAGATCCAGGAGCGAGAAGAGCGCATCGACGAGCTGCAGACGGAGATCACCGAATACCTCGTCAAGCTGTCGTTGCGGGATCTGGCGCCCCGGGAGAGCCGGGCCATCCCGCGGCTGATCCATTGCATCAACGACGCCGAGCGCATCGGCGACCACGCCGAGAACCTCTTGGAACTGACGGAGCTGTCCATCGGCGAGCACCGGGAGCTCAGCGACGCGGCCAAGGCAGAACTGAAGGACTACTACGCCCTCATCGACCGGCAGTTCATCTGCGTCCAGGAGGCGATGAAGACCCGCGAGGTCGGAGCAGTGGGAGAGGCTCTGGCTCTCGAGGAGCAGATCAACGAGGACCAGGAGGAGATCACCCAGAACCACATCGTTCGCCTTGAGGGTGGGATCTGTACGGTCCAGGCGGGTGTGGTGTTCCTGGAGATGATCGCCAACCTCGAGAAGATCGGGGACCACCTGACCAACATCGCCGAACGGCTGGATGTCTGCGATGTCGAGGGCGTCGAGACGCCGGAGTGCAAGGTAGACGACCAGTCGAGCTAGGATTCCTAGTTGGGCACGTTGCACTGGCCGTAGTTGTTCATCCCCCAGCACACGACACTCTCGTCCGTGGCGATGGCGCAGGAGTGGTACCCGCCGCCCCGGACCTCGCGGTAGGTTCCCTGGGGCACGGCAAGCTGCCCCTGGTCGTTGCGCCCCCAGCAGGTGAGGGTCCCGTCGGCGAGGATGCCGCAGGAGTGGTGCCGGCCGGCATCGACGGTGAGGAACACCTCGGCGGGTGGCTCCAGGTTACCGGCCACGTCGCCGCCCCAGCAGGTGACCGCGCCCGCTGCGTCGCGGGCGCAGTTGTGCCAGCCGGGTACAGAAATCTTCATCTATTATTTTCCAAATGGCTGCGAACGCGGTCATACAATGGTCAAGAGGTGAAATGGCCTGGAGGAAAAAATGACCCGATCCTTGATGTGGCTGATGTTCGTGGCCCTGTTCATGCTGGGGTGCCCTGGACCAGATCCGGATGACGACGATGTCGCGGACGACGACGATACTGCGGATGACGACGATACTGGGGACGACGACGACACTGCGGACGACGACGATTCGGCCGACGATGACGACGACACGCAACCTGTGGACGGCGACGGCGACGGCTACCCGGAGGGCGAGGACTGCAACGACAACAACGCCGATGTCTATCCAGGAGCCCCCCACACCTGTGACTCGGTCCTGGACAACGACTGCGATGGGATCATCGACGCCGAGGAGACGGACAACGACAACGACGGCTTCACCGAGTGCGACGGCGACTGTGACGACACCGAGGCGGATGCCTACCCCGGCGGCATCGAGGTCATCGACGGCGTGGACAACGACTGCGACGGGGAAGTGGACGAGGACGACTGCGGCAATCTGGCCACCGATGTCAGTTACAACGTCATGACCGGGTACTACTCCTACGAGGACTTTGCCTTCGACGACCAGGGCCACATGATCGGGTTCAATCAGGGCAACCTCTTCAAGACCGACTACCAGGGCAACGGCACCCTGTGGTCGCCGGGGGGCAACATGTCCACCGCCGGTACGCGGGCGCTGTCCAACGGCGATATCGTGTACTCGGAGGTCTCCACGAATTCCCTGGTGCTCGTGGACGGCGCAACGGGGACCCGTAGCACCGTGCTGTCCGGCCTCTCGTACGGCAACGGCCTCGAGGTGGACGACCAGGACTTCGTCTACGTCGCCGAACAGAACTCGGGCCAGATCCGGCGCATCGATCCCTACACCGGCGCAAACACCGTGCTGGTGACGGGGCTCAACAACCCCAACGGGGTGAGCTTCAGTCCCGGCTACGACATCCTCTACATCGGCAGCTTCGGCGCCGGCATCATCTACGCCCTGGAGGTGGACCCCCAGGGCAACCCTGGGGCGCTGACCAACCTGCGGACCAACATCGGTTCAGGCATGCTCGACGGCATGGGGGTGGACGCCTGTGGCAACGTCTATGTGTGCGATTACGGATCCCGCAAGGTCCAGCGGATCACACCCGACGGCCAGACCATGGAGGTCGCCGTCGATCTTTCCAGCGATTCCTACTGGATCCCCAACATGCAATGGGGCTCGGGCGTGGGAGGCTGGGACGAGAACACCCTGTACGTCATCGACATCCAGCAGGATATCTACGAGATCCCGGTGGGTATCGGGAGCAAGCCGTACAACTATCCGTGAGAGGCAGAGGTGCCGAGCTACTCCGTGTCGAACCATCCGTCACAGTAGGCCCAGCGGGACAGGTACTCCCACTCGTCCACGTCCGAATCAAACCAGAACTCGCCGCCGTTGAGCGCGCCCCAGGCGTACTGCTCCAGCTGGGAGGGCTGCTCCTCCCAGTTGCGCCACACGATGATCTCGTTGGGGGGCACCAGCTGTAATCCCACGTAGCGGTCGAAGGGATCGGGCTGGAAATCCGTGCCTTCGTAGCAGGCCTCGACCTGCTGGAGCGGGTTGGGCACGAAGCTCAGCTGATAGACGTGGTCGCACGACGGGCAGAGATCCTGATGCTGCGCCGTGACCTCGGGGCCCTCCAGGGAGTAAGGGGCCTCGCAGTCCACCACATCCCAGTACTCCTCGGCCTCCGGGCTCCAGTCCAAGACATAGGCGAAATCGGACGACCAGTAGGACATGTCCACCACATCGTCGTCGCCGGTGTCGTCGTCGTCGTCGCTGGCGTCGTCGTCGCTGGCATCGTCGTCGCTGGTGTCGTCGTCGCCCACGTCATCGTCGTCACTGAGGACCAGTGATGCGCTACAGCCGCTGAACAGGATCAACAGGCTGGCCAGACCCAGGCACACGAACAGACGGATCGGGTCGATCATCGGTATTCCTCCCAGGTTATTCGGTGGAATCGGCCGGTGGGTCGGGCTCCGCCGCGGGCTCCTCTACGGGCTCCGGGGGCACATCAGCCTCGTCGATGATGAAGTTGACGCTCAGGTAGATCGTCACAGCCTTGCCATTTGATGGGGCCGGGTAGGTCCAGTCCAGGTAGGCCGCCGAGACGCAGTCCACCCAGCGGGCGCCCAGGTCGGCGGCCTCCTGCACGGACGAGATCAGGGCCCCGCCGGAGCCATCCACCGAGATGCGGACCTTGACGACGCCCTCCATGCGTTTGCCACGGGCCACCGCCTTGGGCCAGCAGGCGACCAGGGAGTCCGAGTTCTCGTCGAACAGGGTCGTGATCTGGACGGGGGTGAGCTGGCCCTCGACCTCTGCTTGAACGTCACGCAGATGGAGATCCCATGGCGGTGGGTCCAGCTCGGGTTTCTTGTACATCATCACGACTTCGGGCAACAGGACACCCAGGGAGCCTTCGGGGAACGAATCTCCCTTCTTGTCACGCTGGTCCGTGACGATATCCGGGTAGTGCTCTGCGAGGTGCTTGCGCAGCACCTCGGCGGCGCCATCATTGCCGCTGGTGTACGTCACCACGCCGGTGCTGGCCCCTAGCTTGGCGACTTCGACGTTCTTCTGCTCGGGGTCGTATTCCCCCTCGGCCAGGATGTCGTACCCCAGCTCGCGAAGGCGATGCTTGAATTCGCTGAACGCATCCTTCTTGTCGTCGCTGAGCGTGGCACCCGGTGGGAGGAGGATGACGATCCCCTCTCCCTCGGCGTGAGCCGGGCCGAGCCCGGCGAGAATCCCCGCGAGAAGTCCAACGGCGAGCAGGTGGCGGAGGACGGTATGGCTGATCATCTTGGTTCCCCTACTGGTTTATCCCCTTAGTGCACACCCTATATTGTTTGCCGTGATGGGGGGTCGTGACAAATTTCTAGGGCGTTTTAGGGGTCGCGCCGGGCTCGCGTGGGAGCGCGAACTGGCAGATCAATGGCCTGTGATCCGAGCCAAATGGGTCGCCGGTGTGCATAGCGAGGACCTCCACGCCAGCTCCGGCAAGGCAGTGATCGATGGGAAGCCTCACCAGCGCGGGGAGGCCGGCCATCCAGGTGCCCATCCGCAACGGGTGGTCGGCGACGCCAAGTCCGCTGGTGAGGCCCGTGGGCCGCGCGTCCGTGCGGCTGCCTTCGATGAAGCGGGAATACTGGGGTGAGTAGGGAGTGAT
The DNA here is from genome assembly GCA_964504165.1 of uncultured Rickettsiales bacterium. GTDB lineage: Bacteria > Myxococcota_A > UBA796 > UBA9615 > CAYRNR01 > CAZDDH01. Next base: position 5,783 of record CAZDDH010000159.1, on the reverse strand, counting down.
GTTGAGATCCCCCACGACCGCAGTGGGGACGGTGGCGGCCCGGACGAGCCCGGCCACCTGATCCAGTTGCTCGTTGCGCCCCGCACTCGCGCGCGCCGAGATGGGGGGGACCGTGTGGATCCCTAGGAGCTGGACCGGCCCCTGAGGTGCCTCCACGATCATCTGGACTGCCGGCACCGCCAGTCCGAGCGAATCCGCGGACAGGGGGAAGGTCGTGCCGGCGGCGAGGGGGACCCTGCTGTAGGCGGCGATGCCGAAGTTGTCGGTGCGGGGCGCCTCGATCCTGTGTGGATAGTCGTCGGTGACCTCGCCCAGGTCGTACAGCCAGTGGTCGTTGACCTCCACCAGCAGGATCACGTCCGGGTCGGCCCTTCGGATCTGGGACGCCAGTAAGGGAACCGCCTCGTTGCTGGACAGGACGTTCGCATAGAAGACGCTCAGCGTGGGGTCGCCGCTGGCATAGTGGCCTGGCGCCGATCGGGGAATCCCGGCGTGGATGCTGGCCCCGTTGAGCACCACGGCCAGCCCGGCCAGGGCGGCCCACTTCCACGAGCGCAGCACCGCCAGCCCCACCACGATGGCGCCGGCCGAACACAGCAGAGGGAGCCGGAAGTGGCTCGTCAGATCGAAGATCCAGTACAGCCGGCCGGCATAACCGGCCACAGTCACCAGCAACAAGGCCACGGTAGCGGCGCGGAGGGCCAAGGCCAGCTCCGTGGGTAGATCCAGCGCTCCGATGATCGGGCCGGGGGGCGGTGGGGGTAGGCCGTCAGGAGTTTCCCGGCTCACGTCTGACGTATGGCCTTACGAGCCCTGTGCAGCCGCGATTTGACGGCGGGTTCGGTCAGATCCAGCAGCGCTGCAGTCTCGGCGGCGGTGTGGCCTTCGCCCTCCACGAGCAACAGCACGGCGCGGTCCTTGTCGTTGAGCTGGAGCAGACGATCGCTGAGCTGGCGGAACTGTTCGGCCATCTCGGTCTGGTGTTCGGGATCTTCCCCGCCCACCAGGTCCAGGGGGGGCGGAGCATCCGAGGTGGTGGCCGGGCTGGTGGAGACGTGGAGCTTGGGATCGTTCTTGCGGCCCCGGCGCCGCTTGGTGCAGGCGCTCATGGCCAGCCGCACCATCCAGTTGCGCACGGTGGCTTCCCCGCGGAAGCCGGGCAGGTAGCGCATGGCGGCCACGTACGTGTCCTGCAGCACGTCCTTGGCGTCCTCGGGGTGGCCGCACCGCATGCGCGCAGCGCTGAGGATCTGGTCTTGATAACAGCGGATGATATCGCCGAATACGGCCGGATCCCCCTGGGCCGCACGCTGGGTGAGATCCCGATCGTCACAGGTGTCTTTGTCGGCTGCCAAGGTCTCCTCCGTCGGCTCCACGAGGCCACAGAGCCCCAGAACTAAAAGATGGCGACCGGAAACATAAGTCCCGGCCGCCATCGGTCAAGAGCCGATCCGATCGGCGTCGATCAGCTGAAGTACCGCTTCAGCAGGCCCTGGAAGGCCATACCGTGGCGCGCCTCGTCCTTGCACATCTCGTGCACGGTGTCGTGAATGGCGTCGTAGCCCAGCTCTTTGGCGCGGGTGGCGATGTCCTTTTTGCCCTTCGTGGCGCCATGCTCGGCGGCGACGCGGGCTTCCAAGTTGGCCTTGGTGTCGGCCACGAGGACCTCACCGAGCAGCTCGGCGAAGCGGGAGGCGTGATCGGCCTCCTCGAAAGCGATGCGCTTGTAGGCCTCGGCGACCTCCGGGTAGCCCTCGCGGTCCGCCTGGCGGCTCATTGCCAGGTACATGCCGACCTCGGTGCACTCCCCGGCGAAGTTGGCGCGCAGGCCCTCGAGGATCTTCTCGTCCACGTCCTTGGCCACGCCGATACGGTGCTCGTCGGCGAAGACCAGCTCGTCGCCCTGGACCTCGAACTTGTCGGCGGCGGCGCCGCAGATGGGGCACTTGTCCGGGGCAGCGTCGCCCTCGTGCATATGGCCACAGATGGTGCAGATGTACTTCATGGAAACCTCCTTAAAACAGGTATTTGTGTTGTCGGCCTGACCGTTGGTTCGTCAGTCCGCTAGTAACCGCCTGGGAATCCCCCCGGCGGCTAATCGTTACTCATCCTCTGCCTTTTTTTCAAGGTGCTTGGCGATGGCTTTTTGGGTCCTCCCGGCGAGGACCTTGTATGCGGGGCGCCCACAGACACCCATGCCCTTGACGGGCCGGCAGAGCCCGTAGCACCACATGGTGGCGCCCTTGGTCATGGCGCAGTGCGCCGCCTTGAACGGGCCATTCTTGCTGACCTTCTTGAGGCGGGGGGCCGTTTGCTGTTGCTGTTCCATCGCTCTCTCCTGAACTCGGCCTAGCCGAGATGCTTTCTGCCCAGGTCGGTGATGGCGTACTTGCACCGCACCGGGCTGTCCACGAATCCCTTGGTCTTGAGGGTCTTGATCTTGGCCGAGACCACCTTGGGCTCGAGCCCGGATGATCCGGCGACGTCCTTGCCCGAGGCCGGATCGCTCATGTCCGCGAGGGTAGTGAGGATCTGTTCCTGCTGGGCGTCCATCTTCCAGTCCATTTTGGATTTACAGGCCATGCTTGTTCTCCATCTAGTGTTGGTTGCTTGCCGGGGCTAGCCCTCGAGCACCTCGAACTGGTCCTTGCCCACGCCGCAGACCGGGCAGACCCAGTCGTCGGGGATGTCTTCGAAAGCGGTCCCGGGGGCGATGCCGCCGTCGGGGTCGCCCACCGCGGGGTCGTAGATCCATCCACAGATGATGCATTCGTTCTTCATGGTTCTCTCGCCTTCTCTGGAACGGCTGGGCAGCTCAGCTCGGCGTCCCATTTGCCCTTCCGTTGGTGGTTGTCACATTCCTCTTGTGCCAGCTTGCGGATCCGGTAGGCCGAATCCCGCAAGATGCCGTAGATGATGCCACAGGATGGGTCCTCGCGGTCCCGGTCCCCCTCGTCGGCCAGCGCGAGCATCTCACGGGTGAGCGCAAGGGTCTCGATGAGGTTCTTGTTGAATCGCTTGGCCATCGTCTGTTGCCTCTCGTCCGTTGCTAGTTCTCGGTCAGGATGTGGTCGTCGTACTCCACTTCGAAGCGCAGCTTGTGGCGCGCCTCTTCCTGAGCCAGTCGCGCGAACACGTTCTGGACGGCCGGGTCCGTGGTCAGGGCGGCCAGGTCCGAGTAGAGCCGGTAGGCGGCCTTCTCCTTCTTCATCGCCAGGATGAGCGCGCTCTGGTAGTCCGTGTCCTCGTTGGGCTCGTCGGCCACCAGGTAGTCCCCGATCTGGAGGTCCTTGATGGTCCGCGGGTTGCTGTCGAACAGATCCTTGACCTTGATCGACTCGAGACGTGCCTTGTGGGCCGCCTCCTCGCGGGCAAAACCCTCGAAGACCTCGGCCATGTGCCGGTGCTTGGCGATGGCGGCCATGCTCATGTAGAAATCGGACGCTTCCTGCTCGCGTTCGATGGCGTAATCCAGGATGTCGTTGATGTTGTTCCAGTCGTTCATGGTGTCCCTCATCGGTTGTTGCCCAGCTGTCCCGAGCGGTGTTTCCTGATGGTTGGAAATAAACTTTGCAAGGCCGATGCCAGGTTGTTGGATTCCAAGAAAAAATCGGGCCTATGTTTGGATAACGTAGTTATAACAATATGTTAGTGGGTAGTTCGTGGCGTGGCGGCCGGGGCGGAAATTGGGCGGCCGGGGGCCATCTGTCTCAGCGGTGTCTTACGAGACAGGGTTGCGATCCAAGAAGCGATACAGAGTGGCTCGCCCCACTCCCAGCAGCTTGGCGGCCTTGACCTTGTTGCCGCCGGCCTCGTCGATGGCGGCCCGAACCGCTTCGATGGTCAGCTTGAGGCGCCGGCGGGGGGGCGGACTGGCTGCGGCCGCGTTGGGGGTGGGAGTCGTGCCGGTGGCTAACACCGCGGCCATGGCGGTGACGGGGGCCAGGTCAGGGGGAAGGTGAGCCGCGTCGATCTCGGTCCCGGTGCAGCGAACCGAGGCGTATTGCAGCACGTTGATCAGCTCGCGCACGTTGCCGGGCCAGCGGTGGGTCATCAGCGCGTGCATCGCGTCTTGGGAGACGGCGGTGATCTCCTTGCCCGATTCCTGGCGGATCTGGGCCAGCACCTTCTCCACGATCTGGGGGACGTCTTCGCGGCGGTCCCGCAGCGGCGGCAGCGTGATCGGTATCACGCACAGGCGGTAGAACAGGTCCTCGCGGAATTCCCCGTCTCGGGCCATCTTCCGGAGGTCCCGGTTGGTGGCCGCGAGGATGCGGACGTCGGCGTCGATGGTCTTCTCGCCCCCCACCTTCTCGAAGCGTTTCTCCTGCAGTACCCGCAGCAGGCGCACCTGGAACGCCGGGGAAAGCTCCCCCACCTCGTCGAGGAACAAGGTGCCTCCACGGGCCAGCTCGAAGCGGCCCTTCTTGTCGCGGATGGCGCCCGTGAAGGCCCCCCGCACGTGCCCGAAGAGTTCGCTTTCGAGGATGTTCTCGGGGAGTGCCCCGCAGTTGATGGGGACGAAGGGGCCGCTGGCGCGCGGGCTCTCCAGGTGAATGGCGCTGGCCACCAGCTCCTTGCCCGTGCCGCTCTCACCGAGGATCAGCGTGGGGTACTCGGTAGAGGCGACCTGACGGATGGTCTCGAACACCTCTTGCATGGCCGCGGAGGCGGCCACCATTCCGTGCAGGCTGCGGGAGCTGCGTACATCCCGCCGCAAGTTCAACAGCTCGGTGACGTCCCGGAACGACGCCACCACGTGTCCCTCTTGGTGCTCACCGGTGGTGCGGTTGACGCACATCCGCATGACGCGGCTCTCCCCGGACTGGGTGACGAGGGGCACATCGCGCCGGCGTTCGTCGAAGGGGGCCGGGATCCCGCAGGCAAAATCGCATTGCCCGCCGCAGAACCCGGTGGGGGCAAACAGGTCGTGGCAGTGCTTCCCCAGTACGTCTTCGCGGCGGAATCCGGTCATCTTCTCGGCGGCGCGGTTGAACTGATGGATGATCTGCAGGTCGTCGTGGATCAGGACCCCGTCCTGCATGGCGTCCAGCAGAGCTTGCTGGTGTAGGCGCTCTTCGCGCAGGGCCTGCAGCCAGCCCTGCTCGGTGAGCGACGTGATGTGTTCGCGGAGGGTATCCCGAGTGGCGCGGTAGGCGTCCACGTTCCCGGCCGGATCATCGGCGGTAGTGGCTGGTGCTGCGACGTCCCAATGCAGATGGAAGGGGACCCCGGCGCACAGGGGAATCAGGGCTGGATCGACGGCACGTTTGCCGGGGTTGGCCCCGTGGCTCAGGCGCAGCTGCTGCGCCGGCTCGCACAACGTGATTACCAGGTCAAACATCTGCTGGCCCAGTGCGGCGAGGGTGTGGGGGGCTCCGGCGCACTCGATGCCGATTTCACCCATCACCTCGATCACCTGCGGAGGCGCGTCCCCTGCGGAGAGGCCGGCGCTTTCCACCTCGATGCCATCCGAGCATTGTGCGCTCAGGAGTGCCTTGGCCATGGGCCCACGGCAGGCGTCGTCGCTACTGACGAACAGGACTCGGAACGATCGATCCGCCACGTTGGGCCTCCTCGCTGCAGGCAGACACGGATAGCACGGTGTCTCACTGAGCGCAATCTGCCGTGCAAATGAGACACATTGAGTCGCGAGGCGCGGGCGCGTGGAACAGGCTTCGCACATGCGCGAGAGCCGCCAAACTCCCCGATGAATCACACGGCCTCCATGACACTCCCGTCATAGAGCGGAATTCCGTCCCTCACGCCTGACCTGACGACCA
>CAZDDH010000158.1:0-20239 GCA_964504165.1 uncultured Rickettsiales bacterium | reverse complement strand
CATTCTTAGGATCTTCTTATTTGGAAATGCTCGGGGGAGCCTTCCAAATATCGAATATCACGGGGGTTGGTGCGAACAGGAGAAACCGATGCTTCACCGATGGTTTGGTTTATGGATCTGTAACATTCTGTGGCTGGGTGGTTGCTCCATATCCACCCCCTTCGACGATGCGGCCGTGGATGACGATACCGCGGACGATGACGATACTGCGGGCGATGACGATGTCTTCGATGTCGATCCGGTAGACGACGATACCGGGGACGACGACGACACCGTTGCCCCCGTCGGTGCGGCCATGTACGCCCACACCGATTCTGTACTGTACGAGGTGGATTCCAGCTACCCGTACGAGCTGACCCTCGTGGGTGCATTCGGCGGTGGCATCTCCGGGGTTCAGTTCACGGATCTGGCGATGGCTCCCACCGGCATCTTGTACGCCATCACGTCTACGGATGTGTACGAGGTGGACCCCTCTACGGCCCAGGTGGCGTGGCTGCTGCCGGTAGGTGAGGGGCACCTGGATTCCATGACTGCCATGGCCGATGGCACCTTGCTCGCCGGCGAGCACAGCACGTTTTACCGCATCGATCCGGTCGGCCTGACCGCGGAAGTGTACGCGACGATTCCCGGCCGGGAGTTCACCGGCGACATGGTCGCCCTGCCGGACGGGCTACTGTATTGCCTGGCCGAGGACGTCGAGGGGGGCGGGACCGCTCTGATCGAATACGATCCCGCCACCAACCAGACCAGGTTTGTCGGGTGGACGGGCCACGGCACCGTGTCCGGGGTCGGGTTGGCCAACGGAACGCTCTTGGGCTTCGACGATTCAGGCCAGATCCTGGAATTCGACACCGCCACCGGCGCCGCCACGGTGGTGGCCACCCCGGGCCAGGCCTTCTGGGGTGCTACGGCCAATCCGACATACTGGGATTGAGGGGTGACCAGCCGGGAGGATCCAGCCCGTCGAGGGGACCAGACGGAGCTACGTTAACGAATCGTCAATTCATTTCCCATCCAGCCCGCCGGCCCGTTGTTCCGGTACAGAGACATCACTGTATCCAGGAGGTTGGAATCGATGGTTCCCCGGACATTTCTTTGGTTGTTGGGTTGTCTTCTTTTTTCATTTGGCTGTGAAGGAGCGAATCTCCAGCTCAACGAGGACGTCGACGCAGGGGACGACGACGCGGGGGACGACGACGCAGAGGACGACGACGCGGGGGACGACGACGCAGAGGACGACGACGCGGGGGACGACGATGTCGAGGACGACGATACAGGGGACGACGATACAGGGGACGACGACAGCCCTCCCGTCGGCGCTGCCATGTACGCCCACACCAGCAGCCAGCTGTTCGAGGTGGACGAGGCTGCCCCGTACAGTTTGACGTTCGTCGGCACGTTTTCCGGCGGACTGCCAGAGGACCAGTTCACGGACCTGGCGGTGGATCACGACGGCACCATGTACGCCATCTCGTTCACCGACCTGTACGAGGTGGACCCCTTCACCGCCCAGGTGACGTGGATCATGGAGGCTGGTAACGATGGTATCAACGCGTTGACCGCCCTCCCCGACGGCACCTTGCTTGCCGGCGACGACAGCACGATCTACCAGCTGGATCCTGTCGGCCTGACCTCCAGCGTCTTTGGGACCATTCCCGGCTGGGAGTTCTCCGGGGACCTGGTCGGCCTCTCCGATGGATTGTTGTATTGCCTGATGAGCGACGATCCTTTGGGCGACACCACGCTGATCGTCTACGATCCCAACACCAATCAGGCCACGGTGGCTGGATCGACGGGCTACGGTGCCATGTACGGGGTCGGCTATGCCGACGGGACCATCTTCGGCTTCAACGACTCCGGTCAGATCCTGTCGGTGGACCGCGCTTCGGGCGCTGCCGCGGTGGTGGCCTCGCCGGGCAATCAGTTCTGGGGGGCAGCGACCAACCCGACCCACTGGGATTGAGGGGCGCCGCGGCCGCGGAGCCAGTTTTTAGCGGTGTCTTAGGCGAGGGCGGCGTCGCGGACGGCTAACCTCCTCCGTAGAAGGAGGATTCCCATGCATTCGATCGCGACGTTCTGGGCCGCTGCCACGATATTGCTCTACTCGACGATGGCCTCTGCCGCCGCTCCGGTAGTGGTTTACGAGGACGATTTTTCCACCGGCCTGGACGACTGGGTGTTGTGGTCGGATACCCAACCCGGCGAACCGATCGGCTACGCCCTGATCCACGACACCGCGGCGGGCACCCCCGCCCCCAGCGCCCTCATCGACGGGGACTGGGATACCGGCGACACCATCGGCAATACCCCACAGGGCCGTCACTTTGGTCTGGAGAAGTACTTCCCGCCGATGGATTCGTTCTACCTCTCCTTCGACTGGCGGGCTTCGGCATCGAGGAACCAGTCGACCCGCGCCTCCATCGAGGTGGCGGACGCGGCGACGGACACGGTGCTGTTCGAGCAGAAGCTGATCCCCGGCGGCACCATGGACACCGGCTGGCTGACCTTCCCCCCCACCGACATCACCCCCTACCTACCCGGCGGGGATCCCATCGACGTGTACGTGCGCATCTATCTGTCCGACAGCTGGGCCTGGGACTATGAACAGGAGGTGCAGGTGGACAACTTCCGGCTGGTCACCTCGGAGCTCGATCCACCCCCGGTGGTGCCGCACGAGACCGATGTGTTCGCCAACGACGTGGATCCTTGGACGTTCTGGCAGGACGGCGTGGTCAATCACACCTACGAGCTGTCCCTCGACGAGACCGAGGGGCTGCCGCTTCCGTCGGCCTGGCTGACCGGTAACTACGACTATGTGGGCTGCGGCCACCGCTACGGCCTGGAGCGCACCGTGGAGGTGACGCTGCCGTTCGTCATCTCCGTGGACTGGGTGCTGGACGACACGGTGAACGAGCACGCCACCTTCCAACTCCTGGAGCCGGATGGCGTGACGCTGCGCCACACCTGGACCCCGTACAAGGAGGCGGACTGGAGCACCTACGCCCCCCCGGACCTCAGCGGCAGCGTGCTGGGGCTCACGGAGGTTGTCGTGCGGGCTTACACCGCGGGGGCCAAGAGCGACGGCCCGGACAACGCCCTGTGGCTCGATAACTTCAGCTGGACCGCCCCCTGCGCCGTGCCCCTGACCTTCTACGAGGACGCGGACGGGGACGGCTACGGCAACCCGGCGTCCACCCACCCTTACGGCGACATGTGCTACCCGGTGCCCGGCTGGGTCGATGACGCCACCGACTGCGACGACACCGAGCCCGAGGTGTTCCCCGGCAACCCCGAGGTGTGCGACGGGCTGGACAACGACTGCGACAGCACCACCACCGAGTGGCTGGACGAGGACAGCGACGGATGGCCGTCGTGCCCCGAGGAGGACTGTGACGACGGGGACCCGATGGTCTTTCCGGGCGCCGAGGAGCTGTGCAACGGCCGGGACGACGACTGCGACAACACCACGGACCTGGACAGCACGGACCGGGACCTGGACGGGGACGGCGTCCTCGACTGTGCGGGGGACTGCGACGACTCGGATCCGGAGGCCTGGCCGGGAGCGGTGGAGAACTGCGACGACGAGATCGACCAGGACTGTGACGGCGCCGAGGCGAGCGGGCAGGTGGACCCGGACTGCGGTGACGGGGACCCCGACGACGGGTTCTCGAACGCCGGCTGTAGCTGCAGTAGCGCCGCCGTGGCTGGCGGAGATCCGGCCGCCCTGGCGTTGCTGGCCTTGGTGGTGACCCTGTTGCGGCGACGTGCCCGTAGAAGAAGGATTCCCCTGTTTTTGACCGGGACGTTCTGGGCCGGCGCCGCAATAGTCCTGTGTTCCTCGATGGCCTCCGCCGCCCCACCGGTGGTGATCTACGAGGACGATTTTTCCACCGATCTGGACGACTGGGTGCTGTGGTCGGACACCCACTCCGGCGAACCGATGGGGTACGCGCTGACCCACGACACCGCGGTGGGCAACCCCGCCCCCAGCGCCCTCATCGACGGCGACTGGGATCCCAACGACGCCAACGGCAACAGCGAGGGGCGCCACTTCGGCATGGAGAAGTACTTCCCGCCGATGGACTCGTTCTACGTGTCGTTCGACTGGCGGGCCTCGTCGGGGAACAACCAGACCACCCGCGCCTACTTCGAGGTGGCGGACGCGGCCACGGACACGGTGCTGTACCACCAGAACCTGCTCCCCGGCGGCTCCATGGACACCGGCTGGCTGACCTTCCCGCCCACCGACATCACCCCCTACCTCCCCGGCGGGGATCCCATCGACGTGTACGTGCGCGTCTACCTCTATGACTGCTGGGCCATCGATTGGACGGAGGCGCTGGAGGTGGACAACTTCCGGCTGGTCACCTCCGAACTGGATCCACCGCCGCCGGTGCCGACGGAGACGGACGTCTTCGCCACCGACGTGGATCCGTGGACGTTCTGGCAGGACGGCGCGGTCGGCCACACCTACCAACTGTCCCTGGACGAATTCGAGGGGCTGCCGATGCCGTCGGCCTGGCTCACCGGCAATTACGACTACAACGGCTGCGGCCATCGCTACGGCCTGGAGCGCACCGTGGAGGTGACCTTGCCGTTCGTCATCTCCCTGGACTGGGTGCTGGACGACACGGTGCACGAGTACGCCACCTTCCAGCTCGTGGAGCCCGATGGGATCACGCTGCGCCACACCTGGACCGTGGACAAGGAGGCGGACTGGAGCACCTATGCCCCCCCGGACCTCAGCGCCAACGTGCTGGGGCTCACCGAGGTCATCGTGCGGGCCTACACCCCGGGGGCCAACAGCGACGGCCCGGACAACGCCCTGTGGCTCGACAACTTCAGCTGGACCGCCCCCTGCGCCGTGCCCCAGACCTTCTACGAGGACGCGGACGGGGACGGCTACGGCAACCCGGCGTCCACCCACCCTTACGGCGACATGTGCTACCCGGTGCCCGGCTGGGTCGATGACGCCACCGACTGCGACGACACCGAGCCCGAGGTGTTCCCCGGCAACCCCGAGGTGTGCGACGGGCTGGACAACGACTGCGACAGCACCACCACCGAGTGGCTGGACGAGGACAGCGACGGCTCGCCTTCATGCCCCGACGAGGATTGCGACGACGGGGACCCGACGGTCTACCCCGGAGCCCAGGAGCTGTGCAACGGCCGGGACGACGACTGCGACAACACCACGGATCTGGACGGCGAGGACCGGGATCTGGACGGGGACGGCATCCTCGCCTGTGCGGGGGACTGCGACGACTCGGACGCGGAGGCCTGGCCGGGAGCGGAGGAGATCTGCGACGACGAGATCGACCAGGACTGCGACGGCGCCGAGGCGAGCGGGCAGCTGGACCCGGACTGCGGGGACGGGGAGGGAGTGGAGCTGGAGGACACCGGCTGTGTCTGTGGGACGGCCCGCGGTGGAGCGGGAACGCCGGCCGTGTTCGTCTGGCTATTCCTGCTGGCGGCCCTGTCGCTTCGCCGCCGCCGCTGAGAGGGGCTGAAACCCCGCTCCCGCGCCCGCCCGCTACGATTCACCACAACAGTTGAAGAATCCCCATCTCCATGGCGTATGCTGCGTTTTACTCCACGGATCGCTGAGGGGCGGGGTGGGAGTGGGCAGACATGAGGGTACGATCGGGGTTTGGGCTTCTCTGCCTAGTGGTGCTTTCCATCGGCTGCCGCCAGGGCGAGATGGACTTCGACTTTGACGGCGACGGCTGGGACGACAAGAACGACTGCGAGCCCGAGGACGCCACCATCCATCCGGAGGCCGACGAGCTCCCCGACTGCGTGGACAACGACTGCGATGGCGTCGTGGACGAGGGCACGGACCGTTACGACGATGACGGCGACGGCTACTGCGAAGCCGACTGCTGCGACGGTGACTCCGACGGGGACTGCGACGACACCGATGACACGGTGGCGCCGGGGCTGGCCGAGCTCCCCGACTGCCTGGACAACGACTGTGACGGCGCCATGGACGAGGGCCTGGCAACCGTCGACGGTGACGGCGATGGATTCTGCGAGGGCTACGTCTGGGCCGCGGATGATCCGGCCTGCTGCGACGACGCCGAGCCCGGCGACTGCGACGACGAGGATCCCGACCTGGCCCCCATCGACGAGGATGGGGACGGCCATCACCCCTGTGGCGGCCCCACCGGCGAGCCGGACTGCGACGAGGCCAGCGCTGCTGTCTACCCCGGCGCCGAGGACGTGTGCGACGAGTTCGCGGACAACGACTGCGACGGCGAGGTGGACGGCAACGAAGAGGACGGGGACGGGGACGGGTACAGCGAGTGCGCCGGGGACTGCGATGACAGCCGCGGCGACGTGAGCCCCGATGCCACCGAGGGGTGCGAGGGCCTGGACAACGACTGGGACGGCACGCTGTTACCTGAAGAGGCGGACGGTGACGGCGACGGCTGGACGAGCTGCGACGGGGACTGCGACGACGCCGACGCGGCCCTGACACCGGCGGACAGCGACGGGGACGGCCTCTCCTCGTGCGACGGGGATTGCGATGACAGCGACGCCGCGATGAACACCGACGATGCCGACTCCGACGGTGCCTCCAGCTGCGCCGGCGACTGCAACGACGCGGATCCGAGCCTGAACCTCGACGACCTGGACGGCGACGGCTGGACCACCTGCAGCGGCGAGTGCGATGACGGCGATCCGGCCAGCTATCCGGGGGCCTCCGAGGTGTGCGACGGAGCGGACAACGACTGTGACGGGGCGGTCCCCGCCGACGAGACCACCGACGGTGACGGCGATGGCGCCGCGCTGTGTGCGGACTGCGACGACGGCGACGGCGCCAGCTATCCGGGGGCCTCCGAGGTGTGCGACGGGGCGGACAACGATTGCGATGGGGTTGTCCCCGGCGACGAGGTGGACGGGGACGGGGATGGATCCCTGGCATGCGCGGACTGCGACGACAGCGATGGGGCGATCTACCCCGGGGCGGAGGAGCTGTGCGACGGCCGGGACAACGACTGCGACGGCTCCGTGCCCGCGGACGAGGCGGACGGGGACGGGGACGGCGCGCTGGGCTGCGAGGACTGCGACGACGCCGATGGCACCAGCTACCCCGGGGCCACCGAACTATGCGACGGGGTGGACAACGACTGAGACGGGACGATCCCCGGCGACGAGGTCGACGACGATGGGGATGGCCACCGCCCCTGCTCCGGGGACTGTGATGACTCCGACGGCGGCAGCTGGCCCGGCGCCCCCGAGCTGTGTGACGGGGCGGACAACGACTGCGACAGCGTGGTCCCCGGTGATGAGGTGGATGACGACGGCGACAGTTACCGGGTGTGCTCCGGGGACTGCGATGACGCCGCCGCCGCCGTGAATCCGGGCGCCACCGAGGTCTGTGACGACGGGGCGGACAACGACTGCGACGGCACGGACAACGGCTGCTTCCTCACCGGAACCCTGTCCGCGTCGTCCGCCCACGCCAAGCTCACCGGCGAGGCGGCCGGCGACGAGGCGGGGGCGGTGGCTGCCGCCGGGGACGTGAATCAGGACGGGTACGCGGATCTGCTCGTTGGTGCGCCCGGAGCCGACGCGGGCGGGACCGACGCCGGGCGCGCCTATCTGTGGTTCGGGCCGGTAGCGGCGGGTGCGGCCAGCCTCTCCACCGCAGACCACATATTCACCGGCGAGGTCGCGGGCGATCTCGGCGGCAGCGCGGTGGCTGCCGCCGGTGACGTGAACGCCGACGGTGCCGACGATCTACTCATCGGCGCCTCCTGCGAGAGCGCCGCAGGCTCCTGCGCTGGCGCTGTCTATCTGGTGCACGGGCCGTTCACCGCCGGGAGCGTCAGCTTGTCCAGCGCCACCGCCAAGCTCACCGGCGAGGACGAGGACGACAACGCCGGCTTTTCCGTGGCCTCGGCCGGGGATATCAACGGCGATGGGTACGACGATATCCTAGTTGGCGCGCCCTACCACGCGGCCAACGGCCGCGCCGACGCGGGCGCGGCGTACGTGGTCCACGGGCCGGTGAGTGGCACGGTCAGCCTATCCAGCGCAGATGCCAGGCTTTTGGGCGAGGATTACTGGGCCATGAGTGGCTGGAGTGTCTCCTCCATCGCCGATCTGGACAGCGATGGCTACGACGAGGTCGCCGTCGGAGCTCGCGGCTGGCAGGTCGCGGTGGGGACCTACCGCAACGGGGCGGTCAATGTGCTCCCCGGCCCATTGTCGGGGGACATCGATCTCGCGACGGCGGATGCGCTGCTCACCGGCGTGAGTCTGAACGCATACGCCGGCAGTGCGCTCAACGCCGCCGACATGGATGGGGACGGGCTGGAGGAGCTGCTCGTCGGTGCTCCGGGACAGGGTGTGCTGTGGACCTGCGACGGGGTCGCCTATCTGGTGGACACCCCCGTCTCCGGCCAGGCGAGCCTCAATTCGGCGACGGCTGCGCTCCACGGCGAGGACTCATTCGACGCGGCGGGCTCGGCCGTGGACAGCGCTGGAGACGTGGACGGAGACGGCCAGATGGACCTGATCGTCGGCGCTCCGGACGAGGGCACTGCCGGTACCTCGGCTGGAGCCGGATACCTGGTGTACGGCGGCGGACTCTCGGGGAACATCGACCTCACCGTTGCCGGTGCCAAATTTACCGGCGAGGCGGCCTTCGACGCGCTGGGCACCGCGGTGTGCGCGGTAGGGGATACCAACGGTGACGGTTTCGACGACTTCGTGATCAGCGCGCCGTCGGAGAGCGAGGCCGGCGCCTATGCTGGGGCGGTCTATCTGTACCTGGGCAGCGGAGGGATGTGAGCCCGATGTGTAATCCATGGTTGGTCTGGGCGGTGAGCCTGACGGTCCTGCTGGCGGTGGGCTGCCGCAACCCGGAGATGAGCTACGACTACGACGGCGACGGCTGGGACGACGAGAGCGACTGCGCCCCCCAGGACGCGACGATCCATCCGGACGCCGCCGAGGTGGCCGACTGCATCGACAACAACTGTGACGGGGACGTGGACGAGGGCACCGAGCTGGCCGACGACGACGGGGACGGCTTTTGCGAGGGGGGCGACCTGGGGGATGGGGAGATCGTCTGCTGCGACGGTAGCCACACCGGCGATTGCGACGACGCGGATCCCTCCCGGGCCCCCGGGCAGGCGGAGCTAGCCGACTGCATCGACAACGACTGCGACGGCAACGTGGATGAGGATCTGGCCACCATGGACGGGGACGGCGACGGCTACTGCGAGGGCCACGATCTGGGGTCGGGAGAGCCGGAGTGTTGCGACGGCAGCGAGCCCGGCGACTGTGACGACAGCAATCCGGATCTATCCCCGTTTGACGGGGACGGCGATGGCTATGACCCTTGCGGCACCACCGGAGGCGTGGACTGCGACGACGAGAACCCAGCGGTGCACCCGGACGCCGAGGATGTGTGTGACAACCTCAGCGACAACAACTGCGATGGCATCCCCGATCCCCTCGAGTACGACGATGATGGCGATGGCTACTCCGAATGCGGGGGAGATTGCGACGACGCGGACACGGCCTACAACCCGGACGCCGTCGAGCTGTGCGACGGGCAGGACAACGACTGCGATGGCGCAGTGCCGGCCGACGAGGTGGACGACGACCTGGACAACTGGATGGTCTGCGACGGGGACTGCGACGACCAGGACGCGGCGGCAAATCTGGACGACCTGGACGGCGACGGCTCCAGCACCTGTGATGGGGACTGCGACGACGGGGACGCCGCCCTCACGCCGGTGGACGCGGACGGCGACGGCGCCTCCTCGTGCGCCGGCGACTGCAACGACGCCGATCCCGCCCTGAACATCGACGACGCGGACGGTGACGGGCAGACCACCTGCCAGCTGGACTGCGACGACGCCGACCCCGGGAGCTGGCTGGGGGCGCCGGAGCTGTGCGACGGCGTGGACAACGACTGCGACGGATCGGTGCCCGCGGACGAGACCACGGATGCCGACGGGGACGGGTACGTGGTGTGCGAGGAGTGTGACGACGCCGCCGGGGACGTCTATCCGGGAGCGACGGAGTTGTGCGACGGGGTAGACAACGACTGCGACGGCGCGGTCCCGGCGGACGAGGCGGACGCCGACGGCGATGGATACCTGGCCTGCGAGGAATGTGACGACACGGCCGGGGACGTCTTTCCGACCGCGGCGGAGCTATGCGACGGGATCGATAACGACTGCGACGGCAGCGTCCCGGCCGACGAGGCGGACGACGACGGGGACGGGGCGCGCATCTGCGACGGCGACTGCGCCGACGGAGACCCGGCCATCCACCCGGCCGCCGCCGAGGTCTGCAACGACGGCATCGACAACAACTGCGACGGCACGGACAGCGGCTGCGCCCACTCCGGGACCGCCAGTCTGGCCGACGCCGACGCCAAGTTCTACGGCGAGGCGGTCGGTGACGAGGCAGGGTACGCCCTGGGCCCCGCCGGGGACGTGGACGACGACGGGTACGACGACATCGTCGTAGGCGCGTGGAACCACGACGCCGGCGGCTCATACGCCGGGGCCGCATACCTGCTGTACGGCCCTCCGGCTGCGGGGGTGTTCAGCCTGTCCAGCGCGGACGTCAAGCTGGTGGGCGAGGAGTGGGCCGACTCGGCGGGTAAGGCGGTCGCCGGCGCAGGGGATATCAACGGGGACGGCCACGGCGACCTGGTCGTGGGGGCGCCAGGGGAGCACTCCATCGCGGACTGGGCTGGCGGCGCCTACGTGCTGTACGGCCCGCTGGCCACCGGCACGACGGATCTGTCCGCCGCGGACGCCAAGCTGACGGGCGAGGCCAGCGGGGACACGGCCGGTGAGGCCGTCAGCGCGGCCGGGGACCTCAACGGGGACGGGTACGATGACCTGCTGGTGGGGGCCACCGGTGACGACACGGGGGGATCGTGGGCCGGTGCCGTCTATCTGATCCTCGGCCCCGTGTCCGGGACGGCCTCGCTGTCCACCGCCGATGCCAAGATCATCGGCGCCAGCGCCTACGACGGAGTGGGTCGCGGCATGGCTGCCGTGTACGACCAGGACGGGGATGGCTACGACGAGATCCTCATCGGGGCTCCCGGCGAGGACTCGGGGGCGGACATGGCCGGTGCTGCCTACCTGATCCCGGGCCCGCTCAGTGGCACCTACGACCTGTCCAGCGCCCCGGCCATGTTGCGCGGCGAGGACATCCAGGACCAGTCCGGTGGAACACTGGCCGCCGGGGACGTGGACGGCGATGGGATCGATGATCTCCTGGTGGGCGCCGAGAACCGCGACTCTCCGTACCTCAACGGCGGTACGGCGTACACCGTGCTCGGTCCCGTGTCCGGGGTCGTCGGCCTCAACACCGCCGACGGGCGTCACTACGGGGATGACTACGTGCAGCTGACCGGGGCCGGGCTGGACGCTGCGGGGGACGTGGACGGCGATGGGGTGGGGGACCTGCTCGTGGGGGCCCCCGGCGCCAACAAGGCCGCGCTCTGGTACGGCCCCATCTCCGGCACGTTTGCCCTGTCCACCGCCGATGCCGAGTTCACGGGGGAGAACAACGCCGATTACGCCGGTGGTAGCGTGTATGGCGCCGGCGACGTCAACGCCGACGGCTACGCCGACATCCTGGTGGGCGCCTACGCCGACGGAACCCTGGGGAACTACACCGGCGCCATCTATCTGATCTATGGAAGCGGTATGTGAGCGCCTGGAGGGACCCTCCGTGCCCCTCCCCTTGGCACGATTCTTGACCTCTCCCACCCCGGGGCCCCAACCGAAGGGTGAAACGATGTCGAGCAACCGGACTCTCAAGACCACCACGATCACGATCGCGACGGCCGCGCTGGCCCTCGCTGGATTGCAGCTGGGCTGCGCCGACCACTCCTTGATGGGCGGCGGACCGGGAGTTACCCCTGGCGGATCCCAGGACATCCAGCTGGCCCGCGAGATCATCGCTCAGGGGGGCATTCCCGCCGCCGAGCACTTCACGGCCGAGGGATTGTTCTCCGAACACGATCTGCCCCTGGATGGGGATGTCTGTGACCAGGTCCTGTGCCCCCGGGCGGCCTCCAGCCTGACGCAGCCGGTGGGCATCGGCGCCGACCAGTACGTGGTCCAGCTGGGCTTCGGCACCAACATCAGTTCCGATTTCGAGCGCCGGCATCTCAACCTGGCGGTCTCTGTGGATGTCAGCGGCTCGATGAGCACCGAGCTGGGCTCGGTCAAGGACGCCCTGCACCTGCTTGTGGATCAGCTGGACGAGGGAGATCAGATGGCCCTGACGGTGTTCGGTGAGCGGGCCCACGTGGTGCACGGTATGACCACCATGGACGCGGCCGGCCGCAACCAGATGAGCAACGCCATCGATGGCCTGGACATCGAGGGCAGCACCAATTTGGAGGAGGGGCTGCTCGTCGCCTTCGGCGAGGCCGCCCCCATGGCCGGCATGCAAGGCGTCGAGGACCGGGTGATGATCTTCACCGACGTCCAGCCCAACACCGGCGCCACGGACATGAACTCCTTCATCGGCATCACGCGCTACTACGCGTCGGCCGGCATCGGGCTGACCATGTTCGGCGTGGGCATGGACCTGGGCAGCGAGCTGGCCGAGGCCATGTCCAACGTGCGGGGAGGCAACTACTACTTCCTGGCCAACGAAGAGATCATCGACAAGGTCTTCGTGGATGAGTTCGACTACGTCGTGTCGCCCATCGGGTATGACCTCAACGTGGAGATCACCGCCGAGACCGGCCTGCTGTTCGACGCCGCCTACGGCGCCCCGCTGGACCAGGCCGCCTCGCCCACCGTGGACTTCGGGGCGTCGACCCTGTTCCTCAGCGCTCGCCAGGGGGGCATCGGGGTCACGCTGGCCGCCGATCCGACGATGGAAATCGACCTGGAGGGGCCCCAGTTGCTCGCCATGTTCGAGCTCTCCTATCTGCCCGTGGACGGGAACAACGTCATCACGGACGAGGTGGAGGTGCACTGGCTCGGGGGCGCCGAGATCGAGGGAGCGCAGACCAACGCCGATGACCTGGGCGTCTACAAGATGGCCGTGCTGCTGGACGAGTACCTGGCCTTGATGGCCGCCGCCCACTTCTGCGAGGGTAGCCTGACGGACGTGGAGGCCGGGGACCTGATCACCGAGGCCACAACCCGGCTGGACGGGATCGCGGCCCACCTGGTCGATACGCCGCTGGCCGACGAGAAAGCGCTGATGGACGCCCTGCTGCTCAACGTGCAAGGTGGTTCGGGCAACTGCTGGGAGGAAGATGCGTACATCTATTGAGATGCTGGCCGCCCTGGTGCTGTGCCTGGGCCTGCTCGCGGGCTGCGGCATGGAGGCCACCTGCACGAGCAGCAGCCAGTGCGCGGGGGATGGGCTGTGCCTCAAGGGTGTCTGCTCGGGGTACGGATGCGAAGGGGACGGGGACTGCACCGGCGGGCTGGTGTGCGGCTCGGTCCTGGAGGTCAAGACCTGCGTCCGCGAGTGTTCCGGCGACGATGACTGCAAGGGCAGCCAGACCTGCACGCCGGTGAAGGAGAGCATGGCGGAGGACTCCCCCAGCAACGACTACTGCCTATGACCCCCCTGCCCCCCCCTGACGCCCCCTGACGCCCCCACCCGCTCCTTGTTATCCTGTGGTCGGGAGGGCCTCCATGAGCCAACATCGCCTGTCGTCCCTCGCGAGCATCGTGGTGCTGCTGGGGCTGGGCTGCCGCTCCAACGATTTTTACGACTTCGACGGGGACGGCGCGCCGGATTCGGTGGACTGCTCCACCGAGGATCCCACCATCTATCCCGGTGCCTACGAGGACTGCGATGACGGCATCGACAAGGACTGCGACGGCGACGTGGACCAGGACGACACCGGCTGCATGGACAGGGACGGGGACGGCTACACGGGGGTCGTGGACTGCGACGACGAGGACGCGGACGTCAACCCTGGGGCCGAGGAGATCTGCGACGACGGTATCGATAATGATTGCAACGGAACGGAGGACGCCAACGATCCGTTCTGCGACGCCGACGTGGACGGGGACGGTTACACCGGCGCGGACGGCGACTGCAACGACGAGTCCGAAGGCGTGCACCCGGGGGCGGACGAGGGCTGCGACGGGATCGACACGGACTGCGACGGCGAGCTGGGCCCGGCGGAGATCGACGCCGACGCCGATGGCCACAGCGAGTGCGACGGGGACTGCGACGATCACAACGACACGCTGAACCTGTTGGACGCGGATGGGGACGGCTGGACCAGCTGCGACGGCGATTGTGACGACGGGGACAACGCCACCCATCCCACCGCAGACGAGCTGTGCGACGGCCTGGACAACGACTGTGACGGCGCCCTAGCGGACGAGGAAGACGACGACGACGGGGACGGCTACCGGGTCTGCGACGGGGACTGTGACGACTGGAATCCCACCTTCCATCCGGCGGCGTTGGATAGCTGCGAGGATGGCCTGGACACGGACTGTGACGGGCTGCTGGATTGCCAGGACAGCGACTGCTGGAGTGACGTGCATTGCCCCTTGGCCGGCCTGAAGAGTTTCGGTGCCGGGTCGTTCACCATGGGGAGCCCCGCGGACGAGGTCGGCCGCTACAGCGACGAGGAGACCGCGCACCTCGCGTCGTTGACCCAGGGCTTCGGCCTGGGCCAGACCGAGGTGACCCAGGCCGAATTCCGGATGATGATGGCCTGGGATCCCAGCACTTTTGCCGGGTGTGATCCCTGCCCCGTGGAGACGATTAGCTGGTACGACGCGCTGGTGTTCACCAACGTCGTATCCGTCGCCGCGGGGCTGGACCCCTGCTTCGAGCTGACGAACGTGGAATGTGTGGACGGCTCCGCCGTGGGCTCCGATCCGATGGACTGCATGAACACCACGCAGGGTGGGATCGCGTCCGCGGACACGGCGCTCAACGGCGTGGTGACACCCTACGAATGCGAGGGATTCCGCCTGCCCACCGAGGCGGAGTGGGAGATGGCAGCCCGCTCCGCAGGGGCCGTCAGCGACGCGTTCCCCGACGGCGGCAACCTGATGGCCGGGGACGACGCGGTGTGCGACGCCAATCTCACGCTCGACGATGGCTTCTTGCTGGACGAACAGGCCTGGTTTTGTGGCAATGCCGCCGCCATGACCCACCCCGTGGGCCTTCTCAGCGACAACCCCGACGGGCTGTTCGATATGGCGGGCAACGTGTTCGAGTGGTGCGTCGATGGCTGGGACGAGGGCGACTATCCCGGCGACGAGACCGATCCTTGGGGGGATCCCACGGCCATCTACCGCGTGGCCCGGGGTGGATCCTGGTCCAACATGCCGGGCCTGGTGCGTTCCGCGTTCCGCGGCAGTGAGGTCCCCGGCCTCGCCGACGATCGGGTTGGGCTGCGGTTGGCGCGTTCGATTCCCTAGCGACCGCCGACATTCAAACTGTAGCTGATGTCGTACAGGTCATGGATGGAGTCGGCACAGCGGAAGGCGGTGTCGTCCTGGGTGGTGATGCAGACGCCGTCTTTTTCGCGGTAGAGGTTGGGATCGACGTCGTCGACGAGTGCCCGGCTGTAGATACATGAATCGTACTGGTAGGCGGAGTCTTCATCGGCCAGCATCGAAAACCATGCCTCCTGGGGAGTACTGTACACAGCCGGGACCTCGGCCTTGACGCCGTATGGGTTGCTGAACTCCCAGCCAGCCTCCCCATGATCGTACGAGGAGTGAGCGTACATCCATAGCGTGCTCCAGCAGAAGCAGGTGGCCGAGCTCTCACACAGGAATGCGAAGTACTGATTGGCGCTGTTCTCCGGGATGTCGAAAGAGCGCTCGTATTGGCACACCAGCTGGTCGCCGTCTACTTCGGCGTGGTCCAGCCGCAAGACTGGGTTGCCTCCGCTGAACACGTACGCACACCGCTCCGTGAAATCGGCGGCGAATTTGAACTCGATGAGCGGCGGGCAGCTGTACTCGCGGATGGTGTCGTCGGCGTGGGCCGGCGCGAGGGCAGCCATGCCGGTCAGCGCCAGGGTCGAGACGGTCAAGAAAACATTGCGAAGGTCGATGGAGAACATGGTGGTTTCCTTTCCAGGTGGCACCCGAGGTGCTCAGTTGTTGTCGTTGCGGTCTGGAAGGTCCGGGGAGCTGCTTTGGATGTGACTTACGCAGTCCTTACTCGCGGGGAGAATGTTTATGGGACGGATTTGCTGGAAGATCGCTGCGGTGCTCACCCTGGTGCACGGGCTGGGCTGCCAGGTCACCACCGAGGACTTCGATTTTGACGGCGATGGCTTCGAGGACGCCGACGACTGCAATCCGTCCGACGACTCCATCTACCCGGATGCCCCGGACACATTTGGCGACGGCGTCGACCAGGATTGCGACGGCATGGATGGCATCGACAGTGACGGGGACGGCTATCCGGTCAACGACGACGTGGGCCCCGAGCTCTACGACTGCGACGACGCCGATCCGCTGATCAATCCCGGTGCGGACGAGGTGGTCAACGACGGCGTCGACAACGACTGCGACGGCCAGGCCCTGGAGGATCAGGACCTCGACGATCACTACGTCGGCATCGATGACTGCGATGACACCGATCCGGAAGTCTACGACGGGGCCGAGGAGCTGACCGACTGCAAGGATAACGACTGCGACACCCTCATCGACGAGGGGCTGGACACGGCAGACGGCGACAGCGACGGCTACTGCGTGGGGGTGGACATGGGGTCGGGGGCGCCCGAGTGCTGCGAGGGCGCCGCGCCGGGGGATTGCGACGATTCCGATGCGCTGGTCAACCCGGGCCCGGCCGAGATGATGGACTGCAAGGACAACAACTGTGCCGCGGTCATCGCCGAGGAGTTCGCCACCGCCGACGACGACGGGGACGGCTACTGCGAGGGGGAAGACCTGGGCGGCGGCGGGCCCGAGTGCTGCGACGGGTCCACCCCGGGGGATTGTGACGACGAGGACGTGACCACCTACCCGGAGGCGCCGGACACCTGCGGCGACTGCCTCGACAACGATTGCAGCGGCGATCTGGAGCTGGACTGCGACGACGACGGCGACGGCTTTGCCGAGTGCGACGGGGATTGCGACGACGCCGTCGCGTACACCTACCCCGCCGCTGTCGAGCTGTGTGACGGCGCGGACAACGACTGCGACGGGGACGTGCCGGCGGAAGAGGTGGACGCCGACGGCGACGGGGATCCCTCCTGCAGCGACTGTGACGACGGCGACGCTGCCCTGGATAGCCTGGACCTGGACGGGGACGGCTATTCCACCTGCGATGGGGATTGCGACGACACCCAGCAGCAGGTTTATCCGGGCAACATCGATATCTACGGGGACGCCTACGACGCCAACTGCGACGGCGTCGATGGCGAGGACGACGATGGGGACGGCTACGTGGGCAATGCCCCTCAGGGGGATCCGCTTTTAGACTGTGACGATGCGAACGCCGCCATCAACCCGGACGCGGACGACATCTGCGACGGGCTGGACAACGACTGTGACGGGATCGTGGATCCGGGTGTGGCGGACAACGACGGAGACGGCTACTCCACCTGCGACGGGGACTGCGACGACACGGACGCCGACACCTACCCGGGCGCCACCGAGATCTGCGACGGCGACGACAACGACGGCGACGCCACGCTACCGGCCGGCGAGGAGGACGACGACGGCGATGGCTGGGCCGTGTGTGAGGGTGACTGCGACGACACCGATGCCACACTAAACCCCGGCGATGTGGACGGGGACGGGCTCACCAGCTGCGACGGGGACTGCGACGACCTGGACGCGGCCATCAATCCCTACGATGTGGACAACGACGGCTACGACACCTGCGGCATCGGGGACAACGAGCCGGACTGTGACGACTCCGATCCCCTGTCCCATCCGACGGCGACGGAGACCTGCGACGGGCAAGACACGGATTGCGACGGGGTGGTGGACGACGACTGCGTCAGCTGTGACGTGATGTTCAACGGCTTGGGGGCGGACCTGGTCAGCCTGCTGAACACCAGCCCGGCCGGCACCGCCATCTGCGTGGAGCCGGGGCACTACAACGGCAACTTCACCTTCGGTTCGGTGGACCTGCACCTGGCCGGACTGGGCGGGCCGCACCAGACCTCCCTGGACGCCCAGGGATCCGGATCGGTGATCACCATCAGCAACGGGCAGACCTCCGCCACCGTGGTGGAGGGGTTCCGCGTCATCGGTGGCGACGACATCGATGGCCCGGGCATCGACGTGGCGCAGGCTTCCCCGGTGCTGCGCAACCTGGAGGTGAGCTGGAACGTCTCCTCCGACAAGGGGGCGATCACCATCGAGGGGCCCGCTTCCCCCGTCCTCGATACGATCCGCATCGAGCAAAACACCAGTGTGATGGGCGCCGGCCTGTGGATCGAAAACGCCACAGTGAGCCTGAGCACCATCGAGGTGCGCGCCAACGTGGCCAGCACCTATGCCGGCGGGATGATGGTCACCGGCTCCATCCTGACGATGGATAACGTCAGCTTCAGCGAAAACCAGGCGGGGGATTCGGCCGGCGGGTTGATGATCTATGACAGCACCGTGACGGCCAACAACCTGTTCGCCTCGGACAACATCAGCGCTGGGGACGGGGGTGGGATCTTGCTCAGTGAGGCCTCGCTGACGGTCTCCAACATGGTCGTGATGCTCAACGAGGCCGCTGTGTATGGCGGGGGCATCAGCCTCTACGACTCGGATCTGATCGTGCAAAACGCCGCCTTGCTGGCCAATGAGGCCGATACGGCGGGCGCCATGCTCGCTGTCGTGGGCGGCACGATGGAGCTGTCCAACATGTTCATCGCGATGAACACCGCAGCCACCGATATCGGGGGGCTGCTGCTGTACGGCTCCTCCCCCACGATCACGAACGTGGACATCATCGGGAACGCGGCGGGCGGTGAGGGTGGTGGGATCTACGTGGAGAACTCCGCGGCTCCCAACCCGGTGTTGACGGCGGCTCCGGTGCTTAACAACGTGGTCGTCGTGCAAAACAGCGGGGCCACGGGTGGGGGCATCCGCCTCACCAGCGGCACGGTCACCACCACCTACTGCGACGTCTGGGACAACACACCGGACGACTATTCGGGCCTGGCCGATGCCACCGGGATCGACGGCAACGTCTCCGTCGAACCCCTCTTCCTCAACCCCAACCCCGCCGATCTCATCGACTGGAACGTCCACCTCCAGCTCGGCTCTTCGCTCATCGATATGGGGGATCCGGCCCTGTTCGACCCGGACGGCTCCACCTCGGACATCGGCGCGTACGGGGGCAGCGGGGCGGAGCAATACGACCTGGATGGAGACGGCTTCTACGAGTGGTGGCAGCCCGGTGGCTACGACTACGTGGCCTATCCGGCTCTGAGCTGGGATTGCAACGACCGGGAGGATGACATCTACCCGGGCACGGGCTGCTGAACGGCCCCTATTCCACCTGCTCCAGCAACCGTTGCGCCTCGGAGGCGTCCTTGCCTTCGTGCTGAAGCCGCTGGGTCCAGACCAGGCACCAGCGTTCGTGGTCGGCGGAGACGTTGCCTTGCATGTGGCGCTGGACACCCGCCCGGCAGGCGAACTCGGCGACGAAGGTGCGATCGGCGGCGCTGAGCCGGTAGCCCTTGTCCAGGTTGGACCACACCACGTTGGACCGCGACAGCACCGAGCCGTAGGCGCCCCGGTCGTAGGCGGGCTTGATGCCGGCGAAGTTGAGGTTGGGGGCGTTGCGCAGCTCCGAATAGGACAGGGCGCGTTCGATGGCTGGCTGCCACTGGGCGTCCTTGGCGTTGTAGAGGCCCACAGCGGCCACCTGGATCTCGGTGAAGTGAGCGATCTCCAGCGGTTCTTGCTTCAGCGCCACGTCCCGGAAGCAGCCCAGCTAGGTGCTGCTGTACGGTGCCCCGCGGCGGCCGACGCCGGAGATGTCGACTCCCTGGCAGGCCGCCGAACCCCAGCTGGCGACGGATGCCTCACCGCTGTTGTCCACGGGCATGTCCGGGGCTGCGTTGTCCGCGACGGCGTCCCCGCCGTCCGTATCCTGTTCGACCGGTTCATCGGGCGTCGGGTCTTCCGGATCCCCGGTGAGCGGCTGCTCCCCGTCCCCCGTGCCGTCCACGGGTGGTGGCGTGTTGTTGCCGGCGTTGTTGTTGCCCGCGGCGTTGTTGTTGCCTGCAGCGTTGTTGTTGCCTGCGGCGTTGTTGTTGCCTGCGGCGTTGTTG
>CAZDDH010000157.1:0-20482 GCA_964504165.1 uncultured Rickettsiales bacterium | reverse complement strand
ACGACGACGATGACAACGACAGCGCCGCTGACGACGACGATGATGACGACGACATCGAAGACGACGACGACGTCGAAGACGACGACGACGCCTATCTGGACGACGACGACTGCAAGTGCTCCGCGGCACGCAGCCGTCGCTCTTCTGCATTCTCATCCGCGATCCTCATTCTCGCGGGACTAACGACCCTGCGGCGCCGACGCGGCGCCCGCAACACGACCTCGGGGAGGCCGTCATGAACGGGACCCACATCCGGACCATCTTCTTCACATTGGTGTTTGCGTTAGGCATCACACCCCTGCTGGGCTGCGATGAGGCCCCCACCCCCACGGGCGGGGAGTCCGCTTCCCAGGACATCCTGGACGGCGAGGCGTATACCATCGGAGACCAGATCACCATGCTGGGGCTCGAGGAGGGCGACGAGGTCACCTTCGAGATCTCACAGATGATGGGCGTCGACGCCATGGCTCCGATGAAGAAGGGCCAGGCCAGCTACCGGCTGACCAACGGTGAACTGGTGCCGCTGAACGGCGCTCCGCCGCTACCGGCGTCTGGTGACCCGATCCTGCCCCTTGGCGTGCACCTCGAAAAAGACGAGACGATGGCGGCCTCGGATTCGGGCAGCTGTGCGTCCACCCAGGCTGGGAGCGGCACCTATCCGTCCGACATCGCCGGTCAGATGGAGCAGATGGTGCCCGCGGCGATGGAGAGGAATCCATTCACCACGGCCATCGAAGCGTCGGACAACGAGCCGGGACGCGAGCGGACCATGGTCGTGGACAGGGGCCAGCGGCTCGACACGGCGGTGTTCCTCGATGACCTCTTCTCCGCCGGCATCACGATCCAAATGCGGCCCGAGAATCCGACGCGCATCGGCGCCTCGGAGGTCGTCGCCATGTACCTGGACAGCAACACCCGCGCCGCCATCGAACAGTTCGAGGACGAGACCGCGCTGGTGGAGTGGTACCGCGTCAACCAGCAGCTCTACACCGACCAGGGCCTGGATCCGGACAAGCACATGGTCGTGCGCGGCATGACGATCGTCCGCTTCGGGCCGTCGGGCCACCCGGCCGCCATGGAGCGCACGCGCCAGATGCGCATGTCCGATATCGCCGTCCAGTAGCCCCTCCACCCTCCCCTGCTCCGCCCCCCCAAATTTGAGCCCTGGCGCCTTTTCAGGTAGACCTCCTATTGCAACGTTCCAGCTCTGTTGCGGGGAGAAAAAAATGAGTCGTATTCATATCTTACCGTGGTTAGCGGCCATCGTGCTGTTCTGTGGCTGCAAGGGTGAAGACGACGACGACAGCGCAGCTGAGGACCAGTACCCCGACCTCTACTGCCCGGGAGATCCGTCCGGGGCCTGTGACCCCAGCGACGCTCAGACCCTGTATGCCGGCGCAGCCAAGGTCTCCATCACCCCCCAGTGCTGGGAGACCTGGAACGACATCAACAGCAACCAGAGCTACGGTGTCACCCAGGGGGACACGTTCAACGACTGCGGCTGCGATCACCTGTGCGAAGGGGACGACGGCTACCCGGGGCCCGACGAGGGTGAGGGGGACGGCGAGTTCCAGGCCATCTGGCTGGGGGGCAGCTCCCAGGGGCGTCCGATGAACGCCATCAACGACGACGTCTGGGCCCGCGCCGTCGTGCTGCGGCAGGGCAACACCACCCTCGCCATCGTCTCGCAAGATCTCGTCGGCCTGTTCCGCAAACCCATCAAGGAGGTGGAAGAGCAGATCAAGGCCAACGCGGAGCTGGACTACCTGCTGGTCTCCAGCACGCACACCCACCAGGGGCCGGACACGGTGGGCATCTGGGGGCCCAGCTTCAACACCACCGGCGTGGTGGACGAATATTTCAACCAGATGAAGGCGTCCCTGGGGCAGGTGGTGGAAGAGGCCATCGCCAACATGGTGCCGGTGGACGTCATCGTGGCCCAGTACGACGTCAAACCCTCCGACTGCGACGGCAAAGGCATCAACAACTTCAACGACGACCACCGTGTGCCCAACATCGTCGACGAGCGCATCTTCACCTTGCTGTTCCAGGAAGAGGGTTCGGGGCAAACGGTGGCCTCGCTGGTGAACTGGCCCAACCACCCCGAGGTGATGATCGACGACATCATCCAGACCAGCGGCTTCGCCCACTACCTGCGCGAGGGCATGGAGAACGGCATCGAGACGCCGGAGGGCACCGTCCCCGGTCTCGGTGGCGTATCGATCTATGTGCAGGGTATGTGCGGCGGCATGATGACTCCGCTGGGCACGAACACCAGCGACCTGTTCGGTCAGGAATGGAGCGGCGACAGCTTCGAGCACGTCCAGGCCATCGGCGACTACCTGGCCAGCTTCTCGCTGACCTCCATCGCCGACGGTGAGCTGCTGGACGACCCGGCGCTGAGCTTCCGCTTCAAGGAGGTCGTGCTGCCCATCGAGAACGAGGGGTACTGGCTGTACATCAACATGGACGTGCTCAACAAGGACCTGCACTACTTCGACATCCCCGACCCCGAGGCGCTGGTGACGGAAGACAACATGCCCAGCGTGCACTCGGAGGTGGGGGTCATCAGCCTGGGTCCGGTCCAGATCGTCACCGTGCCGGGGGAGATGCTCCCCGAGTTCGGCATTGGCGGCTACGACGGTAGCCATACCGGCCCTCTCCAGGACATCATCAACGAGGGCGCCACCAATCCGCCCGATCTGTCTCTGGCCCCCGGTCCGCCCTACATCGCCGACAAGATGGACGGCACCTACAAGCTGTTCTTCGGTCTTGCCAACGACGAGCTGGGGTACTTCATCCCACCGTTCCAGTACGAGCTGGGGGACCCCCCATACCTGAGCGAGGCCGAAGGGGATCACTACGAAGAGAGCAACTCCGTGGGCCCCAGCGGAGCCACCATGGTCGTGGACACGATCGGTGAGCTGCTGGCCTGGGAATTCCCCGAGTAGGCGGCCCCCTCAATGGCATCAGAAACACGTAAGATATTGGACGTTCCTCCACCAAGGAGACACCGAATGACCCATTCGCGTACCACCCGCAACATGCTGGTCTCCGTAGCCTTCGCCCTGGCCACGATGGTGTTTGCCGTCGATGCCTCCGCCGAGCTACCCATCTACTTCGACCTGCACGGGTACTACCGCGCCCGCGGCGTGTGGACGATGAACCTCTTCGACGCCGAGGCGCCCCACGCCTACGGCTACAGCTGGGCGCTCCCGTACGAGGACCCCAACCACACCTACTATCTGACCATGCGCGCTCGCCTGCAGCCGGAGATCCGCATCGGTGAGTCTCTCAAGATCCTCAGCACGATGGATGTCCTGGACAACGTTGTCTGGGGTGACAACGAGAATATCGCCGCCACGCCATTCTTTGCCGGCGATCCGTCCACGACCCAGCCGGACGGAACGGTGGTGGACGCCTTCAAGGTGCGCCGCGTTTGGGCGGAATGGACCACCATGTTGGGCCTGCTGCGCGTGGGCCGCCAGCCCAGCCATTGGGGTATGGGCCTGCTGGCCAACAGCGGCGATGGGTTCGACGACGATTTCGGGGACAACAATGGTGGGTCCACCTATGACCGCATCATCTTCGCCACCCGGCCCATCGACCTGGTCAAGGGCATCGCCGAGAAGGCCTCGGGCCGGACCTTCCCCGGCCCCGAGGAGTATCCCTGGATCTTCGCCATCGGCTTCGACAAGCTGGTGGAGTCCTCCCAGGAGCGGTACTACTCCAACTTCCCCTGTACCGACGAAGACCCCTCCAACGACAGCGGCTGCGACGAATACGCGGAGGGATCGAGTTTCCTGTCCCCCAACACGGAGTCGGGCTACCGGCAGAACCCCATCTGGCTCAGCGACCGGGGGGACGACGTCAACGAGCTGATCCTGGTGAGCGTGTTCAAGAAGGAGGGCTGGCAGGTCAGCAAGAAGCACGAGATGGATCTCACCGTCGGGGTCTATGCCGTGCACCGCTGGCAGCGGGAGACCGACTCGGACGCCTGGATCGTGGACGGATACCTCAACTGGAAGTTCCGCGGCTTCTTCTTGCAGGCCGAGGGCTACAAGATCATGGGAACCTCCAAGGCCATCGCCCCCAAAGGGGACCTCAAGGACAGCTTCGATTGCTCGTACAGTGAGCTGATAGATGACGGCTGGGCCCACGCCGACGAGAGCAGCTGCAAGGCGGCCAACATCAGCGGCTACGCCATCCGCGCCGGCTATGAGCATTCGTTCCTGAAGTTCACCTGGGAGAACGGCATGGCCACCGGCGACCCGGACCTGCTGGACCCCGTCTACACCGGCCGGCAGCTGCATCCGGACCACAACGTGGGGCTGGTGCTGTACAAGATCGTGATGCCCCAGCTGACCCGCGAGGCCTACGCCAACAACTCCAACTATGCGCCGCTGTGGGCCGAAGGCGGTGTCTACAACAGCGTCTACATCTTCCCCCGCGTCAAGCTCGTCCCCACCGAGATGGTGGATTTCCGGTTCGGTGTGCTGGCTGCCTGGGCCGACCGCGCCGGCGGCAACACTACCCTGCCGCTGCTGGACGACGAGGTCCACGACACGGCCATCACCATGGGCGATACGGACGACGACGGCCAGATGGACAGCTGGCGGGACAAGGGCCTGATCAACAGTGACCGCGCCCTGGGCATCGAGATCGACGCGGCGGCCCACCTCCACTTCCTCGAGGAGCACATCGACATCTCACTGGAGTTCGGTTGGCTACACGCCCACCGCCGGCTGCAGCAGGCGATGCTGTCGTCCTACAGCCCCGAGGAGCTCAACGCCAACCCGGCCATCGCCCAGCGCCTCTCCAACATTTACACGGTTCAGCTACGCACCGCGTTCATCTGGTAGCGCTCCCGATCTTCGGGCTCCAGCCCCGTGTAGTTCGCCGAGCGGGGGATGGGGCAATCCCGGCACAATCCGCCTGCGTTCCCCCGGAGATGGGCCCGCCTCAAGGCGGCCAGCGTTTCCGACTCCCACCAGATCTCGTGGAAGCGGGCCTCGTTGAGATCTCCGACGCACAGGGACAGGGCTGAATCCCGGGTGCAGACCGTCACCCGACCGTCCCAGTGCACGATGGGGGACAGGAACGGGCAGGCGCAGGCCGCGACCACGGCCGGTTCATCGGGGCCCGGCTTGCGCAGCCGGCCCACAAGGCCCGACACCGTCGCCACACGGTCCCGCAACGCCGGGGGCGGGTTGATGCCCACCTGGCGCAAGACGTCTTCGTACAGGGCATTGGCGGCCGACTGCCCCGCGGGGTCCAGCGCGTCGAGCTGCCGGAAGAAGACGCAGTCCCCCTCCCCTTCGGGGATGGCCCGCCCGACGACCGCGAGCTCACCGCCGTGGCGTTCCATGACTCGCCGCCAATGGCGGACGAAGGCGGTGGCCTCGCCGGCGTTGAGGCGCTGGGGAATGAACTGGAAGGCCACCTTGAGGGAGCCGTTCGCCGCCGCCTGCCGGTCCGCCAAGAACCGGCGCACCGCGGCCTCCACGTGCTCGTATCGATCCAGCCCCTTGATCCGCCGGTAGGTGTCCGGCCGCACCGCGTCGAGGGAAAAATGCCAGCGCTGCTCCACACCCTGTGTATCGGTCACGGCCCAGCCGATCTCCTCGGTCAGCAGCACGGCATTGGTGTGCACCTCGATGCGATGGAACACCCCGGCGCGAGCTGCCTCCACCGCCCGGGCGTGGATGCGCTGGAACTGGGGATGGGAGAGAGGCTCACCCAGCCAAAATAGGATCAGCACGTGGAAACGCCGGCCCCGTTGCTGCAGCTCGTCCAGCAGGGATAGGGCCCGCTGAGGGTCCATCTTGCCGCGGCGGTCGAAGTGGGCATGGCGGCGCTGCTCGCTCTGGATGCAGTGACGGCAGCTGAGCGGGCAGTCGTTGCCCAGATCGAGCACCAGGTAGGCCCCCATCGGGTCAAACGGTTCCACGCGGACGCAGCCTTTCGATGAGGTCGTCGAGGAGACGGGACGCCGCCCCGTGTGAGATGGCCCGCAGGCTATCCGACTCCCGGCGGCGGTAGCAGTCCTGGGTGCAGGCGTGCTGGCAGCTCAGCACCTTGCGGCGCATCTGCCGCGCCTTGGCCCCCATCCACATGGCCCGGATCTCCTGGGTGCGGACGTTGCCGAAGCTGTCCGAGAGGAACTCCAGGCGCCCGTCGCACATCAACCCATCGCCGTCGGCGTTGATGTACAGCTCCTTGAAGCCGTTGTAGCAAGGGGCATCCAGCGGCGTGAGCTCCCCGCGGTAGTACCGCTTGAAGTTCTCCAGCTCCCCCGGCGGGTTGACGCAGCGGAAGCTGTCCTGACCCCGGAACCAGTCGATGAGCTCGTCCACCGTGCGGTCCAGGCTCGCCAGGCCCTCCCGCCCCACCCAGAGGTCCGAGGTCCGCGTCTCCTCCCCGAAATCGAACAACGCCAGCAGCTGCACGCCCGTGGCACCCAGCCCGCGGACGTGCTTCATCAGCGGGAGGATCTCGGCGAGGTTGCCCCCGTGCACGATGGTGTTGACGGTGATCTCCCGCGGCCACCAAGGCTGCCCGGCGCGCTCTCTGCGTGCGGCCTCCTCGCGGTCGGCGGCCACGAGACGGGAGATGGCACCGGTGGCCTTGCCGAACACTCCACGGCCACGGATCCTGTCGTGGGTCGCCTCCAGACCATCCAGCGAGACATTGAGGTGCACCTGATTGAGCGGAGCCAGCGCCCGGATGCGAGCGCCGTCCAGCAGGGTGCCGTTGGTGGTCACCGTGGTGATCAGATCCCGTCCATGGGCGTGTTCCAGGATGGGCAGGATGTCGCGGCGCAGGAAGGGTTCACCGCCCAGCAGGTTAAAAATCGTCACCCCCCAATCCGCCACCTGGTCGATGACCGAGCGGATCTCGCCCAGGCTCAGCTCCCGGTCGATGTCGTAGCAGGTGCGGCACATGCTGCAGCGGAGATTGCAGCGCAGGGTGGCA
This sequence comes from uncultured Rickettsiales bacterium, assembly GCA_964504165.1. GTDB lineage: Bacteria > Myxococcota_A > UBA796 > UBA9615 > CAYRNR01 > CAZDDH01. Next base: position 13,507 of record CAZDDH010000157.1, on the reverse strand, counting down.
ATGAGGGAGACCCAGTCCGGCTTGACCAGCGGGTGGTTGAGACGACGCGACAGGTTGAAGCCCAGATCGCGTCCATACTCGTGCAGGGACCGGCTCACGTCACCTCCTGACATGACCCATCAGAGCACGAACCGTGCCATAAAACCCTAGGATTTGGCCTTCGGCGTGGCCTTCTTCTTGGCGGCACGCTTGCGGGGGGCCTTCTTCTTCTTTTCGTGGTCGAGGATCCCCTCACCCAACGCCTGTTTGAGGACATCGGTCATCTCGTCGACGAAGATGAACTCCAGCTCGACGGTGATGTCATCCGCGATCTCATGGAGATCCTTGCGGTTCTTCTCGGGGAGCAGGATGCGCTTGATGCCGGCCCGTGAAGCCGCCAACACCTTCTCCTTGACGCCCCCGACCGGCAACACGTGGCCACGCAGGGTGATCTCACCGGTCATTGCCAGGGCCGGATCGACTTTGGCGCCGGTGAACAGGCTGGTCACGGCCGTCATCATGGTGACGCCGGCAGACGGGCCGTCCTTGGGGATGGCCCCCGACGGCACGTGGATGTGGATGTCGTAGTTCTCGAAGTCGTCGTCCGGGATACCCAGCTGGGCTGACCGGGAACGCACGAAGCTCAGGGCCGCCTGGGCCGACTCCTTCATCACGTCACCGAGGTTGCCGGTGAGGATCATCCGGCCCTTACCCTTCATACGGGTCGCCTCGATGAACAGGATGTCGCCGCCGGTGGGGGTCCAGGCCAGACCGGTCGCCACGCCACTGTGGGCGGTACGTTCGGCCACCTCCTGGTAGAACTTGATGGGCCCCAGCACCGCCTCCACCTTCTCCACATCGACGAGCACCTTGTCGGTCTTGCCAGAGGCCACGTCGCGGGCCACCGAGCGGCACACCGACGCCAGCTCACGCTTGAGGTTGCGTACCCCCGCCTCGCGGGTATAGCTGCCGATGATGCGCTGGATCGATTCGGTGGAGAACTCCAGGTGCTCCTCCGTCAGCCCGTGGGCCTCCAGATTCTCTGGAATGAGGAACTTGGTGGCGATGTGGATCTTCTCTTCCTCGGTGTACCCGGGGAGCTCCAGCACCTCCATGCGATCCAGCAGGGGCGGCGGGATCGGCTCCTTGAGGTTGGCCGTGGCGATGAACAGCACCTTGCTGAGATCGAACGGCACGTCCAGATAGTGGTCCATGAAGGAGTCGTTCTGCTCGGGGTCGAGGACCTCCAGCAGGGCGCTGGAGGGATCACCGCGGTAGTCCATCCCCAGCTTGTCCACTTCGTCCAGCATGAAGATCGGGTTGTTGGACCCGGCCTTCTTGATGCTCTTGATGATCTTGCCCGGCAGGGACCCGATGTAGGTGCGCCGGTGGCCGCGGATCTCCGCCTCGTCCCGGACGCCGCCCAGGCTCTGGCGGATGAACTTGCGCCCCAGGGCACGGGCGACGCTGCGGCCCAAAGAGGTCTTGCCTACCCCGGGAGGGCCGACCAGGCAGAGGATCGGGCCCTTCATGTCCTCCTTGAGCTTGCGCACGGCCAGGTACTCGAGGATACGCTGCTTGACCTTGGTGAGATCGTAGTGGTCCTCGTCGAGGATCTTCTGGGCGGAGTCGATGTCCAAGTTGTCCCGGGTGCTCTTGTCCCAGGGTAGCTCCACCAGCCAGTCCAGGTAGGTGCGGGAGACGGTGTACTCGGCGGCGCCGGGGCTCATGCGGCTCATGCGCTTGAGCTCTTTGATGGCCACCTTGCGGACATCGCGCGGCATACGCGCTCGCTCGATGCTGCGCTTGAGCTCCTCGAACTCCTCCTGCCGCTCGTCCACCTCCCCCAGCTCCTTCTGGATCGCCTTCATTTGCTCCCGCAGGTAGTACTCCCGCTGGGCCTTGTCCATCTCCCCCTTGACCTCGCTCTGGATCTTGTTGGACAGCTCGAGGACCTGGATCTCCTTGGTGATCAACGCGATCACCGCTTCCAGGCGTTCCCGGACGTCGAGGGTCTCCAGCAGCGTCTGCTTCTCGTCCACGCCGATGCTCAGGTTGGAGGCCACGATATCGGTGAGGATGCCGGGGTTGTCGATGGAGCGGACCAGGAAGCTGGCCTCGCTGGGGATGTTGGGGCTGAGCTCAATGATCTTCTGGGCGTGTTCCCGCAGATTGACGAGCAATGCCTCGACCTCGACGCCGGTGAGGGTCTCCTCTTCGATGAGCTCCACACGAGCCTCGAGGTAGGGCTCGGTCTGGGTGTATTCGAGGACGCGGAACCGGTTGAGACCCTGGATGATGACGTTGAGCTTGTTGCCAGGCATCTTCACCGATTTGAGGATCTTGACCATGGTGCCCATGGGGTGAAGTTCGTCCGGATCCGGATCTTCGACGCTGCCGTCCAGCTGAGCCACGATACCCAACATGCGATCGCCGTCCATGGACTGGTGAACGCTCTCGAGGGACTTGGTGCGCCCCACGTTGATGGGAAAGGCCAGGACCGGAAAGATGACCGTATTGCGGATGGCCAGCAGGGGTAATGTTTCGATGCGACTCACGTTCGCTCCCGTATTCAGCTTGTTCACGCAGGCAACGACCGGGATCGTCACCTTGCCAGTTCAGACAACCATAGCCACGAATCCCCGAGGGGCAAGCGCGTCACGAACAGAACAATGGCAGGAGTCAGGACAGACTGGAAGGCTCATCCTGTGAGTCGACGTCATCTTCCCCCTCACCCTTTGCGTCTGCATCCGCTTCAGCATCCTCTTGATCCACGTCCATGACGACCGTCTCGTGATCCTCGACGCGGGAAACATAGGCCCGCTTCTTGGTCCCGATGAACATCTGCAGACTGCTGATGCCGTATACCAGCGCCAGCACCAACACCAGGATCCCGAATTCTTGAACGCGGAATTCGAAGATGACTTCACCAGGATCCATCAGCGGACCACCCCGTTCTCGCGCAGACGCTCGATACGGTCCCTACTGTACCCCATCTCCAGCAGTACCGGGTCGGTGTGTTCACCGGCGGCCGGGGGATCCCCCTCGGGGCTCCCACCCAGAGGTGGACGGAACCAGCGGTAGTCCCCCCCTTCCTCCACCACACCGCGATGCAAGGCATGGCTGTCCGCCACCGCTTCTTGAGGGGTCAGCACCGGCTCCACGCACAAGTCCGCGTCCGCGAAGACCACTTCCCATTCGGCCCTCGTCTTGCCCCGCACGACCTCGGCGACCCGGCGGATAGCTTCGGGCTGAGCCGGGCCGGGGTAGGCCGGCAGCGATGCCAAATCCGGCAAGCCCATGAGCTGGCAGACCCCCATCCAGAACTTGGGTTCGATGGCCGCCACCGCCAGGTGCTGGTCGTCCTTGGTCCGGTAGACCTGATAACAGGCCATGCCTCCGGTGAGCATGCCCAGGCCTCGGTCTTCGTCGGGGGAAAAACCACGGAACCCCTGAACAGGAGCCGTCAACGAGGCGACGGACTCGGTCATCGAGACATCGATCCAGCACCCCTGTTGCGTGCGTTCACGCTGGTACAGCGCTGCCATCATGCCCACGGCGGCCTGCATGGCGCCGGCCAGATCGGCGACGGGGAAGCCGGGGATACGAGGAGGCCCACCCTGCTCGCCGCTGAGCCACAGCAACCCGGAGACCGCCTCGTAGTTGAGGCTGTGCCCGGCCCGGTGCGATCGCGGGCCATCCTGGCCATAGCCGCTGATGGAGCAGAGGATCAAGCGGGGGAACTCCCGGCGGAGATCCTCGGGGGCGACACCGAGCTTGGCCAGGGTGCCAGGCCGGAATCCCTCCACGAGGATGTCGTACCCACCGGCGATCTCCCGGAGCAGGTCCTGGCCCGCCTCCTGACGCAGATCGATGATGATGGATCGTTTGGAGCGGTTGAGTTGATGGAACAGGGCGCCACTGGAGCCGATCATGGGTGGCCACAGGCGCGCGTAATCACCCACGCCCGGGTCCTCGACCCGCAAGATTTCAGCACCCAGCGACGCCAGCACCCACGTGCAGAACGGCCCGGGGAGAAGCCGCGTCAGGTCGAGTATGCGGACTCCTTCGAGGGGGTACATCTCGTGGCGACGATCAGGCGAGGATGGCCTGGATCTTGATCGCCAGGCCGATGTCTCCCTGGACACGGAGCTTGCCGGTCATGAAGAGCATCTGGGCGTTGGCGTTGCCCTGGATCATGTCCACGAAATCCGAGTCGGTCATGGAAATCGTACAGCCGATCTCGCCCTGCTCGCCCTCGGCGATGGTGGCCGCGCCATCCGCGCAGGTAAGGGTCCACTTGCCCTCGTTCTCGCCAGTGATATCAAACAGATAGACGGCGTCGAGGCCGGCAACGCGGTCCGGGTTCTCGCCGAGCTTGGACTGGATGGATTCGATCATTCCCTGGGGTGTGTTATCGGACATGGTTTCTCCCGAGTTGTTGGCTTGGAGCTGACGCAGGATGGTGCGATGCATGACCGCGGACTGTCAAGGCGGGATGCGACGGATTCGGCGAAAAATGAACGGGCGCTCAGTCTATTTCTTCTTGGCGGGTTTCTTGGCAGCGGCCTTTTTGGCCGGCTTCTTGGCGGCAGCCTTCTTGCGGTGCATGCGAACAAGCGGGGATTCCTTGCCACCGGCTTCTACAAAATGCTTGTAGCACATCTTCAGGGTGCCACTGGGCATATATACATTCTTGTCGCAATCCTTGACCGCGCAGGTGGGCCATTCCCTCTTCTTGCGTTCTTTTTTCTTGGGAGCTGGTTCGGGAGCAGCCTCTACCTTGGCTTCGACAGCCTTCTTGGGCGGACGACCACGCCGTTTGGGCGGATCCGCGGGTGCGGCGGCCGGTGCGGCAGCCTTGGGCGGGCGTCCGCGGCGCTTGGCCGGGGCAGCGGGAACAGCCGAATCCTGCAACGACGCGATGTCGTTGATGGTGGCTGTTCGCAACACCGCGATGATCTCGCGGGCGAATTTCTGAGCTGCTTCCTGGATCGCTTTCTCTAGCTCGTTGGGCTTGGACGCCATATTCAACTCCCGAGGTGTACAGGTTTCATTTAATATAACGATTGTAGGCTCGTTAATAAAGTACCTTTTTATTGTTATTTCGTAAAAGGCAGTTCAGGTAGAAGCCACGGAGAAAACAGAGGGCTGGCTGGAACTTCGGGCACACACGGTCCGCGTCTGTAATGGTAAGATCCCGCGAGTCAGGAGGCGTGATGATACCGAAAGCGCGATGGGTAGCCCTGGGGTTGTTTTTGTCGTACTGGGCGATGCCGGCCGGCGCCACTGTCCTGTATGTGGACATGTGGCAGGACGGTGACCAGGTCGCTGTCGAGTTGGGGAACTGTCCGGGGGAGTGTGACGCGGTCGTGCTCACGCCGCCGTCCTACCCTTTCGACGTTAATTACGTGTATGCCATCGGCGGCCCGGATGGGTCCAACCTGACCTTCGACGTCAAGATCGTCGCCGTGGATCAGGGGGAGCCCGATCTGGATACCGTCCTGGGTGGCGCCGACGGGGTGGACGTCTATGTCCCCACGGCCAACTGGTTCGAGCTGGATCTGACGGCCCTGGGCACTCCGGCGACCATCGCCAGCGGGCAATTCGCCGTCGCCATCTGCTTCCTGGAGGAGAACAGCCCCTGTTATTCGTGGGGGCTGGGCGCGGACGACGGCCCCCCGATCATCCCCGACGGCGGGTACATCTACGCGGACATGGGCCAGTACTGCAACCAGGCCGGCTGCGGCGGCGGTTCCGATGCGTACGCCTGGTACACACTCTCCTCGTTCGGCGCGCCCCGCAACTGGATCCTCCGCGCGTCCGACGTGCACTGGGAACCCGGCCAGCCCACGGATGACGACGACGACGATGATGATGACGACGCGGCCGACGACGACACCGGGGGCGATGATGACGACGACGCCGACGACGACACCGGGGACGACGACACGGGCCAGACCGAAGAGCTGGACGTGAACGCCATCACCCCCGACGTGATCAACGAGGGGGATCTGTCCGGTTTCCAGGTCACCGGCGTGGGTTTCCAAGATGGCGCGGATCTTCGTATCGGCAACCTGTTCATCATGCCCATCGACGTGGAGAGCGGCACGGTGATAGAGGGCGCATTCCCGGAGGGCCTGACCACCGGCTATTACGATGTTTGCGTCGAGAATCCGGACAACGAGGAGGACTGCCTGATGGGCGGCTTGCACGTGGTTTCTTCGTCGGGTTGCGGCAACTGTTCCTCGTCGTCGCCCGGCGCGACCTCTGCGGCTGCAGGGGCTTCCATCACGCTGCTGTTCCTGTTCGGCGGTTTGCTGATCGCCAGGCGTCGCCCCTGAGCGGCCTCATCTCTCCATACCAGCTCAACCTGAACACCGCCGAGCCCCTCGCCGATGCCGTATCAAGGTGAAATCTACTCGGCACTCGCGCCACTGGCCTGGGCCGTGGCGGTGGTTCTGTTCCGGATGGGTGGCGACAACACCCCACCACTGACCCTCAATCTATTCAAGAACACGGTCGGATTGTTATTGCTGGGGCTCACATTCTGGGTGATCGGTTTCGAGGGCCTCGCCCATACCTCGTGGACGGATGCGGTGATCCTCATCGCCAGCGGAATCCTCGGTGTCGCCATCGCCGATACCTTGTTCTTCCGTGCGCTGAACGCCCTGGGCGCATCCCAGATGGGTATCGTGGGCACCGCATACCCACCCACGGTATTGCTGCTGGGGTTCCTGTTTCTTGGCGACCGCTTCGAGCTGTTGCAGTGGCTCGGCGTGGCCCTTGTCCTCGGCGCGCTCGTGTTGGCCAATCTGCCGGCCCGGGATTCGCAAAAGGATGGGGCGGACGCTCCCCCGTACCGTGCCATGGCCATCGGGCTGCTCTCCATCGTGTTGCTCGCCGTGGGGATCGTCATTGCCAAGACGGCGCTGGACCGTACCCCCGTCGTGTGGGCATCCATCCTGCGCATCGGCGGCGCACAGGCCGTATTGCTTCCCTACTGCCTGCTACGCAGCGATCGCCGCCAACAGATGGCCGTCTTCAAACCCACCATCAACTGGTGGACGATCCTCCCGGGATCGGTCGCCGGCACCTATCTGGCCTATATGTTGTGGGTGGGCGGCATGAAATATACGAATGTCTCGACCGCGGCGGTGCTGAACCAGACCTACGTGGTTTATATTGCCGTGCTGGCCGCCATTTTCCTGCGGGAACGGTTGAGTCCCATCAAGATCGTGGCCCTGCTGCTGGGTGTCGCCGGTAGTATCCTTGTCGTCCTGGGATAGGATTCAGAGTGCTGGGAGAAGGTCCTCGACCAGCACCTCGAGCTGGTACGCCCCTTCGTCCCCCTCCAGAGCCAGCAGCCGGATCTCCCCGGGGTTACCGCGCAGGGCTTGGTGGACCTCGAGCAGGCTCAGGGGCCCGCAGTCCACGCCGTCGATGGCCGTCAGCCGGTCGCCCGCCACGATTCCCTGGGCTTCGGCGTCCGAGGGCCCCAACACGAACTCGACCACATGCTGGCCCTCCCGCCAGGTGATCTCGAGGCCGACGCGGATCCAGCGTCCGGAGTCGAGCCACTCGGCGTCCACGGGCCACAGCTCCATCTCGGAATCGAACCCGTTCATTCCCATCAGGTAACGATCCATCACGCTATTGCCCAGGAACCCCTTCACCTCCACGCCGGCGCCGGCGAGGATGACGGCTAGGTGATGCTCCGTCGGGATCACCACCACGTCCTGCCCTTCGATGGTCTCCCCGGCAAACTCGAAGGTCGGCACCCGGCTCACGAAGGCCTCGTCACTCCCGTAGCTGGTCGTGAAGTCCCATCCATAGATCCGGTCCGCGCCGGCATCGACCTGCTCGAAGATGTCCTCGGTGAGGTAGGTCACCGGCAATCCGGTGTCGAGCATCATCGGCACGTCCACGGGCAGGCCCACCCCGACTCTTGTCACAGGGAACTGGTTCTCCAGCGTGAAGGTCTGGATCAGCGCTTCGCCGCTCGTGCCCGGCGGATCTTCCGGGGGTACGCTGTCGCATAAATACAGCTGCGGGATGGATGGATCGAACACGACGTAGGACTGGATGAGCAGGATCTGACCGAACAAGGCCCCGATGTCCACCCCGATGAACGCCTCGTTGGGCGACAGATCGCGGCCCTTGATGCTCCAGGTCTCGTACTCCCATGGGCCGATGGTCATCGCCGCATCAAAATAGGCCGTCGATCCCCCGCTGACCTCCAGGTCGCCGAAGACGACCTGGGCGGCGGTATCCATCACGAACCAGTAGTCCGTGCCGTCGATGGTGCCTTGCATCAGGCCCGAACCATCAGCGCCGATGGCGGACACCATCGGGTTGGCGTAACAGTCCCAGGTGTCGTCGTCGGCGCTGTCGTCATCCGAGCTGTCGTCATCGGCGCTGTCGTCGTCTGCCGTATCGTCGTCCGCCGTGTCGTCATCGCCCGTGTCGTCGTCCACTGCATCGTCGTCGTCCGCGGGGCAGCCGCCCACCACCAACAACAAGATCACCGCGAACATCAGGGGGGCCATCCATCCTCGTGTTGGTCTCATCTCTCTCCTCGTCCTCGGGTGGCCCTTCGGTTCACAGAGCCGGCAGCAGGTCCTCGATGGCCACGTCCAGCTGGATCTCGTCCTGGTCACGCTGGACCCGGATCGAGACCGTCGAGCCCACGTCACCGCGCAGCATGCGCTTGACGTCGTCGAGCGTCGCGCTGGCCAGATCGTCGCCGTCCACCTCCAGGATGTGGTCGCCCGGGAGCAGGCCCTGGGTGGCGGCGTCACTGGGGCTGAATACCATCTCCACGTCGAAGCCGCCGTCACGCCACGAGGGTTCGATGCCGACCCGCGTCCACTCCTGTGCGTCGATGTGGTCGAGGGAGTCCAGCTCCCACCACAGATAGTTGGATGTGATGCCATCCACTCCCACCACGAGCTCCCGGTAGAACGGGTAGCCCAGGAAGCCGTCCGCCTCGATGCCGACGCCCTCCAGCAGGGGCCACAGGTGGTTGTCGGTGGGGATCACCACGGCCCAGCTGCCCTCGACCGTCAGGGCCGGGTCGCCCCCCACGCTCAGGGTCGGGATGCGGGTGACGAATCCTTCGTCCGTACCGTAATTGGTGCCCCAGATGTACCCCTGCAGCCGGGGCAGGGAGCCGTCGTCGATGGCGTCGAAGAACTCCTCGAGCAACAGGGTCACGCCGGACCCGGTGTCGGCGATCAGGGCCACGTCGATCTCCTGCCCGCCCCCGGCCCGGACGGTGGCCACGGGGATGCCCCCGGGGACGTCGTAGGGTGTGACCGCCGGCTCCTCAGCGACGACGCCCGGCGGTGCCTCCGCGGGGACCTCGGTGAAGAAGTGTGCGGCAGGCGCACGGTAATCGACGGCGATGAACCGTTCGACGAAGATATCCTGGCCCGCCAGCCCGGCCAGATCCCAGCCGATGAACGCCTCGGCCTCGTCCAGGTCGGTGCAGGACACCTGGGTTTCGGGAAACTCCAGGGGACCGATGACCAGATCGCCGGTGGCGAAATTGGTCGTGCCGGTCAGATCGGCGTCCGCGTAGGTGCGGGCGGCTCCGGTGTCGATGACCCACCACACCGGGCCCTCCCCGTCCCAGCTGCCCTCGATGAGGGCCTGGCCATCCACCGTGATCTCCACGGGCCAGCCCGCGTCCCACGGGCCCGCAGCCGAGTCGTCGTCGTCCACGGCATCGTCGTCGTCGTCGTCGTGGGTGTCGTCGTCCTGGGCGTCGTCGTCGTCGTCGGGGTCACACCCGATGATCATGACCATGGACAGTACCCCGATCCAGAATCCACGTCGCATCATCAGCAAACCGCCTTCCGTTGGCCGCCCCCATTCGCGCCGCCCTGCTGCGGATGTCCCGAGCTGTTCTTAATGTACCGTTCCGAGGGGGTGGGGTCGAAAGATTATCCGCCAAGGCACCGGTGGAGAGCCTTGCGCGTGCGGTCCACCACGACCACTTCGGTGCGGGTCGCACCCGGCCCCAGCTGGACCTCGTCGGGCACCGGCTCGTCGGGCCCTGGTATCTGATGCTGGGTGAAGTGGGGTAGCCCGTCTTCGAAGTCCGTCGCCACGTGGAGTTGTTCGATGAGGCTGCGGCCATCCTCCGGCCGCTGCTCGCCGTTGCGCTCCAGCCTGGCCAGTAACTCATCGGGGGCAAAATCTTCGATGGTCAGGAGCTTCCCGTCGTCCGAGCGGCCGAGTCTCAGTTCGCCCCGGCCGTCACCATGCCAAAGAGCGGTCTCCCCGCTGCTCTCCACGGCCACGACACCACAGCACTCGGCGATGAGTCGCCGGAGGGTGAGCCATACGGCGGCGGGTTCGCAGTCCAGCCCCAATCCGCGCCGGCCCTGGCGAGCGGCGGCCAACAGGGCCGTGCCGGAGCCCATGAAGGGATCGAGCACCAGGTCCCCGGGATCGGAGCCCAAGGATAGGATCCGCTTCAGTAGTCCAAGCGGTTTCTGGGTGGGGAAGCCCGTACGTTCGCGGGCATGGACCTGCACGCTGGGCACATCGTCCCAGACGTCCTGCAACGGCCGGCCCGGCATCTCATCGAGGTAGCGAACGTACCTGGGGACCCGGCCCGGCGCCGTCTGGACCACCCGACCGTCGGCGTGCAACTGCTGCATCCTCTCCCGCGAGTAGCGCCAGTAGCGGGTGATCCCCAGGAACTCGTAGTGGGCGTTGCCCTTCGAGGCCCCCCCTGGGGCCACGAGATTGTCCAGCATGTAGCGCCGCCCGGTGCCGGGCTCTTCGTGGCGGTAAAAACGGCGAATGTAGTCCGGGTCGTATGGACGGTAGACGGGGCGCAACACCGCCTTGGGGCTCCGCCCGTAGATGTAGATCATGTCGTGGATCCGGCCCAGATGGCGCGCCCCTTGCCGGCCATCGTTGTGGGCATGTTGCCGGACCCACACCACCTCGTTGATCAGCCGGCGCGCCCCGAAGATCTCATCACACAACATCCGCACCGGCGCGGCGGCGGGCCCGCCAAGATGGAGGAAGAGCAGGCCGGTCGGAGCCAGCAGATCGTGCATCTGCTGGATCCGGGCACGCATGAAGCGCAGGTAGGCCGGTAGCTGCCATCGATCGCCGTACTGCTGGATCTCGAAGGAGCCCGGACCGTCCAGGGAGCCGTCCAGGCGGATCGCCCGGTGGTAGTCCTTGCCCGACGCGAACGGTGGGTCCGCATAGATCAGCTGGACGCGGCCGCCCCAGCGCCCGGCCATCGCCTCCATGGAGATGGCGTTGTCCCCCGCGACAAGGTGATGGCGGATCTCACCTCCCGGCTCACCCCCGAACCGGGCGATGGGAATGAGTCGAGCCTTCTCGGTGCTTGCCATGCAGGAGTTATAGCGGAAATCAGTTCGGTTGGCCCGGGAACGGTGGGGGGGTAGACTCTCGTCGGCACTGACGCCAATACCGGGGAACACAGCCATTTCTCGTCTCTACTACCTGGTCCGCCGGACCTTCCATGACCCGGACGCCCGCTCCAAGCGTATCGTCGAGAGCGCGATCACCGTCCTGATCATCGTCTCCATCGGGCTGCTCATCGTCGAGAACCTGCCCAGCCTCCCGGAGATCGCGGCCAGATGGCTGCACCTCATCGACCGGTTCATCCTGGGCATCTTCGCCCTGGAGTTGCTGCTGAGGGTGGCCACCGTCGAACCCCGCGCCCGGCACCTGTTCGTCCTCAGTCCCACCGCCCGCGTGTGGGAGGAGCTCAAGGGCCGCGTCGTGTTCCTCATGCGCCCGCTGGTGTTCATCGATCTGCTCACGGTGCTCACCCTGTTCCCCGGCTTGCGGGCCCTGCGGGCGATCCGTCTGTTGCGCTTGCTGCGCTCCATGCGCCTGTTCCGCTATGCGGACCCGCTCCGCGCCGGGGTGGCGGCCATCCGCGACAACTCGCTGGTGTACGCCATCGCCTTTGCCGTGCTGCTGCTGTCGGTGTTCTTCGGCGGCGTGACGATGTACTTCGCCGAGATCGGGAACGAAGACAGCAAGATCGATCACATCGGGGACGCCTTCTGGTGGGCGCTGGTGACCATCACCACGGTGGGCTACGGCGATGTCACGCCTTCCAGCGGCGTGGGCCGGGCCATCGCCTCCATGCTGATGGTGGCCGGGCTGTTCTGCATCGCCACCTTCGCCGGCGTGGTCTCCCACACCCTGTTCGTCAACATGACCCACATCCGCAAGGAGCAACTGCGTATGTCCACCCGCATCGGGCACATCGTCATCTGCGGCTACGACTCGATCATGCAGCCGTTGCTGGAGTCGCTGGCGGAAGAGTTCCCCTCCACGGAAGAACCGATGGTGATCTTCGCGCCGGAGCAGCCCACGCTGGACCTGCCGGAGAACTTCACCTGGATCCCCGGCGACCCGAGCAAGGAGAACGAGCTGGACAAGGTCCGGCTAGACCATGCCAGGGCCGTCATCGTCACCGGGCGCTACGACGGCCGCACCTCCTCCGCCGTGGACGCGGTGACCCTGCTGACCATCTTCACCATCCGCTCCTACATGGCCAAGAAGGAGGCCGAGGGGCAAAAACGTAAGATCCCGCTCCAGGTCGTGGCGGAGATCCTCGATCCGGTGAACGAAAACCACGCCCTCAAATCCGGCGCCGACGAGGTGGTCCAGACGGCCCGCCTCGGCCTGTCGATCCTGGCCCACACGGTGGCCATGCCGGGCACGGGGACGGCATTGGGGATGGTGGCCAGCGGATCCACGCAGAACCTGTTCGTGGGGTCGATCCCGTCGGATCTGGACCCCTTCCCCGGAAACTTCGGGGAGCTGGTGGACCACCTCAAGAAGGAGTACGACGTGCTGGTGCTCGGGATCCAACACGCGGACGCCGAGAACGTGCTGCTCAATCCCAAGCACAACCAGCGTATCTCGCGCAACGTCAACGTGGTCTACCTGGGCAGCGATCCCTTCCTCGGGGACCATCCGGGGCATCGCTGGAAGCCTGGGAAGTTGTAGGAATAGAAAAGGAAGAAGGGGCCGCCGTCCTGGCGGCCTGAGGCCGCAGAGACGCGCGTCCGGCGCGCGCAGAGGCCGCAGAGAAAACAGAATCTAACTCTTCTCTGCGTCCTCTGCGTCTTCCTCCGCTCCGCGCCCTCTGCGTTTTTTTTACTTGTTCGCCAGGTTCGCCTGAGCCGCCGCAAGCCGTGAAACCGGCACGCGGTAAGGCGAGCAGCTGACATAGTCCAGCCCGGCGTGGTGGAAGAAGACCACCGACGACGGCTCGCCGCCGTGCTCACCGCAGACCCCCACCTTGAGGTTGGGCTTGGTCTGCCGACCGCGGTCCACACCCATCTGCACCAGCTGGCCCACGCCGGCTTGGTCCAGAGCCTGGAACGGGTCGGCAGGCAGGATCTGTTCCTGCATCAGGCGCGGCCACTTGTCCGGGTTGTTCTGGGTGTAGATGGACAGGAACTTGCCGGCGTCGTCGCGGCTGTAGCCGAACGCCATCTGGGTCAGGTCG
>CAZDDH010000156.1:0-20710 GCA_964504165.1 uncultured Rickettsiales bacterium | reverse complement strand
CCGGTCATTTGTTCACAAAAAATGCGAGTCGGCTTCACCGTATCGTACCATTCTTCACGATGTTTCATCCGAAAATCGGATGCTCGTTCTATGGCTCGAAGACGTTGCAATGCCTCGCCGTAGCGTTTTAGTGCAACTAGGAGCTGTGCCTGCTGATAATATATCTCTTCAACTGGATGGTTGTTTCGTTCACCAGGATCTGTATATAGAGCAAGAGCTAAAGCAGCATACTCAAGTGCCTGTTCCAGCGTCTCCTGGCGTTTCAACTGATCTGTTTCACTAGCGCTTCGGCGTTGCGTACGCCTCGATAGTTCGAGCGCGAGAAGATGTCCCAAACGTATAGGACGTCTCACGCCTTCGAGGAGTAAAGCATCTACTTCGTCATCTTCCGATGATAGTGGCTCAAAAAAACTTTGCTTTGCTAATGCAACATACAAGTTTGCAATATCTTTCACTGGGACCAACTCAATGCCTTCTACTAGGAGTTGGTGGCCGCCTTTTTTTCCCAATATTGCGAGAAAACGAGCGCCGTATGCGTAGTATCTCCAACTGGTTTTTCGCGATTCAATTTTTTTAAGACCCTCCCAGCATTTTCCTGCTGCAGCTAGGTCACTAGCTACTCCATATTGCAATTGAAATACAGAACATAGCAGGTCAACAGCTTGTGGGTGCTCCTTTAGGCCTTCCTCAAAGATCAGCAGTGCTTCATCATCCAAATCGAAAGAAGAAAAACGCGTACCAATGTTGTACCAGTGGTCAGGCGGACCTGTGACTTGGGACCAATCCGTTTCACCGAAAAGAGCAACCAATTCGTCCAAATTTTCCAGGGTAGCTATTCGCCTTTGGAGCGCGATGACTGTCGGCCCCCGCCTCTCCTTGTCCGATGCGAAATCTGTGTTCGAAACGGTCATTGAAACCTCCCATATTAAAGCAGTGAGACCTGTTTAGCTTGGACGTGCCGAATCACACCCAAATATGCAGGCCTTCGACCGCTGTTGGTTAAACAACACGTCACTACTACGCGATGCTGACATCGAGAGCAGCTGGTTGAAAATGCTTTGATCCAGTATGGTAGTTTAGACCATGAAATTTTGCAACCGCTGCTTGAGCCATGGTTCCCCGATTGTTCTACGAACAGGCAATGAATACGTGACATACTCTTGGTCACGAAAAACAAACGGAAATGACTATAGACGTCGCGCGAACGCGGTGACACCGCGCGATAGAGATCTACACAGGAGAGTTCACCGTAGATCAAGGGCAAAAATGACACACGGAGCCTTCATCCCGACAATGAAGAGATAGCGGCAAACGACAAAATCGTCCAGGAAGAGACAGGATGAAACCGCACAATCGTAGAATATACGCGTGCAAGGGCCCGCGAAATATACGAACAAGGAGCGGAATGGATGACGGCACGAGATTTTCTACGGGTCCTGATGATCGGGGCGTTCTTCGCGCAGTTGACCATGGTGGCCTGCGACGAAGGCGATCTGGACGATGACGACACGACAGCTGACGACGACACGGGAGACGACGACGATACCGCCGACGACGACACCGGCGACGACGACGACACCGCCCCCACCGACATCGCCGACCAGCTGGCCGCCATCGATGGCATGACCGTCACCGAGCGCTCCACCAACCTCGACGGACGGATGTTCGATCTCGTCTACGAGCAGCCCGTGGATCACGGCGATCCCGACGGCCCCACCTTCGACAACCACCTGACCCTGCTGCACCGGGACACGGCGGCGCCGGTGGTGCTGGCGGCGTCGGGGTACTTCAACTTGTTCGCCAACTACGAGGTGGAGATCACGGCCATGCTGGGGGCCAACCAGCTGTCGCTGGAGAAGCGTTACCACGGCGAATCGGTGCCCCAGCAGGTGGACTGGACGACCATGACCATCGACCAGATCGCCGCGGACGCGCACCGCATCGTGGAGGCGGTCTCGCCGCTGTACACGGGGGCGTGGATCGGCACGGGGCCGAGCCTGGGGGGGATGGACAGCGTCTACCACCGCAAGCACTACCCCGACGACGTGGTGGGGACGGTGGCTTATGTGGCGCCGTTTTTGCTGGGGAATCCCGACGATCGCTTCGAGGCCTGGTTCGCCAGCGCGCTGCCCGGCGACTGTCAGGCGGACCTGGAGCGCATCCAGGTCGAGATGCTCGACGAACGGCGTAGCGCGATGCTGGACCGCGCCGAGGCCGACGGCGCGTCCATGTCCTTCGACCTCGTCGGCGGGGTGGAACCAGCGCTGGAGACGACCGTGGTCAGCCTACCGTGGGTCTTCTGGCAGTATCACGACGTCTCCGAGTGCGCGGCGCTGCCCGACGCCGGGGCCAGCGACGACCAGGTGTGGGCCTTCTACCAGTCGGTGATCGGGATTTCCGGGGGGGCGGACAGCACGTGGCAGCTATTCGCGCCGTTTTTCTACCAGGTGTACGCCGAACTCGGTTACCCGGATATCCCGGTGGACCATCTGGCGGGGCTGATCGATCCGCAGTTCGCCAACTACGAGCAGGGCTTTGTGCCCGAGGGGGCCGTCGAGCCCACCTACAACAACACCACGAACGTGGGGACCTGCCAGTGGGTCCGGGACGAGGGGGACCAGATCATCTTCATCTACGGCGAGTACGATCCGTGGACCGGCGGCGCCATCGACCTCACCGGCGCGGGGGACGTGTGGTCCTTCACCGCGGCCCAGGGCAGCCATCGCGCGCAGATCTGGCAGCTCGAGGCGGCGGATCAGATGTTCGTCCAGGACAAGCTGGAGGAATGGACCGCCGTGACTCCTGCGGCGCCGGTGCTACGGGAGCCGAGCTGGTTGACCAGGATTGGCCGGCGATAGCACCCACACGGATGCCCCGAACATGAGCCCCTCCCGGGCCCAGCACGCCCACCCCGCAGACTCACAGCCGGCATGCGTTTATCCACACCCAGCCCGCCCAATATTTTCCGTAACGCAGCCCCTCGTCCAACCGTGTAGATTGGTCCACGGCGGGCGATTTGGTTGCCGGCGTCAGAGAGGCAGGGAGATGGGATACGATTGCACGCTGCACCTCATCGACGAGAAGTCCCTTGGCAGGTTCATCAAGCGCTTTTTGAAACGCTCGAAGGCCAAGTCGGCCTTTGACCGGTCGTTCAAGAACGGAGACGAGCTTTTTAGTCGCGTACGTGAACGGATCAGTACGTCTCCGGGCGAGGCGGGTCAGGCGCTCATGCAGCTGTGCCTGATGTGGTGTTCGGCGGATGCTCCCCACCTCATGAGCCGCAATTTTGCCCTGTCGCTGTGGGACGAAGCACAGACCGGCTTCGACCTCCCCTTCGACCTCGTGGAGCAGTCCCTCGGTGGTCTACTAAAGCCCATCGTGGATGAACACCCGGGATTGCGGCTGTACCTGGGATTCGAGGGGAACTACTCCGTGGGATATTACGTGACGCCCGCGAACGTTCCCAAGCTGCGCGAATTCGTGCTCAAAGCGTTCGATCACGTTTCTCCTGATTTTCATGACCCTGTCGCCGATTTGTTGCGAGTGCTGGAGGTCGCCCAGAACAAGGGGCTCGCCTACTGGGAGGCCACGGACCTCGATGTGGCCAACGGCAAACCCTCGTGGTTGAAGCAAAAGGCCCGGGCGCCGTCGCTGGAGCGCACACCGTTGGGGACATTCGGCGGTAGCTCCAGGGATTGGGTGGCCGCCCGCGACGATCTACTCGTGGTCAGCTTCTCCAGACCGGATGTGACGTGGATCGTAGATACTGCGGCCACCCCTGTGGCGATCGAACGTCTGCCCGGGTTTTTCACGAGCCAGGGTTTCATCCGCGACGATGTGCTGTGGTGTGTCGGCCGTTGTGATGAGGACGATTCGTACGAGCCTTTCTCGCTGCCCCTGCGGCCTCTGGGGGAACCACACAAGCAGTTGATCGGACACGCGGAGTACGTGGTCTCCATCGATAACGAGGTGCTGGTGACGTACAACCGCCGGGAACCCTCCTGCTGGCTCAGGCGGGGCAAGGCAGAACCCGCCGGATTCCCCGAACGAATCAAGACCAAGTGGGACCAGGCCGTCGAGACCGTACCGTTTGGGGACGGCTCCACCTTCGTGGCGGTGGATCTGCGGTGTTATCGATACGTCGCGGGGCGGATCGAGGCGCTCCCGCTCGAGCGATTTCGCCCCGGTCGTGGTGAACAACAATCGTATGCCGAGAGTCCGGGGGTCGTGGTCACGCTCGACGACCGCAGGCTGGTCCGTATCACCGCCGCTGGCGAACGAACCGGGCTCGCCCCCACCATCACGAACATCATGCAGCTGGTGCGGATCCCCGGGCGAGCGCTGGTGCTACTCCAGGGGGAAAATCTGGAGAAGGACTTCTTGAAGATACTGTGGTCAAACGGCGCCGTGACACGGCTCAAACACAAGGATTTTGGACTGGACGCCAAGCTCCACGTCGGGACCCAGATAGCCTGGTCCGAGTCCCTCGACGCATTGGTCATCTACGATGGCTGGAACCTGTTCTCGGTTCCGTTCAAGTCCATCGCCGCGTTCAAGCGATTGACCGCTGAAGCATGGCAAGACGCCCATGAACAGGTGCTGGAGAAGGAGAGAAAGAGGACACACAGGCTGTGGGAGAAGAAGGTCCGCAAATATCCCCCCATCCAGCTGCCCGTGTCGGAGGATGGGTATGACGACCCGGTATTTATCGGGAGGACATCCTATTCTTTCACCAAACATGACGTGGTCGAACACCCCGTGTTTGGACTGGGTTTCGTCTTGAGATCAGATGGATTGTCCGGCCCGCTACATGTTCAATTCGAAGACGGACAACGAGAGATCGTGCCGACCGAGGTGGAGCGCGGCTAGGGCCACCTCCAGCGGCCCTACCAAGGCTCGGACTCCCGGGCCCGGCTGCGGCAACCCCGCCGGGCACACGGCCGGCCGGCGCTCCGTGTGGGTTGAGAATGGCCAGGCACTTCGAGGGTCATTCCTCGATATCGACGCAGGTCTCAATCGACTCGTCGCACTCCATCCCTTCGGGGCAGTCCGAGTCGTTGTGGCACGGGATGTGGCCCTCGACCAAGGCCGTGCGGATCACCATGGAGGCCACCTCGAACTCGACGCAGCCCATGCTCAGGTCCTGCCGCTGGATCGTGCGGCGCACCATCGTCAGCGAGGGGTAGCCGGTGATGCCGGCGTCCATCAGCTGGCTGATCAGCGTGGCGGGCACCGTGTAGCTGCCGGTGTCCGCCGTCTCACAGTACAGCCGGACCGGGGAGACGCCGTGCTGATCGATGTTGAGATTGATCGTCACCATGGAGTCGGTGCTCGTGGCCGGCCACTGCAGCGTGAGATCCTGATCGATGTGCAGGATGATGTCATCCTCGGGCAGCTCCAGGACGTCGATGCCCTGGCCGTGTAGCGTGAACCCCTCGTCGAGGTCCTGCGCGTCGCCGGCGGCCTGGATCACGACCTTGGCGCCGGTCTCTGCGGCGGGGGCCTCGAGCTCGAGGAACGAGTACCGCTCCAGCCCCGGATCCCCCACCGGCTCCATGGTCACCTCGGCGCTGAGGCCGGCAACCCAGACGGTGCCGATGCTGTGGTTGGCCGGGTACGGGATGCAGTTGCCGTCGTAGTCGCAGGTCTCGTCCGGCTCACACGGATCGAGGCAGACCGGATTGACGCGCTGCTCCAACAGGCAGTCGCCGATGACGCTGCCGTCCACGAGCTGCAGGATGGAGATGGGCACCACCCCGTCGGCTACGGAGCCGGAGACCGAGGGGTAGTCCGGGTGCATGTCCACGCGGAACCCGCCCACGCGGGTCTCATGGGGGCAGCCGCCGTCCTCGCCGGTGCTCTGAGCGTCGAGGAGGTCCGGGAACCCGCTGTTGTCGTCATCATCGCCCGTGTCGTCGTCGTCATCGCCGCTGTCGTCGTCGTCCGCCGCCGGATCGTCGTCGCAGGCCACCAAGGCCAGGCACGCCACCAGTCCGGCCAGCAAAAGCCACCAACGGGCCAGGGCCCGCGATCCTCGTGATTTCATCATCGATTCCTCCATCACTGGTGCGGCTCGGCCCGGCCGGGCACGCCCACGTCCACGTCGTACAACACGCCGTTCCAGTCCATGACGTACAGGTGCTTGTTGTCCCAGCCGCCGACGCCGGATCCGAACTCGACGGACGGGGTGAACGCATTGTTGCCGAAGCAAGACACGAGAGCGGTCTCGCCGTCGGGCGAGTAGCGGAACAGGCCCGAGCCCGAACACGGCTCGGGGCCACCGCCGCCGAACAGGTTCGAAACCGCGATGTACAGGTTGCCGCACACGTCGGTGGTCATCCCATCGAGGGTCCCCGACGTGTACTCGCTCAACGGCGTGAAGCTGTCGGCGACCACCACCGACCCGTCCTGCTCGAACTCCAGGCGGTAGACGAGCCCCTGGCCGTCCCACAACCACTCCCCTTCGTTGACATAGATCGACGTGTAGTCGTGGGAGAAGGTCACGCCGTCGTAGCCGCCGTAGCTGTTGGGATCGGTGTTCTGGTGTATGAGCTCGGCATCGCCGCTGTCCGGGTCGATCCGGAACAGCCCGGCGGGATTGCCCCAGTACGACGCGCCGTAGAGGTACCCGTCGTCGCCCACGGTGATGCCGTTGGCGCTCACATTGTAGTTGACCACCGAGACGGCGCCCCCGGGAGTGACCCGGATGATCGGGCCACACTCGTCGGCGACCACGACGGTACCGTCGGGCAGCACGGTCGTGCCGGCGGTGGAGGTGGCCCCGATGTTCGCTGCCACCATCTGGGGGTTCTGTCCGTTGGCCTGCAGATACACGTTCGATGTCCAGCGCTCGGCGATCACGGCGTTGCCGTCGAAGTCGAAAGCGAAGTCCTCCGAGCCGATGGTAGAGATCGTGGTGTATGACAACGGCAGCTCCGGGAGGTTGTCGCAGTCGACCACCTCGGTGGTGTCGTCGTCGTCGCCGGTGTCGTCGTCATCATCATCACCCGTGGTGTCGTCGTCGTCACCCGTGGTGTCGTCGTCGTCACCCGTGGTGTCGTCGTCGTCGTCATCGCCGCGAATCTCGCCCGGACGGCATCCGCAAAAGGTGAGGGAGCAACAAGCGAGGAGGAGTATCGTCAGCATCGTTGGATTCATCGGTGGTCCCTTAGTTCTGGATCGCTTCGCGACCTCCAGGCAATTCCCGGGCGCACGAAGCCCCACGGTGCCCATGGCCCCGTGATCTTTCCAAACGTTGTGGCCCCTGCCAGGTATGAACCGAGTCCGTTTGGGTCGGTGAACTGCTGGCTCACTACAACGATTGTCGATGTACGCAAGGTCCGTGCCGATGGACAGGGCGGTGATCAGTGCCGGTGCTTCACGATGGCCCTACCACGGCTCGGACTCCCTCTCCGGCTGCGGCAACCCCGCCGGGCACACGGCCGGCCGGCGCATCTCGAACACCCCGGCCCAGCCCGTGCGCGTCTCCTGCTCGGGCAGCGGCACCTCTTCGGTCAGGGGGATTAGGCGGATGACGTACTCCAGCAGGTCGAACTCCTCGGCGTCGGCGTAGCCCTCCTCGGCCCAGGCCTCCATCCACTCGGGGCGGTCCTGGCCGGGGCGGGTCTCGTCCCACCAGGCGTTGAGCTTGGATCCGTCCTCGTCGTCCTCCCAGGCGAAGTTGACGGTCATGCTGCCCACGAAGGCGTAGACCTCGACGAGGTAGTCGCCGGGGGGCAGCTTGATGCGCTGGTAGTGGGTGTCCTCCGGGTCCGGGGGCTCGGGGTGGGCGATGGCTTCGTCGAAGTCCTCGGCCAGGCCGCCGCCGAGGACCAGGAGATCGCCGCAGGGGATGGTGAGCTTGGAGCGGACGCGGCCGAGCCACTCGGCCTGCTCCTCCGCCGAGAGATCCCCCACGACCACCACCGCGCGGTCCAGGGCGCAGTCCCCGGGGAAGAACAGGGGCAGGCAGACGCCCTTGTCCATCAAAGGGGCGAGCTGGGCCGCGTCGTGGGACTGCAAGGTGGCCTCGAGATCGGCCGTGGAGATCCCCGAGCCGCCCAGACAGGGGGATGACAGGACGTACCAGTAGCCGTCGTTGAAGAAGCCGTTGGGGAGCGGGAAAACCTGTCGTGTGGGTTCTGAAGCCATCGAGATCCCTCCTCGTTGAGTTGGGCCATTGTCCTTCATCCGGTGGGCCTGTCCAAGGGGGGCGTTCGGGGCGTTGCGAAGGCCAAAGTGTCAAGTGTGGGTGTACATCTCGCTCTGATCACGTACAGCCAGGTGCCCTCGCTTCATGGCTGGCGACCCCAACCAATTCCCGAGATAAGAATCATCTCCCCAATAAGTTGCTCCAGATCCCAACTTATGGCCGAGATACCGGCCATCTCGCCGATAAGTTGCTCCAAACCCCAACAAATCATCGAGATGAAAATCATCTCGCCAATAAGTTGGGGTCACGCTGGGGATCGTGGTGCTGCTGGGTATGGGCAGCGCCGGGTCACTATCCATACCTCACTGCGAAGGCCCCAGGTTGATGCTCGACGTCCCGAATGAAGCGCTCAGATCTCCGGGTGTTGTGCCCAACCCAGGGAGAGATGAGCGATATCCGCTCGAATCGTGCGGGGTTCCTGGCTGCCCCTCGCGTCATGAGCGGAAATCGCTCACGAGTCGAGGGGTTGAAGGCTTCCCCAGGAGTTTCGAGCGCCCCTGTGTTCACGGGTGGCTCTGGGCCGTTGGATTCGATATCGGACTCGACCCCGATTTGCTGACCTGGGATAGGGATCCTGGATGAACCGTGCAGAGTCGGAGGTACACCCTCGAGTGTCAGTGTTTGGCACGTGTCTTTCGTGTCTTTGCTATGTGTCCTTGTCGCTGTCGTAGCCGCGCCTGAAGCGCCTTCATGTTCTCGGCCTCGAATCGCCCGAGGATGCTCCTCACGAGTTCATCGTTGTAATGGATGTTCGTGGACCGCGCGAACTGCGTCAGTAATGCGAGTTCGTGCGGCTCCGCGGACGGCAAACGCTCCAGAGCCGCAGAGTCGAAGAATAATCCAAGCGCGTCGCAAGCCAGGCTCGACGCCGTGAAGCTACTCGTGTCCGGCAACGAAGGCAGCATCTCCAGAATCAGTGCACGACCGACTCCACATCGCCAGACGCGCGATCACGTAGCAACCCCGGCACGTCGTCGGCTCCGCCATAGGCGTGCGCCAGCGACGACCAGTCGATCGCTTCGATACCTGCGAGGACATCACTCATCGGTCCAAACCCCACGTTTGATCAACGATACCGCCGACAACATCAACACGCAGGTAGGCACCGGTACAAGGCGAGGGGAGGTGTCAGGGTAAAGGTTCAGCTCGTCAACAGCTGGTCGAACAGGGCGATGACGCGCTCGCGGACGGCGGACACATCGAGTTCGGGGTCGAGGACCAGCTGGAAGCCAAGGCCGTCGACGACCGAGTACAGCAGCAAGTAGATCCACTGGGCGTCCTTGACGGTGACGTAGCCCTCGTCGATGCCGGCCTGCAGCATCTCCTCGCAGTCACGCCGGAACTCCACGTACTGGGCCCGCACCGAGTCCAGGGTCTCGGGGAGGCCCTTGGCGAATGACCACACCTCGATCTGGAACCGCAGCCGCCACTCCAGGACGTCCCGCTCCGGTAGGGCCGTATCGATGAGCATGCGCATCCGCTCCTGGATCGGCGCTTCGACGCGGATGATCCCCCGCACCAGCCCCAGCTGCTGATCGAGGAAGTGGGTGATGGCCTCGGCGATGAGCTGGTCCTTGCTGTCGAAGTAGTAGGTCACCATGCCCTTGCTGACGCCCGCGTCGTCGGCGACCGCCCTCAGGGTCAGGGCCCGGTGCGAGCCCTCGGCGAGCAGGCGGCAGACCGACTCCATGATCTGGGTTCGGCGGCGTTTTTCGAGCTCTGGATTCTTGGTCTTGACCAACTTTTTGTCCTCGCCGGGGTTGACGTGCTGGCAGGATAACCTATCTTAAACCAACCGGACGGTTTTTTTATGAAAGGGAGGCAGCCATGACGTTCGACTCGGTGATCTGCGGTGCACAGATCCACGACGGCACGGGCCGGGAGGGGTATGCGGGAGACGTGGCGATCCACGGCGGCAAGATCGCCGAGATCGGCCAGCTGGACGGAGCCGAGACGGCCCAACGCATCGACGGCCGGGGCCTGGCGCTGTGCCCCGGCTTCATCGACGCGCACAGCCACGCCGACACGGTGATCCACCGTGGCCACCACCAGCGGTTGCTCGAGCCGCTGCTGCGCCAGGGCATCACCACGGTGGTCGGCGGCAACTGCGGCATGGCGATGGCGCCGGTCAGCGGACGGTTCCGCGGCCAGGCGCTGTCCTATCTGGACGCATTCCTCGGCGAGGATCAGGAACCATACATCGGCTGGGAGACGATGGGCGGCATGATGGAGACCCTCGACCACCGCGGCACGGTTCTCAACTGCGGACTGCTGGCCCCCCACGGCATGATCCGCATCGCCGCCAAGGGCCTGGAGCGGGGGCTCGCCACCCCCGACGAACTACGGGCGATGAAGGTGATGCTGGCCGACTGCCTGGAAGCCGGCGCCCTTGGGATGAGCGCGGGCCTGCAGTACTTCCCCGGCCTCAGCGCCGACGAAGAGGAGCTGGTGCAGCTCGCCGAGCTGCTGACGCCGGTGGACGGGGTGCTCTCCACCCACCTGCGCAGCTACTCCAACACGCTGCCGGAGGCCATCGACGAGCTGATGACCGTCAGCCGCCGCACAGGCGCGCGGGTCCAGCTGTCCCACCTGTTCGTGATCCCCCACGTCAACGGGCTGGTGGACAAGGCGTTCTACGCCGCCACCCGCCTCGGCGCGGCGATCTACAAGCGCCTGAAGATCCCGGTGCCCGTGGACCAGTTCATGCGCTCCAAGCTCGCCCATATCAACCGGGAGATCGAGGCGGGCATGCCGATGGGGGTCGACGCGATGCCCACCGGCGCAGGCTTCACCCACGCCTTCGCCTTCTTCCCACCCTGGGCCCTCGAGGGGGGCAAGGAGCGGATCATCGAGCGGCTCTCGGACCGGGCAACGCGGGCTCGGATAGGCGACTCGATCACCCACGGCAAGTCGGTCTGGCCCCACCGGGAGGCGGACACCTGGTCGATGAACTTCTTCCAGCTGATGGGGTTCCGTTCCGTCTACGTGATGGCGGTCCAGAGCGACCAAAACCAGCGCTACGTGGGCAAGAACTTCGTCGAGATCGGCAAGGAGCGTGGCGTGTCTCCCTTCGACGCGGTGTGCGACATGCTGCTGGAGGAGGACGGCCGGTTGCTGGTCTTCGAGACCCCCAGCTGGCCCGGCGACGAGTTCGTCGAGCGCAGCGTCTACGCCGGCATCACCGATCCCAACGTCTCCATCGTCACCGACTCCATCCTGCTGGGCACCGGCAAGCCAAGCCACCTGTTCTACGACTGCTACCCCCGGCTGCTGGGCAAGTACGTCCGCCGCGAGAAGGTGCTGCCCCTGCCCGAGGCGATCCGCAAATCCACCTCGCTACCGGCC
Organism: uncultured Rickettsiales bacterium; assembly: GCA_964504165.1. Lineage (GTDB taxonomy): Bacteria > Myxococcota_A > UBA796 > UBA9615 > CAYRNR01 > CAZDDH01. The sequence continues at coordinate 9,153 of CAZDDH010000156.1, read as the reverse complement.
CAGCAGCTGGGCATCAAAGGCCGCGGGGTCATCGAGCCGGGCAACTGGGCCGATCTGGTGCTGTTCGACCCCGACACGGTGGATACCCGCAGCACACCGCTGGAGCCGGACGTGTTCCCCACCGGCATCGACACGGTGATGGTCAACGGCCACCCGGTGGTCACCCCGGACGGCTACCACCCGGATCCGCGCCCGGGGCAGGTTGTTCGGCGTGGGGAGGCTTGAGGGCGGGAGTGGCGAGAGAAAGGGATGGCTTTCAGCGAGGTTGAAGAACGGACATGCGGGTACTAAAAACCTTACGATAAAGAAAATTTTAAGGTATTTTGTACCACATGAGACGTTCCAAAGGCATCGATGCGCTTCTCCAGCGGGCCGAAGAAAAGGGCATCATCACCGCCCGCGATGCCGCCGAGCTGGGTGTGCCCCGCTCGTACATCTACCGCCTCGTGGACGACGGCAAGCTCGTACGATCCGGGCGAGGTGTGTACGTGCCGTCCGACTTCATCGGCAGCCTCCACCGGGAATTCGCCGAGGTCGCGATACAAGCTTCGCGCTCGATCATCTGCTTGCTCTCGGCGCTGCGTTTCCACGACCTGACCACCGAAAGCCCCTGGGAGATCTGGCTCGGCGTACCCATCGGTGACAAGCCCCCGCGCATCGCTCACCCGCCGATCCGCACGGTGCAGATGGGCGCCAAGTTCCTCGACGAGGGTGTTGTCACCTATCCCATTGACGGCATCGACGTACGCATGACCACTCCGGCCCGCACCGTGGCCGACTGTTTCAAGTTCCGCCGCCTGGTCACCCAGGCCGTGGCCATCGAGGCCCTGGCGGACTTCATCCAGAGCTACCGCAACCAAATCAACGAGCTGGACGAGATGGCCCGGCTGTGCCGAGTCCGCACGATCATCCGCCCCTACAAAGAGGCTCTGCTCAGGTGACCCGCAATCTCCCCGCATCGGTCAGGCAACGACTGCTCAACCGCGCCAGAGCCGATGGCGAGGCCTTCGAGCGCATGCTGCTGCGCTACGCCAACGAGCGATTCCTGTACCGCCTGAGCGTGTCGTCCTGGAGTGACGACTTCGTGCTCAAGGGTGGCGCGATGCTGCTCTACCGCCTCGGAGCCACACACCGTATGACCGTCGACGTCGACTTCCACGGTCGCACCGAACGCAGCCTCGACGAGATGGTGCGCTGTTCGCCGATGTCGCCGCTATCCCTGGCGAGGACGGCCTGGTCTTCGATGCCAGCTCGGTATCGGCCCAGGTCATCCGAGAGGACCTACCCTACCCGGGCGTTCGTATCGTCTTGCTCGCCTCACTCACAACGGCACGGATGAAATTGCGTTTCGACGTGGGCTTCGGCGATGTGGTCAGCCCTGAGCCCGAGTTCGTCGAGCTGGATCACCTGCTGGATGACCAGCCCCCACCCCGGCTGTCCATGTACCGCATCGAGACCATGGTGGCCGAGAAGTTCGAGACCATCGTCAGCCGCGGCATCGATAACAGCCGGCTCAAGGACTACTACGACATCTGGGCGGTGCTGCGAGATGGGATCGAAGGTGATCTGAAGCCGGCGCTCCGAGCCACCTTTGCACGCCGTCAGACCGCGCTGCACAGCGAGGTACCCGCGGCGTTGACCGATTCGTTTGCCGCGTCCGATACAGCACGCCTCAAGTGGGAGGCGTTTTTGAGGAAAGGGCGACCTTCAGAGTCGCCGGAGTTCGGGGAGGTCGTGGCGCTCATTCGGGAGCGGGTTCTGCCGCTTGTGCCGAAGCCTTAGGAAGAAGCGGCAGACACTTCGATTGGATCGGTTCGCATGGCACTTCTAACGGGCTCCTGCTATGCCGAGGAGGTAAGCAAATACACATTCCCCGCCAGCTCACTGGAACAGCCGGTCGTTGTGCGATGGCTGTGGACGGCTGGAGCGAGCGGTGGGACCGTTCGCTAGCTGTTGTCCGCCGGTTCGCTGTCAACAGAGGCCGTCTGGGAGCGTATGGGCTTGGATTCAAGAGTATCCACGCAGGATCAGAGGTATACCCACAAGACAGTGTCTGACTTTTACCTTGCCTTATAGACCAGATCAGAACCGACCACAGAACTGCAATCCCCCGGGACCGAGGTGTAGGGTCACGGAGTGGTCCGAAGAGTTGGCAGATCCTGGTTGGTTGGTGGCTTCACGGGCTCTCAGCGTCAGATCGACGCCGGGGATCAGCATGGCGAGCGCTACTCCGGAATAGGCGATCAGCCGGACTGTGATGTACATGGAACCCCAATCCTCGAAGCAGTAGTCGTGGTGTCCCAGGACATTGCACTGATAGTGCAAATAGGCATTGTTGACGGCCAGATTGATGGCACTGACTCCGGCCATCACACCGGCATATAGTGCGCTTTCGAGGAACCCGATCCCCGCCGCGCGGAACTGGCCGGCTTCCGTACTATCGGAGAGGGCCGCTTCGAAGCCGGCGATGGTCATCGGTGCGAAGGCCGGACTCAAGAGTTCGTAGCCGATCCGGAAACCGAAGGCATTGTCCAGGTCAACGATCGATGCCACAGCCAAACCCAGTCCGATCCCCTGGATTCCGATCCCCACAGTGGCCAGGGCTCTTCCCTTCTGTGGGCCGATGTGCGAGCCCTGCGCTGGCGTCGCCAAGGTAAGACAAAGGAGCAAACACGCTGCGGCGAACGGACGGACGAGTTTGTTGGACAATCGATCCTCCTGGCGACAGCGGTACCTCGCATTGCCCCTGGGGAAGAGAATGGGGAAAGTGCCATGCACTTGCAGCCCACTTTGTAGGTGACCATTGAAACGGAAAATGAACGGAAAGACGGAAGGTGCCAGTGCCTGACACCGCATTCGCCGATTCCCGTCAGGGAAGGTAATCCGGAATCATATCCCGAGCGTCCGGGTCGTCGGTGACCACCATGTGTAGGCCCGGCTCGACGATGAAATGGGAGGGTATGTAGTTGTCCTGACCGTACTGGATCTCGAAGGACCATTGGGGATCGCACAGGAAAGGGAAGGTGACGCCGTACTCAACCGCATGGGTAGCCGAGTTGCCGCCGTCACACTCGCCCCAGATGATGACCATGATGAAGCCGTCATCGACATACTGCTGGTAGAGGTTTTCCGCCGTACCGGCGTTCGCTGAGCAGCTGGGTCACCAGTAGGCTCCGGATTCGATGAAGATCTCCCGCGCGCAGAAGTCCCGGAAGTACACCGCCTCCCCGTGCTGGTCGATGTAGCTCAGGTCGCCCAGAGGGTGGCCAATGTAGTCGGCCCAGCAATCGTCGCGGCCGTAACCACCGATATAGGGCTTGTCATTGGCGTCGGTGGGGTCGTAGTTTCCGAAGTGTTCCTCGCCGTCGGTGTAGCCGTCGCCGTCCGTGTCCTCCTCGGTAGGATCCGTACCCAGGTCCAGCTCATTGCCGTCGTCGAGACCGTCGCCGTCGGTGTCCGCATTGTCGGGGGATGTGCCCAGGGCAGTCTCGGTTTCATCCGACAGTCCATCACCGTCTGAATCGATGGGCTCGTCGTCGCCGTCCTCGACGCTGTCGTCGTCGAGCACGACGACTCCCGGGAGTTCGAAGCAGCCCATCAGGACAAGCGGGAAGCCAAGTCCCACAAGGATGGTGTGCCGCGCGAACGTGCCAGATCGTTTCATGGACAGATTCCTTTCAGCGCCCCTGTGCTGTTCGGAAGCCGATGTTTCGGCATGGAATCCTCATTATCCGATCACGGGACGGAAGGGCGGGAGCGTGACGTAAGTGGAAGGGGACGTATTGGCTAGTGGGGACGGGCCTTGCGAATGGAAGCCCTCGTGGACGACCGAGATGGTGCCTGACACCTCGGCCAGCATGCGGTGTCTGACACTTTGTCCGCATGCCGTCGCGATCACGGGTCGTCTTGAAACTCCTGCCACGTGTTGTCGAGCCACGCGTACTCCCGCAACCAGATCTCCTGGTAGAAGGTGCTCAGCGTCAACTGGCCGGCAGCGGTCACGAAGTCGGCTTCGTCGGGGAGGCTTTCAGAACTGTCGAGTGTGTGTTTGTAGTCGGGAGCGGTGACCAGGTGGGCGGCCTCGTGGACCAGGACCTGAGCTGCAACCGCGGGCCCATAGAGGTACCCCATGGCTTCATCCAGGAGTTCGGAGTAGTCCACCGGGTCGGCTTCTGCCAGCAGGGCGACGATGTCCGGATCGTCTAGCTGGCCGTAGTCCTTTGACCGCTGGAAATGTTCATAGTGGTCCTCCCAGTAGTTCACATTCACGAAGATCTTGCCCGTCGATACGTTCGTGACGCCGAAGGCGTTGGCCTCGCCTTCCTGTGGCGTGAATTCAGCGCAGATCACCTTGCCCGCGGACATCGTCTCGGCAAGCGACGCCAGGATATGCGCATAGGTGGTCTCTTCTTCCGGGTATTGGCTAGCCAGCTCCTCACTGACGGCGTCGCTGACGTCGACGGCGCGCTGAAAGGCCTCGTCCATGTACAACAGCTCATTGGGTTCGCAGTCTCGTTCAACCCGCTGTGGCCCACAGGAAGGCAGCGTGACGAGCGCCAGTAGCCCGCCTACACACACGAAAAACGTTCGGGTCGGCCTCCCTCTCATCCCTCCCGGCACCCCCCACAAACCAGCCCACCCTCCCCGACAAAGCTCCGCAGCTCCGCCACCTCCTTGCCGCACTTGGCGCAGCGTACGGTGCGGATGCGGCGGGGGGCGGCGCCTTGCTCGATGGGGGTGTGGCAGTAGATGCATATGTCGCGGCGGGGGTTCACCGGGCGGCGGCAGACGTGGCAGGAGGGCATGTTGAGCGACTGATCGGGGCCCATCTGGCCGTCCTCGACGCCGTCGGCGAGGTCGATGCGCTGGATGGTCAGGGCCAGCTCGTCGCGGGTGAGGCCGTGGCGCTGTTCGAGGATGTGGACCAGGGCCTCGACGGTGAGTTCCAGCTGGCCGATCTGGCGGGCCTGGTCGGCGATGAGGCCGCGCAGGTCGAAGACGTCGTCGCCGCCGGTGGCCTCCAGGGGCTGGCCGGGCGTGTGCTGGCTCGGGTCGTTGCTGAAGATGTCGTCCCAGTAGCTCATCGGTACCGTCCTCTCAGTCCGGGTCGCAGGCCCCGTCGCAAGGGTGGATCACCACGCCGTCGGGGTGCAAGAAGGCGTCGATCTGGGCCTGGCCGGAGGCGGCGCGGCGGGGGCACTGGTGGGCGTCGTTGGCCTCGTCGTCGGCGGGGATGTTGCCCACCGGCACGTCGTCCTCGCCGCAGGTCCAGTACTGGGCCACCGATCCGTCGTGGGGATCCTCGGAGGCCACCGGCGCGCCCCAGACCTCGTGGGAGCTGGGCAGCATCTGCTCGAAGCCGGCGGTGCGGATAGCGATGTCCGAACCCACGTTGCAGACCTGGTCGTCGTTGAGGGCCACCTGGTAGAGGATCTTCTTGGTCTCGCTGCCGGGCAGGGGGTCGGCCAGCAGGTGGGGCAGGAAAGTGATGGGCTCGATGCGGTCCCACTGGTGGCCCATCAGCGACCAGTAGAACTCCCGGTCGATGCGCTCCTCGTAGTAGGCCGAGAAGATCAGCTCGAAGGGGCCGAAGTTGGTGGAGCGGCTCTGCAGCACCGGGTAGATGGCGGCGCCGACATTGAGCACGCCACGCTCCACGTAGGGGGTCAGGGCCATGACGGTGGTGCCCATGATGGCCCCCTGGCTGATGCCCAGGAAGTAGACCTCGTCGGGGTCGAAGACCAGCTGGTCGTCGACGTGGAACTCCTCCATGTGGGACCCCACGCCGGTGAGGGCCTGGGGCACGAGGATCTGGTTGATGATGCCCTGCATGGTGCGCTCGACGATGGTGGGGAACTCGCTGAGGTCCACCAGCGCGGACGCCGCGTACCCAGAATCGGTGGTGCTCATGCCCACCCAGTTGGTGGCCACCAGCACGAAGCCGTGTTCGTCGGCAAAGGCTTCGAGGTAGCCGGACTCGGCCTCGGTCATGGTGCCGAAGAAGCCGTGGCCAAAGGCCAGCACGCGGCCGGGCTCGGCGCCGGGTTCGGCGAGGGAGCGGGGGATGAGCGCCAGGAAGGGATAGTCCCAGTCCTGCTGGTACTGGGGGTTGCCGTCGGCGTCCCGGGCGAGCAGGGACGGCGGGTCCGGGTCGTCCAGGTAGGTGGGGGCGGTGAACGTGCCCTCGATGCGGCGATAGATATGCTCGTTGTAATCCACGTCGTCGTACTCGATGTCGATGGCGATGCCGTCGCCGAAGCGCTCCACGGCGTCGTCCCGCAGGGCCACGAGGTCCCGCCACAACACCTCCCCCGAGCTGGTGTGGAAGTCCCAGGCCTGGATCAGGGAGGCCCGGTCGACGCCGTCGGCCTCCAGCGCGGTGAACATCTCCTCGAAGCCGTCCCGGCGGCCCTCCACCAGGTCGCTGTCGGTGACGATCCCGTCCCGTAGGGCGGCGAAGATCTCGGATGCCTCCACGGCGCCGCCGTCGTCATACTGGAGATCCCGGATGGCCACGGCGTAGCGGTGGTCCTCCTGCAGCCGTTGGGCCGGGCGGATGTACATCATGATCTCGGCGGGGTACTCGAACTGGGCGTCGAACTCGGCGAAGTGGGCCACCCGCTCGCCGGTGGTCATGTCCAGCAGCACGGTGGGGCAGCCGTCGGCCAGGGAGGCGTCCATGTCCCAGTGGTGGGGCAGCTCGGTGTCGCTGACGGGGGCGGAGAACAGGGTGATGATCTGGGCCGACGGCGGGAAGCCGTCCTGGATGTTGTAGGGCCCCACGTCGAAGGGGTCGCTGCGGTTGTTCAGCTCGAACGCCTCGGGATCGTAGTCCAACCGCCAGCCGGTGGCGGTGCCGGCGTCCTCCACCAGATAGCGGCTCGACGGCCACGGCAGCATGCAGTAGTCGGGGTTGATGTTGTCGCACTCGGCGTCGATGGCTACATGGATCGGATCGGGCTCCTCCTCGCCGTCACAGGCGCCCAGCGGGATGATGCCCAGCGGCACCGCCATCCACACCATCACGGCCAACATTCGCATCGCGGTTTTCATGCACACCTCACAACAAGGCACTGAATGGCGCCTCAGTACTGTTTATATCAGACGTCCATGGCTTACACTCTGCGGATCCAGAGGGAGGACGCCATGGAGCTGACCGATCGCTGGGCCGCAGGAGGCCCGCCGACCCTTTCGTTCGAGTTCTTTCCCGCCCGCACCGACAAGGCGCGAGCCAACCAGCAGATCGCCATCGGCAAGGCGGTGGAGGTGGGGCCGGACTTCGTCTCGGTAACCTTCGGCGCCGGCGGGTCCACCCGGGAGGGCTCCCGCAAACTGGTGGAGACGCTGCAGGGCCGCGGCCTGGAGGTGCTGGCCTACTTCTCGTGCTACGGGCTGGGGCCGCAGGACATCCTCGGCGCCCTGGGGGACTACCGGGAGATGGGGATCGGCAACGTGCTGGCCGTGCGCGGGGACATCCCCCGGGACGACCCGGAGTTCACGCCCCACCCCGAGGCGTTGCCCCACGCCAGCGATCTGCTGGCCTTCATCGGGGAGCACTTCGATTTTTGCGTGGGTGCGGCGGGCTACCCCGAAGGCCACGTGGACGCGGAATCCAAGGAGCGGGACCTGGACTTCCTCAAGCTCAAGGTGGAGCGGGGGGCCCGCTTCGTGATCACCAATTACACCTACGACAACCGCCACTATTTCGACTTCGTGGAGCGGGCCCGGGCCGGGGGGATCGATGTGCCCATCGTGCCCGGCGTGATGCCCATCTTCAGCGTCAAGATGATGCGCAACCTCGCCCGCCTGTGCGGGGCGAGCATCCCCGCTGAGCTGGACGCCGGCCTGAAGGCGCTGCCCGATAACCCCAAGGAGGTGCTGGCGTTCGGCATCGAGTACGCGACCCGCAGCTGTGCCGAGCTGCTGGCGGCCGGTGTACCCGGCCTGCACTTCTACACGATGAACCGAATGAAGGCCCCGGCCCGCATCGTCGCCAACCTGCGGGCGGACCGGTTGCTCTGAAGGCCCGATCCCCTGCTAGGATGATCCCGAGGGATCCTCGATGAACCTGGCTCAGCGTTACCTTCCCATCATGCTCGTGCTCCTCGCTGCCCTGTGGGGCGTCGAGCACTTCGTGTCCGGCGGGACCGGGTTCAGCGGGGCGCTGGCGGTGCTCAACAAGCTCCCCCTCAGCGAGCTCATCGGCCTGGCGCTGGTGGTGGTGTCGTGCATCTGGCTGGTCAAGTGGATCCGCCACCGGCTGCTGGTGGTGGAGCTCAAGGAGGCGGCCGAACGCAAGCGCAAGCTGCAAAGGGAGATGCAGCGGAGTATGGGGGGCCCGGCTGCCGCCGGCAGCGCGAGCTCACCGGCTGCGACGGTTCCACCACCGGCTACACAGACCGCGGCTCCGGCGGCCGCGCCCCCCGCTCGGACGCCGGCGCAAGCACCCGCCCAGGGATCCCTCCCCATGCCCGACGCCGATGTGCGCAAGGCCATGTCCCTGGCCCAGACGTTGCTGGCTTCCCACCTGGCGACCTACCTCTCGCTGCAAGGGGTGACCGCCGCCCCCCGGAAGCTGGCGAAGATGCTGGTGCACGCCCACTCGGCGGTGCTGGATAGCCCCACCTTGCGGGAAGGGGGGCCACGGGACGTCAACGGGCTGGCCTACTTCTTGGCCGCCAAGCTGGCCCAGCAGGTGCGCGGCCAGATCCTCGACGACGCCAGCCTCAAGCGGGATCGGGAGATCCGGGTGGCGGCCGACGCCTTGCTGGATGTGCGCCGCGTGCTGCTGGAGGGGCCGTCGAGCTCCTGGGACGCCGGCACGGTCGAGGGATTGCTGCTGCAGGCGGACGACGAGCAGAAGTCGAGCCGAGAGGCCACGGAGTTCGCCTACAAGCACGGCCCGATGGGTAAGGTGATGGGTGGGCTGACGTCGGGGCAGATCACCCGAGGAACCAAGACCAAGCCGGCGGCCAGCCAGGCCACGGTCTATCACTACTCCAAGCCTAAGAAGACACGTTAGGGGGCCAACCATGGATGTACGAGCGCTGCTGTGGACGGCGATGGCGTTGCTGTGGCTCGGGGTCGTGGGCTGCGAGACCGATGACGACGACACCGTCGACGACGATACGATGGCCGACGACGACACGGCCC